>NZ_JAUBOR010000017.1:0-128801 GCF_036700305.1 Microcoleus sp. Z1_A1
ATCAATTACGCACTTGATTTAGCTAAACACTTCATCTTATCATGTTTGAGGTTGAAATTAAGATGCGTTTACCCTGGTTTCCAGGGATGAATCCTTATTTAGAAAGTCCTGAATTGTGGCGTTCGGTTCATAATAGGTTAATAGTGGCGATCGCAGATTTGCTGACTCCGCAACTGCTACCTAAATATTTAGTAGATATCGAACAAAGAATTTATCAAATCAGCGGCGAAGATGCTTTACTAATTGGAATTCCCGATGTTACGATACAGCGCTCACCAACTCCAGCAACCGAGACTACTTCTAATGTCGCCCTTGCTGCTCCGCCAGCCCAATCTTTGAAGGTGAGAATACCTTTACCGATGGAAGTAAAAGAAAGTTATTTGCAGATCGTCGAAACCGAAAATAAAAAGGTAGTGACGGTGATTGAAGTGCTTTCACCAACAAACAAGCGCCCCGGAAAAGGGCGAGAAATGTATGAAGAAAAACGAGAAAAGGTGTTTGGTATTCGCACTCATCTGGTTGAGATTGACTTGCTGCGAAGTTACCAACCCATGTTAGTTTTTGGTAACGATATTGAGGCAAGTTATCGAATTTTAGTGAGTCGCGGAAATCAAAGGCCTTTGGCGGATTTGTACCTTTTCAATTTACCCGATATGATTCCTCAGTTTCCCTTGCCTTTGCGCGCGGGTGATGCGGAACCAATTGTAGATTTACAAGCGTTATTAAATGGGGTTTACGATCGCGCCGCCTATGACTTTAGAATAGATTACACCGTCGCACCCGTACCTGCGCTTTCAGAATCAGATGCTGTTTGGGCGGATGCTTTGTTGTCCGAAACCAGCCTCCGACAATCTGAAACCTAAAAAATCCTACACAAAACGTTACATATTTGTTAACATCGGGACGAGCCTGTCCTCAACAGTCCCTCTCTTAACCTTCTAAACTAACCGTTATGAGTCAACATCCCTCAGCAATTCCCGCCTCCGAAGAGTCCGCCGAAACCCCGACAGCGCCGACAAGCACTTCACCTCCACCGAGTTATGTCAAGCTGGCGATGCGGAACATGGTTCGCAAGCGGGCGACTTCTTTGTTTCATTTTGCCTTGACAGCCGCCGGACTTTTAGGCGTACTCGTGGGTTTGGCTTTTCTCGATCGCTATTTCAATTCTTAATCGAGGATTCCAACAATCAGCCTCTAATTTCTGCTGATGTTTTTGATATTTCTTAATCTGGAGTTAAGCTGATTGTTCTGCCTGACTGTTGCAATCTCTAACAGATTACTGTATCTTGCCAGCAACAGCAAAATCCCCTGCCGTTCGATCGCGCCATTGGAATTTGTAAAAAATTGAATATATCCCTTGACAGGAGAGCAAAAAAATGTTAATAGAGGTGAACGTCGAGGACTGTTACGGGCTCGCCCAGCAGTCAGCCGACGCTTCCAACCTCCCTGAGAGTGCAGCCAGCGGGGAGATTGCAGCCGAAACCTGGGAAAATTGGTTTAGCGTTTGGCTGGAAAACCAGGGGGCGGATGTGCCAGTGGCCCCAGGCTACGAAGTCAGTCTGCGTTTAACCGCCGATAGGGAGATGCAAGCCCTCAACCTCCAGTACCGCCAGCTCGATCGACCGACGGATGTACTAGCTTTCGCAGCTTTAGAGGTAGACTGTCCTCAGCTAGAGGAAATGCAGTCATCTGAACCCCTATACTTGGGTGATATCGTCATCTCGATCGATACAGCTAACCGACAAGCCCAGCAGCAAGGACATCCCCTGAAGACCGAACTAGCTTGGCTGGCAGCCCACGGTTTTCTGCATCTTTTGGGCTGGGATCACCCGGATGAAGAAAGTCTGACTCAAATGCTCGATCGACAAGAAATATTGCTGCGGGCGATCGGTCTTGCGATCCAAACAGCATAACTGAAGTTGATGGTTACTTAACAAAGTATGTCAAGCCCAATATAAATTTCTGAAATTAAACCAAAACTTTAGTAAAAACTTAGAAAAGTTACCTAGACTTGATGAAGTTAATTTCAAAAGTTTAGCTTTCATTCATCTCTGTAAATTAAAGTTGGTTCTTTATGACACTAGATAGACCCTCAATTTCATCACAAATCGCACAGTTTCTGCCCATGCCTCAAGACTCTTCTAGCCAGACAGTCCAGGAGCCTAAAAAAGCCTTGAAATACAACCGAGAGCTGTCCTGGAAAATCGCATCTAGCTTAGCTACGAGTTTTAGATACGCTTGGGGGGGTCTGAGTTATGCTTTTGAAACTCAGCGCAATTTTCGGATTCACACTGTTATTGGCACTTTGGCGATCGGACTCGGCCTATTTTTGCAACTGAAACCTGTAGAAATATCTGTGATCGGCGTCACCATTGGCATAGTTTTAGCCATGGAACTGTTGAATACGGCGATCGAATCGGTGGTAGACTTGACAGTCGGGCAATCTTACCACGAACTAGCCAAAATTGCCAAAGACTGCGGTGCCGGAGCAGTTCTGGTATCGGCAATGGCTGCGATCATCGTCGGTACTGCACTTCTGCTGCCTCCTTTGTGGGCAGTCGTTCAAATTGCGATCGGCAGTTAGTAAATTATTGGCCTCAGCAAATTTTAGGTTTTAGATGACCAATGGGAGGTTTTTAGTTTTATTCGTCTATATTGCAGCTATTTTTATCTTGGGCATCTATCTAAAATCTTAAAACCCTTGCTTTCAGGGAGCGAGTTAACCTAAAATCTAAAATCTAAAACCTAAAATCCAACTTAACCCGTGATTATAGTAATCGATAACTACGACAGTTTTACATACAATTTGGTACAGTATCTAGGAGAACTCGGTGCCCAGTTGCCCGTAGCCAGCGAAGTGCAAGTCTACCGCAACGACCAAATTTCCTTAGCAGAAATTAGGCAATTGCAGCCGGCAGCAGTGGTGATTTCTCCCGGCCCGGGACGGCCGGAAGATGCGGGAATTTCTCTGGAATTAATCAAAGAATTGGGGCCGACTCTACCAATTTTAGGCGTGTGCCTCGGACATCAAAGTATCGGTCAAGTATTTGGCGGCAAAATTGTTTCTGCACCCGTGTTGATGCACGGCAAAACTTCTCAGGTAGAACACGCAGGAGTCGGAGTTTTTCAGGGCGTGGAATCGCCGATGATTGCCACTCGCTATCACAGTTTAGTAATTGAAAAGCAGAGTTGTCCAGAAGTTTTGGAAATTACCGCTTGGGTTGAAGACGGAACTATTATGGGCGTGCGGCACCGGGAATATCCGCATATTGAAGGTGTACAGTTTCACCCGGAAAGTATTTTGACGACTTCGGGAAAGCAATTATTGCGAAATTTCTTGGAACGGCTTTAGGATCGCGAATTAAATAACTTACAATTTTAATTGTTATTGTGGGATGGGCGGGACGCCCATCCCACTTTCAAGAGTGGAAGTTATTTAATTCTCATTCCTTAGTTAAATTTCTCTGAATTTGTAGGGTTCGCTTTTATAGAACCTTACGGTGAGAGTAGGGTACACATTTTCGCACCTGAACCGCCTCAAAAAGGATACAAGCCCCTCACTCCTGTCGTGGTGAACCCCAAATTTTAGACTCATGTTCGAGATTCCAGATTCAATGCTGCAAGTAAATCTAAAATCTAAAATCTAAAATCTAAAATCGACTGGCGGTGTTTTGTGGTATAACAACAGACGACCAACACCCGACAACCGCAATCACAAGATGAAACGGCGACAATTAATACGTTACGCACAGACGGGTTTGCTAGCAGCTTTCTTCACTGGTTTACCATCTGGATGGGAAAGCTATCAAGCTCAAACTGCTGATTCTTTGTCGATTCAGTGGTTGGGCCACACTTGCTTCTTGTTCGCCGGAGGCGGTGCGAGGGTGCTGGTGAATCCTTTTCGCCCCCTGGGCTGTACCGCAGGCTATCGTTCTCCTAAAGTGCCAACAGATTTGATTCTGATTAGCAGCCGGTTGCTCGATGAAGGGGCGATCGAGGGATTTGCGGGCAATCCCGGCCTTTTGTACGAACCGGGGGCTTACAGGTCTAACGGACTGCGGATTCAAGGGATTCGGACCCAAAAAGACCGTGAGGGAGGAAGGCGATTTGGGGTCAATGTGGCTTGGCTGTGGCAGCAAGCGGGCGTTAAGATTTTACACTTGGGCGGAGTTGCTGGCCCGATCGGCATTGAAGAACAAATCTTGATCGGGCGGCCCGATGTAGTGCTGATTCCCGTGGGCGGCGGCCCGAAAGCTTACACTCCGGCGGAAGCGAAGCAAACTTTGCAACTTCTCAAACCAAAGATGGTGATTCCGACACATTTCAAAACCCAAGCCGCCGATGCTGCTGCGTGCGATTTGGTGCCGCTAGATGAATTCTTGGCGCTGATGGATGGTACGCCGGTGCGCCGATTGAATAATGACACGATTTCGCTCAAATCTGCTGACTTACCCCAAACTGGTTCGGTGATTGAGGTTTTGAGTTACAGATTTAGCGGTTGATGCCAGATTTTTTAGGTTGCGTTATATTAAGGAAGTTTTGTTCGATCGGGGATGCAAGAGAATTTTCTCTCTACCTTAGCCTCTGGCAACCTTGCCTTTTGTCGAGATTTGGCTAACATAACAATTCATGTTCACGGTTTTATCTCATAAGGAAATGCAAGCGAAATGAAAAATCAAAATTTACCTAGTTGGATGAAACAACTCACAGGTTTCGCAGGAATAATCGGCGCTAGCGCGTTAATCGGTTTCCCGGCTTGGGCTCACATCACCTCCAACACCAATGTTGCTAATGCAACTCAAACTCAACAAGTTGCAGGAAATGGGAAAACCACTGCTTCACCGGCACCAATGGCTCAGGCTAAGGATATTGTCGCTATTGCATCTGGCGACGCTCAATTCAAGACGCTGACAAAGGCTTTGGGCTCTGCAGGTTTGGTGACAACTTTACAAGGAAAAGGCCCTTTCACTGTTTTTGCACCGACAGACGCGGCATTTGCTGCTTTGCCAGAAGGAACTGTGGAGAATTTGCTCAAACCGGAAAACAAAGCCCTACTTACTAAGATTTTAACTTACCACGTTGTTCCTGGTTCAGTTTTATCTACTAGCCTAAAATCCGGCGATGTAAAAAGTGTCGAAGGAAGTTCGCTGAAGGTGGCAGTTAGCACAGGCAAAGTTACTGTCAGCGGCGCTAATGTTGTGAAAGCTGATATCAAAGCTAGCAACGGCGTTATTCACGTAATTGACAAGGTGCTGATGCCGCCTGATGCGAAGTAAGACTAGCCGTTTTTGTATCAATTGATGTTAGATTCGGTTAAATGAAAGCGAAGTAAGGACACAACATTGTTGTGTCCTTATTTGTATGGCAGGCAATTCCGAATTAATATATAGCAATCGTTGCAGGAGTCGTAAATTTTTTACCCCACCCCAACCCTCCCCTTATCAAGGGGAGGGAGTAAGAAATTTACAAATGATTTAGGATTGCTATAGATAAAGCTTTAGCTAGCTGCGGGTATCTACAAAAATGGCTGCCAACCCTTACCCCGGTAGCCAAAATCGAAGATTTCGGGATGGAGAATTTCTGCTAAAATTTCTAACGAATCAACCAATCTCGGCCCCGGCCGATTAAAGTAAGAATTGCCGTCAGTTAGGTAAACTTTCCCCGTTTTTACTGCTTGCAAATCAGGCCATTCTGCGTATTTAGTTATCTGCCTTGCTTCGCTGCGAGTGCGACTTAAATCAAAGCCGCAAGGCATGAAAATAATTACATCGGGATTAGCTTCTACTAAAGATTCCCATTTTAACCAAGGGGAATGTTTCCCGACAATTCCAAACAGCGAATTGCCTCCCGCCATTGCGACTAATTCGGGCATCCAGTTACCCGCAGCCATCAAAGGTTCAATCCACTCGATGCAAGCTACTTTGGGTTTAACGGTTAATGTTTTGGTTTTTAAGATAATAGCATCGATGCGGGATTGCAAAAGGTCGATCGCACTTTTGCCATTTACGCCCAAAGCATCAGCAACTCGCTGAATATCCGTCCAGATTTCCGCTAGCAGATTCGGCTGCAAAGAAATAATTTCCGGCTTGCTATTTACCAGAGTGCTTACCGCTTGTTCAACATCCGCTAGAGAACAAGCACAGACTTCACATTGAGCTTGAGTAATAATGTGAGTCGGCTGCAATTTTTCCACAGTATCTATTTCTACTTTATACACACTCAGCGCATTTTGCAACAATTCTGTCACGCGGTTGTGAATTTCGCTGCTAGTTCCTTCGGGATTGAATTTAGGCTGAGTGCACACAGGTAAATTCTGGATTTCTGGGGGATAGTCGCATTCGTGGGAACGGCCCACAATTGCATCGGTTAATCCTAAAAGTGCTACAATTTCGGTGGCACTGGGAATTAGAGAGACAATTCTTGGTTGGTTCATTGGTTTTCTGTTTTTTACCGATTCGGAAGCACAGGCGAAGCACAGGCGGGACGCCCGTGCCACAATAAAAGGGATTGTTAAATGGGATTGTTAAATTTTTAGTTTTTTTAAGTATTGCAAATCTTGCCATGCTTGAATGAGATTACCTTGCATTAGTTGCGCTACACCGTTTAAAACTCTAATTTCCGGTAGGTTGGAGTTGAGAGCGAGAGCAGGTTTTAAGGCTGTTTGAGCGGCTTTGGGATGCCAGCCGTACAGGTGTACGAAAGCGAGATAGGCGTAAGCGTAAGGGTTTTTTGAGTCGAGTTGAGTGACTTTTTCTAAGGCGGCGATCGCACTTTGGACATTCTGCTGCAATACTCGCGAAAATGCCAAAGCATAAGCCAATTCTAGATTATTGGGTTCCTGTTTCAACCGATATTCTAACGCTTGTTCCGCTTGCACGGTATAATCTTGAATTGGATCGTATTGATTGATGCGCCCAATCTGCTCGAACACGGGTTCTAAACCAGGCAATCCTTTGGGTAAATTAACCGCCATCGCCCGCAATTGAGTCACCAAATCTAACTCAGGCTTATCTGTATTATCCTCATTATTCTCGTTCCCAGGCTCTGCCTGAGAACGCATATCCAGAGGCTCTGCCTCGATTTTAACACTAACTGCCGGCACATTAATCGGATAAGTTTCGCCGGTTTTCCGATTTAGATAAGTAGCTTGCAGATTGTAAGTGCCCGGTGCAATATTAGCAGGAGGAAGCATCGCCGTGCGATCGACAACTCGAAACCCCACAGCAAATTTATCCGCTTCCAGCATCCCCGGATGCAAAGTCGCCTGGCCGATCGCGCGATCGTGTAAAATCCTGAAAGTCTGTCCCGGTGGAATATCGCCAGACTGCTGATTTTCCCACGTTACCAACACTAAACCAGACTGCAACTGCTGCCAAGGCCCAGACCAAGTATATGTTACCGATAGCGCGACTCCCGGAACTGCTTTTCCCCCGACAGTAACTCGATCTAATTGTACTTGAGATCGCCCTTCATTCAACGGCTGTATTTCGACAGGCTGCACTCGCTTGCGATAAAGATTTAAATTAGTATAATCTGGCAAAATCCAAGTTTTATCTAACTCAAATTTATCACCTTTTTCAATTGCATTTACGGCGGCATTTTGAGCTTTTTTAATCCGTTCGCGAATCGAACCTTGCGGGCCAGTTTTAGTTACAAACCAAGAGAGCGATCGCACATCTTGCGGCACGTCTTTTAAATTCGTTCCCACCTGCCGCCCGTAAACCTGAAAATTCGCCAAAGCACCGTAATAATTAAAATTGTGCTGGTTAATTTCCGGCGTCGAAGGCAACACGCCTAAAGTAGATTGCAAATAAGGTTCCCGATCAATAATTTCGGCAATTACCTCTCGGTGCGGCCACTCTTTCCCCAAGTAAGGATAGTTAGAATTGCCGGGACTGATAATTTGAACTAAGCTATGTCCAAAAGCACCTCCCAGAGGCCACATATGCAACAGCATCGCCAGAATTGCCAAGCCAATTGTACCCCAGCGAATTTGTCGTCCCCACCGCGAAGGCCACAGCGTTAAACAGTAGGCTAAGAAAATAGATAAAACTGGCAAATAAGGTATACCATATCGGTCGTCTTTGTTGATATTTAGAGAATTAATTAAATAAGCTCCTACCCAGAAAACAGCCAGCCACCGACAGGAGTTGAGATAAAAGATAGACGAACTATCTTGCCGACGACGCCAATAAAGTATCAATCCTACTAAGGGAATAAGTAACAGAGGCCAAGAAATCTGTTCGGGTAAGCGTTGACCGTAGTAAATCCAAGCGTCGATCGTATTGAGGGCCGGATCTCCTTCGGCGATCGCCGAATCCACCGTTGCCCGTTTTCCCCCGGTCAAAATTAACAGCCAATTGGTTTTCGCCCAGGGCCCAAACACCGCCGCAGACAGCAACAAACTACCTGCTAATTGAGCTAATCTTCCCCAAGCTTTTTGGCGCACAGCACCAACAGCCAGCCACACAATCGGCGTAAACAGAAATAATACTGTAGTGTGTTTAACTAATATTGATAAACCGAGAGAAATTCCAAAGGCGATAGCCCAAAAGAAAGATGACGGGGAGAGGGGGAGATTGGGGGAGGGGGAGAATTTATACTTTTTCTTTGTTGGTTCTTCCAACTGAGTTCTATCCGTTACATCCGTTACATCCGTTATAAAATCCGTTGCCGAACTTCCTTCTTCCTTCTTTCCTTCAGAAGCCTTCCACATTGTCAGACAATAGAAAGCCAAAGTAATCGCCGCAGTGAGGGGATAGTCGAGTAAAAATTGCAAGCGCAGCCCATAAAGTCCGGGTAACAAAACGCAAATTGCAGCGGCCCACAAACCGACTTGCCGGTTAAATAATTGGACGCCCAGATTGTAGACTGAGGCGAGGAGAATTGCACTAAATAAGAGATGAACGAGGGTTGCCCGATCGCCCCCAGTACCGAAAACCTGAAGAAACGGAACGGTTAAGATGTATGCCAAGGGCGGAATTTTGGTCGAAAGCAGCCAGAAGTTTGTCCACCACTCCCCGGAAAGCCACTGAGGATGCTGCAACGCCTGCAAGTATTTCAGGGTGCTAGTCAGGTAGTCTGCTTGATCCCACGCCGGGACAGATCGATCGAAGGCAAACCAGAGGCGATCGCTAATTGCCCCCAGCAGCCAAATTATGCCTAAGACAAGCAGACTCTTGCCCTCGCTGTCCCGATGTTGCTGTGCCATTGCGGTTCTTGGATTTTAGGTTGCAGCTTTTAGCTTACAGGCGGGCGGTTCCGGGCGATCGAAAATTAATTTGAAAAAGTGCTTGCTAAATTCTGTATGTGTCTGCTAAGATAGTAAAGCGCGAAAAAACAAGCCGGGATAGCTCAGTTGGTAGAGCAGTGGACTGAAAATCCACGTGTCACGAGTTCAAGTCTCGTTCCTGGCATCGCAAAGCCCTCACAAAGTTGAGGGCTTTTTTTTATAAACTTGAACCCACAAAATAATCACCAATGGCATTCAAGTCTCGGCTTGCAGTTCGAGAGACAAAGCATCGGCTCATCCCTGAACCTCTCGCGCCTTGCGAAACTTTTCCTGCAATTGCTCGATCGCACTCTCTAAGGGAATTCCCTCACCCCGCGATAGTTCCGCCTCCGCTTCCTCCACCGAAGAGCGCACCTCCTCCACCCACTCCCAATAATGCTGGCGTGTTTGAGTCAAAGTCTGGAGGGCTTTTGTAATCACCTCTTCCGGCGAGCTAAACTGCCGCGCGTGCTAATTGCGCTTCGATCAATTTCACCTGCTCAGGACTCAAAGTAATATTCATAAAAATCTCCGGGAGTCTCGCTGACACAAATCCCTTTTCTAACAATAGCGCTACTTTCTGGGCCGCGCGATCGTCTTGGGCGCCGATCGACGTGCGGTGACGTGTACTGTCTTATTTTTGAGTGAGGTACGACGCTAATTCTGGAATTTCACCGCCGCGCTGCCACTCGGCTTCCCCGCGCCGCACTTTGGTTCTGGCTGTGATTTCCTCAATCTCCCATAATTGCAATTTGGTATAGGGCCCTTTGGCTTCACCGCTGCGAAACACGTACCATTGAGGAACTTCAGGAGTTGGCTGGGTCGATCGTCTTAGGATCGCGAATTAAATAATTTACACTCTTGAAAGTGGGTTGGGCGTCCCGCCCGCCCTTTCTGGACGGGCGGGACGCCCATCCCACAAGAACCATCACGCATTGTAAGTTATTTAATTCTCATTCCTTACTGACAAGCGAATTTCAAAGGTGGCATCCGTCACGTGATTTATCCGTGGAATCAATCCAAAATCTAAAATCGAAAATCCTCAAGAAAGAGCATTTATCTCGCGCAAGTCAATCTAAAATCTAAAATCTAAAATCTAAAATCTAAAATCGATTGGCTTCATCCGATTCATTCCAGTTGTGGCTTTGAGCTGATTTAGCTCTTGTTCTACCGGATTCGGAGGGGGTGAGTTAGAATTGGGCGATCGCTTTTTCTTAGCCTCCGGCTTACCTCTAGCAATTTCTACTTCGCGCGGCCACCCCCAGAAATGCCACACCGCCACCCACACTAGCGCCACGGCAGATCCTAAAATCTCTTCTTGTGTTGAGGATACACCATTGTATTTGGAGAAATTGTTAAAAAAAGCAATTCAAGAGTTAGAAACAATTCTTCAGCAGAGGAATCAGAGGAATGAATTACCGCTATAGTTTATTAATTCAATGGTCACAAAAGGATGGACTGTATTTGGTAACACTGCCAGAGTTTGCAACAATTGCAATGCAGCCCTGTACTTATGGGAAAACTTATGAAGAAGCGATCGCCAATGCTAAAGAAGCGAGCTCCAGCTACCTTGAGTATTGCCAAGAAGAAGATTTAGTGCCTCCGAGTCCGGCAATCGTGGCAGCTTAAATAAAAGTCGATCGCCCTTTTTGACTCAGAACAAAAGAGATATCGACTTTTCCATATCAAAAAGAGCGATCGCACTTGTTGACAAATTCCAAAAGGGCGATCGCTCTTTGCTGAGAAAAAGGGGTAAAGGGCGATCGCACTTTGTGACTAATTCCAAAAGGGCGATCGCACTTTTTGACTTATTCTAAAAGGGCGATCGGCTTAGTTGTCAAGTAGGCACGGTTTGGGATAAACTCATATAAATGCTAATTTGAATTTTGAGGAAATTCTATGACAGCAGTGATTGCGGAACATATTGAAATTACTCCGGGTGTTTGTGGCGGTAAACCGCGCATTGCCGGACATCGGATTAGGGTTCAAGATGTTGTAATTTGGCACGAAAAGATGGGAATGTCTCCTGATGAAATTGTGTCGCGGTATCCTACAATTACTTTAGCAGATGTATACGCAGCCTTGACTTATTACCACGACCATCTTGAGGAAATTCGACAACAAATTCGAGATAGCGATGCTTTTGTGCGGGAATTGCAAGCAAAAACTCCTTCCAAGGTACAGCAGAAATTGAGAGGGCAGAATCTTGGAAAAGATCCGATTTCATTGTGATGAACAAGTCGAACGGGCGATCGCAGAAGCTTTAAGAAGGCGCGGTATTGATGTCACGACTACACCGGAAGCACGACTTTTAGGTGCTGCGGATGAAGAACAGTTAGCTTTTGCGATTGCTCAAGAACGAGCAATCTTTACCCAAGATGATGATTTTTTAGCAATTCATCAACGCGGTTTAGAGCATTGCGGTATTGTTTACTGTCACCAAAACAGCCGTTCACTGGGTGAAATTGTGCGCGGTTTGATTCTGATTTGGGAGGTACTTGAACCGTCGGATATGCAGAACCATATAGAGTTTATTTGAAAAGAACGATCGCCCTTTTTGACTTATTCCAAAGGGGCGATCGCACTTGTTGACAAATTCCAAAAGGGCGATCGCCTTTGGTTGAGAAAAAGCAAGAAAGGGCGATCGCACTTTGTGACTAATTCCAAAAGGGCGATCGCTCTTTTTTGAGAAAGAGGAACTAAGGGCGATCGCTAATCTGCACTTACAAGCAAGGATCTCGCAAAATCTTCCCATCGCAAAAAATATTAAATAACAAAATTTGATAATTTTTGTTATTATGGGGTAGTAGTTGACTCAAATAGGTGACTCAACATCATGAATATATCCTTAACTCCTGAACTAGAGCAGTTTGTTCAATCAACAGTCAAAAACGGTAGGTACTCATCTGCTTCTGAAGTGATTCTGGCTGGGTTACAATTGCTAAAAGAACGAGAAGTTTTAGTTGTTTTGAATCCGGTTTCATCAGAGGAGAAGCAGAAATCCAGCTATGATTTCTCGGATTTAGTGGGGCGATTAACTTGGCAGGGAGATGCAGTAACAATGCAGAGGAATCTACGCGATGAGTGGTAATCGCTATGTGTTGGATACGAATGCGATCGTTGCTTTGCTTCAAGGGAATATTCAACTCATTGAATTACTTAAAGATGCGGATTGGATCGGAGTTTCAGTTATTAGCAAAATTGAGTTTCTGGTATTTCCTGGGCTGACTCAAGACGATCGTCAGATTTTTGAGCAGTTTCTGCAACGAGTGGAGGTTCTTGGTTTAGTAGCGATGGATGCTGTTTTGATTGAGAAAATCATTGAAATTCGCCAGCAACATCGCTTGAAACTACCAGATGCGGTTATTGCAGCAATGGCAATCCAAAATTCAGCAAGTTTGGTGACGGCCGATCGAGAGTTTGCAAAGGTAACAAGTTTGACGGTAATTAATTGGTAGAGATTGCCATCGATCGAGAAAAAGGAGTAAAGGGCGATCGCCCTTGTTGACGAATTCCAAAAGGGCGACCTTATTTGAGAAAGAGGAATTAAGGGCGATCGCACTTTCAGATGGGGGAGGAAGTACGATCGTTCTCCCTAAGAAAGCGGGTGAAAATCCGGGTATTAGATAATTGTAATGTCGGCTTGTTGGCTCACTCTACAATTCTACTAATACTATCACCTTACGGGGCATATACTGTTTTTATAGATTCCTTAATTTCCAGTAGGCTTCCAGAGGGCTTATTGACTTAGCCTGGTTGTATGTATGACCTTGGTGAACTTCCAAATGTAGGTGTTGAGACATCCAATAAGTACCCAAGTACGCACCATCGAAAACTGTACCAATCGTAGTACCAGCCTCTATCCGCGAACCAATCCCCACTGAATATTTTTCTAGATGTCCATAAATCCAAAGATTTCCATCATCACCTCTGACGCCTATAAAGTAATTACCAGCACTATTTTGCACTAGAGTAGTTGTACCTCCAACTACAGTTTTCACGGGGTTACCAGCGAGACCAGCCATATCAATGCCATAGTGTGTGCCACTGTAATTCGTGCTATCAAAGTATCCTGCTGTCATGGCTTTATAAGATCCAAAGATACCATTAGAAAGATCCGAGTAAACTCGTTTGACTGATGGTAAGCTTTCTCCATTTCCAGTTTGACCATCAAAAAATAAGTTATCCTTACTTTGATAGTTCCAGTTAGCCTTCGTCAAAGAAGCGAGATCGGGATAATATTTTCCACCTCCACCTACACCTGGATCGGGTTGTGACTGTACAGGCGGAGTAGGACGGTGGACTGTTGCTGTTTGACCATTGAAAGTAATGTAACCCCCTTCAAAGTTTTGACGAGTAACTCCTCCTTCCTGAAAAGGATCGCTAGTGGGATAACCTAACCAACCGGGGGCACCGTTGTCTGTGTTACGGTAAGCTTCCCAAATTTTGCCAGAAACATAATAGAAGACTGTCGTATTGTGACGGCGCATCAAAATGCCCCAACCATTCACCCCGCCATCAAAATCTTGGACATAACCATTACCCCACAAATGAACGTTATTAGTCGGTACACCAACTCGGTCATAGCCACCATGTTTATTAAAAACATCAGGCAATTCTATGCTCTGGTTATTGTTAGCTTCAAGACCGACAACAAAATCAGAAGCTTTCTCCATGCGAAGTTGAGCCGTTGCACCGCCACCATACTCCCGATATTTTAATTCCACTGGATATTGACCGGGCTGAGTAAAAGTTCCATAGCCAGTTGTCTGTGTTGCAACTTCTATCATCTTGTCAATGGGAACCTGACCATTTACTTCTACCTTAAAACCGTCATCGTGGTTGCCGACAAAGCGATAGGTTCCTCGGTCAAACGGTCGATTCGTCGTCCAGCGCACGGAGAAATTATCAGCTTGCACCCCAGGCCCAGGGCTACCAAGCACCCATTCTTTATGCAAATTACTAGCTGAAGGACTATCACCGCGAACCATAGCAGGACTTCCTGCCCAATCCCGATTATTGAAATATTCACCCCGCCAACTATCAGCAGGAATAGTCAAACGGTTGTTGAAATATTCGTAGTAAGTGGGATTCGTCATTCCCGGTGCCCAGAACAGCTTCCCATTTGGCAAATCCAGCTCATAAGCGCCATTGCCCAAATCCTTTTGAGAAGACAAAGGATAACCCAAAGCATTAGAACCACCAGCTTTTTGATAAGCCTCCCACAACTTGCCGAACACATAGCTAACAGTGGAACTTCCCGCTTTTTTCAACAATGCTCCCCGCCCCAAAGTACCTCGGAATTCCTGAATTTTATTACTCAAAGGATTCGGCGGTAACTGAGTAATCGCAACTCCAATCGCGCTTGTACCTAACTGAGTTGCCAAACTATTGTAGGCAGACTGCAAAGCAGGATCGATCGGGTAATTAAGGCTATTAGGAGAGTAATCCCAATCTAAATTCAGATAAGCTGGTGCGACATCTTCCGAGTGTTCGACTTGCAGCGTATGCAGTCCAGCCGGGAGAGTAATTTCTACTTCGTGACCGTTAAAAGGCGGATTGTTCCAGCGGTCAATAACCTTTTCACCATTAATATACAATCGCGCCCCGTCATCAGCTTGCAACTTAAACTTATAAGTGCCAGCAGGCAATTGTCGGTGAGTTGTCAGCCGCGATGAAAAATTATCCTGGTTAATTCGGCTGTCAGGGCTGCCCTCACCCCAGTTTAAATTCAATCCTGCGGTAGTAGAACCGTCCGTGCGAGTTACAAGAGGTGTCCCGCTCAAATCTCGATTATTGAAATACTCAGCAACCCAAGGTTCCTGTTGAACTAAACCGATAACACCTGGAACGGCTACTGGCGAAAATTGTAACTTCTGCCAACTCAGTTTATTCGCTGCAATCCCAGCATTTTCAAAATGCTCGACTCGAATTCTGTGATGACCTTTATCGAGTGAAACTAGCACCTCATTGCTAACAAATGGTTGGTTGCCCCACTTATCAATGACCAGCTTATCATCCACCCATACCCGGACACCATCATCGGCTTGACTGGTAAACTTGTAAATTCCCGGCGAATCGAAATAGCGAGTTGTTGCCCAACGATCTGAAAAATCGTCGTCACCAATGGGCACGCCCGCTTCATGGCTATTTCCCCAATCTTTATCTAAGAAACTCGTTCCGCCACCGCGATTTCCAGCGAAGTTGTTATCATTTAGATCCTTCCCTCGATAGAACTCACCAGCCCATTCTTTAGGAGGATTTGCTTGTTCCCACTTCAGCGTATTAGCGGCGGCACCACCATTCTCAAAATACTCCACCATGACCTGATGGTATCCAGGCTCAATAGCTGCGAAAGCTGTTTTCTTTTCAAACGCCGAGTCTTTCCATTTGTCAATAGTCAGTTTGCCGTCCACATAAACCCGTACTCCATCATCAGCTTGATTGATAAAGTTGTAGATGCCACCGTCAAAATAGCTAGTGGTAATCCAACGCGCCCCGAAATTATCTTCTTTAATTCCTCTGGTATTGGGCGGCCCCCCTTCACCAGCCGCGAACCGCAATTCACCTTTTTGTTCGTATTGCGACCACTGCGGAAAACCAACTAAATTATTATTATTCCAATACTGACCATGCCAGTCCGAAGCGCTACCATGACCGCTATCTGGTGGCAAGATTTCTATTGCCTTAGTATTGTAAGCAATGGTTGGCATTCCTTCTTTATAAAGAATGTAACCTCCCTCAAAATTCTGAATAATCCAACCGTCAGCCAGACCTATTTCACCGCTAGTGGGGAATCCCAGAAAGCTGTTTTCCCCTCCTAAGTCGAAATACTTCCCAGCCATCCCGCCAAAGATAGGAAACGTTCCATTCTTAGACTTGAGAATGACACCGCCTTGGAAATTTTGTCGTTGGCCAGACTTAGTGAAGTAACGATCGGAAGTCGGATATTTTAAAATACCGTCAGCACCGCCAGTTGCTAAAAGGGTTGTCCAGAAATCGTTGCCAACCCAGTAAGAATTATCGTTGGCGTTTGATTTCATAATCGCGCCTTTGCCGTCAGATCCTCCCTCAAAATCTTGAGTGTAGCCTTGGGCCCAAGGATGGACTTTATTAATCGGATAGCCAATTTTGGAAATGCCGCCATTGCGCTGATAGCTGTTGAGATAAGTGTCGTGAACTGCTCCGCCATCGTAACCGACCGGGCGCAATTCACCTGTCCAGTTTTTTAGAAGATTTGACGCTTCCCACCGCAGGTTATTAACTGCATTTCCAGCATTTTCAAAGTATTCGACAACTACCTTATGTTGACCCTTCGGTACGGCGACAAAAGCATCATTGCGAGCAGCAGCTTGGTCTTTCCACTTGTCAACAACTTTGACACCATCAATGTAAACTCTCACGCCATCATCTGCCTGACTGATGAAGTTATAAAAACCGCCTTCAAAATTGCTAGTGGTTTCCCAGCGGGCTGAAAAGCCATCAGCAGGAATTCCAACAGTTCCAGATGGAACTCCCCCAGCAGAAAATCGCAATTGTCCCGGCGGTTCGGCGCGAGTAAAAGTTGGATTACCTGAGAGATTTTTGTTATTCCAAAATTGCACTTGCCACCCCCCTGTGCTGCCGTGAGGCGACGGCAATACTGTAACGGGCTTTGGAACCGGAACTGGCAGCAATGGCAACGCACTCGAACCCAAAGCGTACCAACTTTGCTGCCCATTTGGCTGCACCATCAAATATCCGTTCTGGTAGTAGTGAGTGGTTACTTGATTGCTGACTACTGTCTTTATAAACGAGCCTGCATTAGCTGGCACTTTTCCTTGTCCGGGTAAAAGGGCAGGGGGGAGAGGTTGTGGCTGCGCTTGAACAGGTGGTAGCGGGGTAGATCCGGGTGCATTCCCGAAAACAACTGCACTTGCCATCCAGTTATTTGTACCTGCGATCCGATACCACCGCTCATCGGGTGTTCCTAGTTGCTCGTCAGGAATGCGCTCCCCATAAGTCCAGCCGTCAAATTGGATAGTTGCTTGATAAGGAGAGACACTCACGATCGCAAAATTAGTTCCGGGGCCCGATCGCACATTTGCACCATTAGTCGGCATTACCCAAGCAGAAAAGTTGGCTGATTCGACAGTGGGCCACAAGGGACTAGCAGCCGCTCGTTCGCTAGGTGTTACCTTCCCTTCACCACTCCATGTTTCAGGAACTAACATTGCTGATACGTCATACTCTTGCGGTATCGTAGCTAGAGCCAAAGCGACAGCAGCTTCTAAATTTACCACTCCAGCACCCGTCTCGCCATCCCAATTGGGAGTCTTTAAATCAGTAGCTGTATCCTTGATGATTTGAATTACTTGGCGATAACTCAAACTTGGATTCGCCGCCCAAACTTGCGAAACCGCACCCGTGACTTTTGCAGTCGCCACCGAAGTCCCCGCCATCGTACCAACTCCATCACCAGTAGTGGACAACACTGGATTTTCCACTGTTCCCCCGTCGGCCATGATATCCAATCCGCGACCGTAACTGGAATAGTCCGCGCGATCGTAAGCTTTAGAAAGTGCAATTTCATCATTAATTCGTTCCGCCGCACCGACAGTAATAATGTTGTCAAATTCCTGGGAAGCTTGACCCAAAACTGACATCACACCGCCATCGTTACCAGCCGCAACTACCAGCAATACGTTATGCTGACGCGCATATTCGATCGCACTTCTTTCCTCCGGCGTAAATTCATAGCGAGTAGTAACGTTACCATCTGGATTGATTTGAGTTAAATCTAAACTCAGGTTGACAACAGCATTCGGTTGATTCGACTCGATCGCAGCATTGACAAATTCAACCAAAGATTCCGCCCACTGTCCAGAACCGATCGCACGCCCCACCCACAAAGGCGCTTGATCGTTCACCCCATCAATGCCCACACCATTGTTTTGAGTTGCGCCAATAATCCCTAAAATGTGCGTACCGTGTTCGTTGCCTTCACCTGTCGCCAGTAAAGGGTTAGCATCATTAGAAACGCGATCGCGCCCTAAAATAATCCGTGAATAGTCAATATCAGGATTATTGCCGCTGAAACCCGTATCAATTACACCAACTAACGGCTGATTTGCTACAGGAAACTCCAATTGTACTGGTTGAACAGTTTCAACTGGTTTAGGTGCGACTTTCACAACCATATCTTCCAGCCGCGAAATCAACGCCGCTGTATTGTCAGAAATAGGAGTCGATTCAGTTTGCTCCCTCAACTTCTCAGTCATGGCTTCTAAACGAGCGATCGAAGTGCGATCTATAATACTCTCCTCAACAATATCCGCACTACCCAAATTACTCAAACGCTGTTTAATGCTATCCAACCGCGCAATCCAATCAGCATTGACATTATTATTGTTTTGTGCTACTTCCTGCTTAACCGGTTCAGTCACCGCCGCAGTCGAATTATTCTCAATTGGTTTTGCAACAGTTGGAGAAATTGGCAATAACTCTTTTGGTGCAGCATCATTAACACCAGCAGTCTCAGTCTGAGTAACTATCTCCTTGTTCCGCAAGTCTACAGCAGTATTCGTACCTACAACTGGCATAGTTTTCGCTGCTGTCGGCGGCACAATCGCTGGAGTTTCTTTCGGCTCAATAGCCACTGTTGGCTGACTTTCCTTCACCGACTCTACAGGATTTGCGGCTACAACAACTTGAGGAGTTTCAGTTTTCTCTACCTCAGTTACTAAAGCCGGCTTTGTTTCTACTTTCGCCTGAGTTTCCGCTGGCAAAACTTCGGGTTTTGTTTCTACCTTTGTCAGAGTTTCCGCTGGCAAAACTGACGGCTGAGTTTCTACTTGTGTCAGAGTTTTCGCTGGCAAAACTTCGGGTTTTGTCTCTACCTTTGTCAGAGTTTCCGCTGGCAAAACTTCGGATTTTGTTTCTACTTTTGTCAGAGTTTCCGCTGGCAAGACTTCGGGTTTTGTTTCTACCTTTGTCAGAGTTTCCGCTGGCAAAACTGACGGCTTTGTCTCTACCTTTGTCAGAGTTTCCGCTGGCAAAACTGACGGCTTTGTTTCTACTTTCTCAGTTGGTATCGTTGCAGCAACTTCCGTCTCAGTAGTAGATTTAGCTGGCAAAGTTGGCATCGCTGGTGCTTCGGTAACTTGGTCTTTTACCTCAGTTGTCGCTGCGGGAATAGGCGTTTTTTCAACTGGTAAATTTTCAGTCGAATCCGCCACAGTATCTTTGCCAGCAGTTGGTGTAGTTGTCGCACCTGTTGTCGGCTTTGTATCTACCTTTTCGGTAGTTTCAACCTGAGTCGAATCACCCGAATTATTCGCAATATCTTTGACTTCTTCCTCAGTCGTCACCGCTGGAGTAGTAGGCTTTCCATCTACCTTTTCGGTAGTTTCAACTTGAGTCGAATCACCCGAATTATTCGCAATATCTTTGACTTCTTCCTCAGTCGTCACCGCTGGAGTAGTAGGCTTTGCATCTACCTTGTCGGTAGTTTCAACCTGAGTCGAATCACCCGAATTATTCGCAATATCTTTGACTTCTTCCTCAGTCGTCACCGCTGGAGTAGTAGGATTTGCATCTACCTTATCCGTTGGTACAACCTTGGTTGCATCAGTAGTATTGGTGTCGGTATTTGCGACAGGCGCTGGAGTTTTTGGAGTCTCTATATCTGAAGTTGATGGATTCAGAATTTCCGTTTCTAAATCATCAAGTAAATCGGATAGTTCAGCATCTACATTTGGTTTTGTTTCCGGGGTAATGTAAGGTTTCGCATAAGCAATAAGTGCCTTGCCCAAATCAGTTTTCCGCCACTCTTTATCGGGGTTAATCACACTATCCACCAAAGCAGTTGTTGCCGTCGCACCCCGCACTTGGAAAATGATATCGTTGTAATCCCTGTCAGTCCCCGAATCTAACCGCATATCCTCCATGACAAAGGTATTGCCTTCCCCCGTGACATCGGCAATTTGACCAAAGTGAAATCCCTCCACAGGATTCGCCATTGCCATTGAAAATAAAGGACGTTGAGCGCCGCCAGCAGTCGGATTATCAAACACAGACTTGACACTACCGTTGGGTACCAACATCACCCCATATTTACCCCCAGCAGTTACGGCAAAACTTTTGACTCCTAGGTAGACTCCTTCGTTGGCATTATTCTCTCCTAAGAAACCGGAAAACCGTGCACCTTCTGTAGCATCATTAATCACTACATGACCTTTCACCGAGTTACTTAAAGAACGCGCAGCTACTTCTTTAATGAATGCTTCCGAACCAGGTTCAAATTTGTCTAAATCGTCTAAGCTGAAAATAGCTAACTCACCTTGGAACCTCCCACCATCAAATGTGTAGTCTATACTGATGCGACCAGTTTCATCGGTAGTAAATACCCCCGATGTAAAGGGAGAAATTAACTTTTTATCCGTAGTCGGTTCGGGTTCTTTTTGGGTTTCAGTTGTTGCTATGGTAGTAGTTGAATTCTCTTTCTCTGTTTCTTCCCCGTTGCTAGTGTCAGTATTTGTTTCGTCTTCTGGCTTGCTGGCATCTGGGGAAATAGTAACTACAGTCTCGCCTGTTTTTGGTTCTTGAGTGGCAACTGTTTCGCCTGCAACTGCATCTGTTTTGGCGGCGGCTGTGCTATTTAGATTGTTTGTGGCAACAGTTTCGCTGGGTTCTTCGGGTGTTGAAATTGCCGAATCGGTTGGCTTGTCTTGTGCGATTTCCCCCGCTGATGTAGTCTCTTCACTTGTTGGCAGTTCTTCGCTAGCAAATTCAGTCGTGGCTACAGGTTTTTCCGGTTCAGATGTGAGAGTTGTTTCGGAGGTGTCTGGGACTGATTTTTCGGTAATTGTTGATGTTGTTTCAATTGCCGAGTCAGTCGTGGAAATAGGTTCTTCTGGTTCAGACGTGAGAGTTGCTTCGGAATCTGTAGTAGCTGGTTTGTCGGTAGTTGTTGATGTTTCTGTGGCAGATTCAGTCGTTGCTACAGGTTTTTCTGGTTCAGATGTGAGAGTTGTTTCGGAGTCGGTAGTGACTGGTTTGTCGGTAGTTGTTGATGTTGTTTCTGCGGTGACAGTCTTGTCTTCAACAGGAGTTCCTGTAATTACATCTATGTTTGCAGTGGGTTTTTCCGAAGTTTCGGCGCTGTTTGAGGGAAGTAGAGAATCTGATTGTGCACCGGTGAGGGTGTCTGCGTCGGATGATTTTTGAGTGCTAGTTGGTGCTAAATTCAGCGTGTATTTGATGTCGCCACTGATTTGCAAAACTTTGACTGAATAGTCTCCGGCTAGTAAGCTGTCAACACTAATTGTTTCTGCACTGGTTCCCGCGTTTGTGGAACTGTAAAGTGGTGCGCCACTAGAGTTTAACAAAAATACGTCGGCATTCCCGCTCAAACCGTCGATCGTGAATTTGAAACTTCCCGGACTGTTGAGGTTAAATTTGTAAAGGTCAAAAATATTTGTAGTGTCAACACTACCTGTGTAGGTTTTGCCGTCAGCCAATGCCCCGATGTTAAGTTCAGTCATACTACCCCTGAAAAATAGTTGGTTGAAAACGCTCTTAATTATCTATCTGGGGGAAGTTGAGGTTTTTATGCGAAGCGCGGTGAATCGTTACATAAGTTTACATTAGGGTTGCCGATCGCCCAAAATTTGCAATCTACCCGCATTTAATGTACTTGGTGATGTTGCTTCAAACTCTTGTGAGGTGGGCAGGAGAGTCCGCGCAAATCTACAATGTAAATGCAGCAAATCTTAGTGGCGCTTAGGTTTTAAAGGGGCTCAGTGCTCTGTGGGAACCATACCCTACAAGTGCGATCGCCCCAGACAATCCCTTATCCCCTACAATAAACAAGCAATTATTATATTTTGAGTTATCCTGTGAGTCCTACTGCCGAAGTCAGCAATACCCTAAATGCGGGCGTCCTACCAACCGTTACCGCTACCGCAGCCCGTCGCGCTGTTTTTCCCTTCACTGCAATTGTTGGCCAGGAGGAGATGAAACTGGCGCTGCTGTTGAATGTCATCGATCCCAAAATTGGCGGAGTGATGATTATGGGCGATCGAGGTACTGGTAAATCTACCACAATCCGCGCCCTCACTGATTTGCTGCCGGAAATTGAGGTGGTGGCTGACGATCCTTTTAACAGTCATCCCAGCGATCCAGATTTGATGAGTGATGAGGTGCGCGATCGCACTTTATCTCAAACTGACATTAAAATCGCCCGCAAAAAAGTCCAAATGGTAGATTTACCTTTGGGCGCTACCGAAGACCGAGTTTGCGGTACGATCGACATCGAGAAAGCTTTGTCGGAAGGTGTTAAAGCTTTTGAACCAGGTCTTTTAGCTAAAGCTAACCGCGGCATTCTGTACGTTGATGAAGTCAATTTGCTCGACGATCATTTAGTCGATGTTTTGCTCGACTCCGCCGCCAGCGGTTGGAATACTGTGGAAAGAGAAGGCATTTCGATCCGCCACCCGGCTAAGTTTATTCTCATCGGTTCCGGGAATCCAGAAGAAGGAGAATTGCGGCCGCAGTTGCTCGACAGATTCGGGATGCACGCAGAAATTCGGACTGTAAAAGACCCGAATTTAAGAGTGGAAATTGTCGAACAGCGATCGAGTTTTGACCAAAATCCGCCGGAGTTTCTCGCGAAATATCAGCACGAACAAGATGATATGCAGCAGAAGTTGGTGGAAGCTCAGGAAAGATTGAAATCGGTAACTATCGATCGAGAGTTGCGGGTAAAAATCTCCCAAGTTTGCGCGGAATTGGACGTAGACGGGCTGCGGGGCGATTTGGTGACGAATCGGGCTGCGAAAGCTTTCACGGCTTTGGAATGCCGCACGGAGGTGACTGTGGACGATATTCGCCGGGTGATGACTCTGTGTTTGCGGCACCGGTTGCGGAAAGACCCGCTAGAATCAATAGATTCGGGGTATAAAGTGACTAAAGTGTTCGATCGGGTATTCGGTCTAGAATCAACTGAGGGGTAATGGGTAATTGGTAATTGGTAATGGGTAATTGGTGGTGATGAAACCTTCCCAAATTTTCATACCTAATTCCCCATTCCCAATTACTAATTCTGGCAATGGAAAAACGAATTTTAGGATTAGATCCGGGCTTAGCAAATCTTGGCTACGGGGCAATTTCCTGTCAAATTGTCCCCGGCAAACAAGATAAAAACAGCGTTTCCATGATTGATTGCGGCGTCATACAAACAACGCCAAAACAGGAAATGGGACAGCGCTTGAAAACAATTTACGACGATTTGCACGAGGTAATTGAACAGATTAAACCTGATATAGCAATTGCCGAAAAACTGTTTTTTTACAAGATGGGAAATACCATACTGGTAGCGCAAGCGCGGGGCGTTTTGACCCTAGTATTGGCGCAGTGTGGAGTGCCGCTGTTCGAGTTTACGCCGGCTCAAATTAAGCAAGCTTTGACGGGCCGCGGTAATGCGGATAAATCTGAAGTGCAAGATGCCGTGGCGCGGGAGTTGGAGTTGGGTTACATTCCGAAACCCGACGATGCGGCGGATGCTTTGGCGGTGGCTTTGACTGGTTGGTACGATGATGATATTTGTCCGAAGAAAATACAGTTGGAAACAGGAAAAATTTGATGCAATATCAAATCATGGGCAAATTAAGTACAAATCCGGGCAAGACATCTTCTCCCGATAAATTTACAGGAAATTGTACAATCTCTACTTGGCGAGAAGGGCGATAAATCTCAACTTGTTCGTCTAGAGGATTAATTAACCAACCCAAGCGTAAACCGCTGTTTAGATACTCCTGCATTTTCTCCTGCAGCGGCCGCAGCGGGTCTGGGCGCGATCGCAATTCAATGGCAAAATCAGGACAAATTGGCGGAAATTTCTCTTGTTCTTCTGCTGTTAAAGCAGACCATCTTTCTAGGCTAACCCAAGCCACGTCTGGAGCTCGATAGCCATTATTAGGCAAGCGAAAAATTGTAGAAGAACTAAACACTCTCCCTAGCTGCGTTTTACGGTTCCACAAGCCCAAATCTGTAATTAAATAGGCTTTTCGATTGCCACTGACTCCGCCTACGGGTGACATAATAATGATTTCTCCTTTAGGTGTCCGTTCAAATTGCCAATCTCGATTCATCTGGCATAAACGGTAAAACTGTTCATCTGTTAGTTCGACAGTATCTAAGTTTAAAATAATGGTTGTCATTTTTCCTAACTCCCTAGAAATATGAGTCCTGCAAACCTATTTTAGCCCCACATTTTGTCAATTTCAACATCACTCCTCATAGCCTGGACTTAAGCTTTAATACCAGGGCTTAAGCCCCAGCCCGACCATTGCGAAGTGCAAAATATTAGTTGAAAATGTAATTAAGTTCGATCGCCCAATTCCCATCTCAATCAAAAAATGCTATAATAGCCACTTTAATTGCTAAACTTATCCCACCAGCAAAAAACACAGGAAAATAATATGGTGATTATTACCTCACAACAAATTGCCCAATTTCGATCGCAATTAGCAGAATATCCCGAAGCCCTAAAAGCCCTAGACGCCATCGAAGATTGCGAAGGTAACATCGAAGATGCAGCGATATCTCTAGCAATTCAAGCCGGACAAGAACCGAATATCTCGGAAAATTGGTTAGACGGATTGGCTAAAAGATGCCGCGTTGCTATCTGCAAATCAGAGGTTAAAGAAGAGTTAACAAACGGACAATTGAATGCAGCATTTAGAGATTTAGTTGCCGCAACAATTTGCCCTGATATTTTGGTGACTTCGGTGATTATTTATGTATTTAAAACTGGGGTAAATGATTTTTGTGAACCTCTCGAATATAAACTGTAAAGCCATAGCTGCATTTAAAAATTAGGTGACACAAAGCTATCCCAAAGGGTAGGGAATCGCCCTCATTTCTCAAAACATGATACAACGAGACGATCCTCTTCGAGGGCTTCGCTAACGCACTTTTTCTCTACCCCTGTCCACTACTGTACCCAGCCAGCATCAAATCCGGCGACAAACCCAAAGATTTCCCCAGCAAACGAGCAAGTTGCACTAAAAAATTAGCAGTATCTTCGTCACCTTCGCGGGCCATTGAAGCCGATATCTGGATTAGCATTTGCACAAATCCCGCATCAATTAAATCCGAACGGGAACTCAAAACTTCTGGTTCTTGGCCGTTGGGACAGGTAAGCACTCGCTCGATTAAGTTCAAATAAGCCTCTTGACGTTCTGGATTCATTTTGGCAGGAGCTTTACAGTAAATAATTTATTATTACGTTTAACTCAGTCCTGTCAATCAGGCGATCGAATAAGCGATCCCCGTTTTTACTCTAGGAACTCCATTCAGTCAGGAATAGACAGGAGTTTAAAGAAAATCTTAAGTTTTTCAATGCTAGTTTAGTCGAGGTATGGTGCGCCGAAAATCACCCTACTATTCAAGGGAATTAGGAATATAAAAAATGAAAATAGGAATATTTTTAGGAAATCTCGGAAACCCCGCCATCTACTATCCCAAACTCGCCACAATTACTGGCGGAGTCGCGGCGAGTATTTTTCTTTGCCAATTATTGCAATGGCAATCACAAAAGTCCAACTCCGGCGAATGGGTGAAAACTAAGAGCACAGAAATAGAAAAAGCAACGGGTTTAAATCAGGAAGAACAGGAATTAGCGAGAAAGCAGCTCAAAGTGCGATCGCTCCTGAAAGAAAAACTACCAAATCCCAACACCGACACCCTAGAACTCTGGGCGGACATTGACGCTTTGGAGGAAAAACTCAATCACTTTTGGACATCCAATCCTGCCGGAATTATACCACAGACAACCCGGGAAAACAACAATCACCCTGTAGAAATAATCCCCGAAACATCACCCCCAAATCATGTAGTTAAAACCGACAAATATTTCGGGCAACCCCGCCAGCAAATAGCCGTTGCTGTCACCCCGAATTACCGATTTAGCGGCCCTTGGAATTCCCAAGAAGAACTCCACAACTTTCAGCGAGCTTTAGAAGCATATGCTCAAGAGCATAATTTAGGATTTGGCAATCCTTCTGGATGGGCATTTAAAATTATTGACAGCATGACAAAAGGCTTAACCTCGACTTTTTGGGATGAATTTATCGCCGGAATCCCTTTAGGAGAAAGTCAGAAAGTCAAGCGGGATTGGGAAATCGAGCCGGAAGTGCCTTATCCCGCCTTTGAAGAGGAGCGAATTCAGTATTACGTGCACAAAGGCGAACCGCTGGAAGCAGCAGTCTCTAAAGCCCGTGCTGATTTGAGAAACCCGGTTTTGGGCAAAGATTTGTGGGAGGGTTTTTTGCGAAAGTGCGATCGTATTGCTGATGATGCACTCAAAGCAAAACAGCAGGGCGTTGACACACCATATCTGCCGTCTTCCTTCAACGAAAAACCGCAAATCACCAAGGATAGCGTTATGCGGAAGTTAGGGGCGATCGCCCCGCAATTTGCCCTCAATCAATCCACATCTGAAACAATTGCTGAACCACCAAAACTCGAACAAAAAGAGCCATCAACCGCCACCGAAATCCCCAGTATTTCCTCTTTGCAAAAAGCTTACAAAACTCCTCTAGGTCGAAGTCTAGTAGAAAAACAAATCGCTGCCAACCCAGAATGGGGCTACGAAATAGTTGACGGTGAAATAGTCGAATCAATTCCTTTTTAATGAGACGGATATGAAACGAATTAGCGATATCAATCCACTGGGAGAAGAGCGACCAAATCCTTCTGAGGAAGAGAGAGAAAAACTGCGGGGGGAGAGGTTGCAGCGAGAAATAGATGAAGGATATCAAAAGTTAGTTGAACTCTGCAATTTAGGCGAATATGATATGGCAAAACAGCTTGCCAACCGCAACTCTAATTGGGGTTATGAAATAGTTGATGGAATTGTGATGGAAAGGATAGATTAGGTTCGCAGTTATCCCATTTGTCACTTTCTTGGGCGGGCAAGATGCCCGCCCCACAAAAAAATTAATATGTCGTGGAACAGGCATCTTGCCTGTTCCTAAGAATATGAGCCGGCTCTCCGGCATACCCCACAAGAAACTTGATATGTTGTGGAACAGGCATCTTGCCTGTTCCTAAGAATGGTGCAAATTGACTACCGCAATGTCTATGTTATAATTATCACTAAAACTTAAATAACTATTATACAATGACAACTATTAATGCCAAAAACCTAACATTAGCAGAAGTACACCGTCTGTTCGGCTTTCAAAAGCAGTACACGAACTCATTTACTTCTCTGTTATCCGTTGAAGATATAACAGAACACGAACAGCAGGAAATTATACAAATTAGGGATGATTTCGATGACTACATTTTAACTGATAGAGTTTCTGAAGGACTGGTAAAAGCTCTGACTACCTTTCCCTTAATGCGATTGGCTGGCTTCTACCGTCGCCCGATTAAAATTAGTTTAGAACAAGACATCGCCGAAATTAGCATTGAAGATGAAGATACTATCATTAAAGGACGGTTTGATATCTTGGCTGTCAACAGGATAAAACCTATCAGAAGCGATACATATTTTTGGGTTTTGGTGATTGAAAGTAAAAATTCTGGAATCAACGCATTGATGGGTTTATCCCAATTGCTAACCTATGCTTATCAAAATTTAAAATATCAAGACACAATCTGGGGCTTGACAACAAACGGAATGCACTATCAGTTCGTCCATATTCAGGGGGGCCACAACCCAACCTATCAGCTAATGCCTTTGCTAAACCTGATGGAGTCCGACTCTTCAATTTTGTTGCTGCAAGTTTTAAAAGCTATTTGTAAGCTATAAAAAAAGAGGCAGAGAAAATTCCCCGCCTCCAATCTGCAATGACTGTTAACCTAAAAGTTAGATTAGCCAGCCAATACTTTTTAGTAGCCTCTGGTGTTAGGCTTGTGGACGATGAAGCTGAGCACTTGGCATTGCTTCACGTTGTCAAAACCCATGACGCGGATGTAGCAGCTAGGATTTTCTTGACGGCAAGCTTGAACTTCTGTCATGATTTCTTGGACGCTGCGAGCACCAAACAAAGGCAACTTCCACATAGTCCAGTAGCGCATTTCAGCGGCAGAGGTTTCGTTGAATTCTACGCCGGGAATGTAGCCTTGATCCAAGATGTATTGGAGTTGCTTGGCAATTTGGGCGTCTGTCAGCGGGGGCAAATAGGACAGAGTTTCGTAACGACGCTCTTTAGGTAAAGTCTTCATTTTTTGTATCTCTAAGGTGTGTGTTCGATCGCACTTGTCGATCGATTAACTCGACAAATTATCCAGATTCGGTTCAGAATCTATTGATGTTTCAGGATTACTGCTAGAAACAGACCAATTAAGTTGCGTAGTTCGCTCTAAATGCTGGCGTCTGTGTTCCATATTCGCCTGTTGAATGCCAGTACAAACCATTTCTGGCAAAAATTCCGTCACATCGTGAGCCAGATACTCTCGCACAGTCATGATCCGAAAGCCTAAATCTTGATTTTCCAAAAGCAACTCTTGAATATAAGCTTCTCCATCTTGGATTTTGCCCTTAGTGGAAAAGTCATTCAACCAGATTGCCAGAGGAGGATTGGTTTCGCTCAACTGAGCGACCACCATCCGCACGGATTGATAGGTTAGGTAACTTGCCAGCACCTTAGCGGTGTCTTTCGCAACTTGTTTGAGATCCATTTTGACCCCAGCTCCCTCAAATTTTAGATTTTGGATTTTAGATTTTGGATGCAAACTTACTTGTAAATCTTCTTCAAAGATAAAGACTTCCCAGCAAGTTTGCGACCTAAAACCTAAAATCTCAAACCAAAAATCCTTAAAGGGTATCCATTGCCTCAAACTCAAACTTGATTTCTTTCCAGAGTTCGCAAGCAACAGCCAGTTCAGGAGACCATTTGCAAGCTTCGCGAATTACGTCGCCGCCTTCGCGCATCAAGTTGCGGCCTTCGTTACGAGCTTGGACGCAAGCTTCCAAAGCAACGCGGTTAGCAGTTGCACCAGGTGCGTTACCCCAAGGGTGGCCCAAGGTGCCGCCGCCGAACTGTAAGCAGGAGTCGTCGCCGAAGATTTCCACCAAGGCTGGCATGTGCCAGATGTGGATACCACCGGATGCAACTGGCATGACACCAGGCATGGAGGCCCAATCTTGGGTGAAGTAAATACCGCGGCTGCGGTCTTCTTCGATGTGGTCTTCGCGCATCAAGTCTACGAAGCCCATCGTGATGCCTTTTTCGCCTTCGAGTTTACCCACAACTGTACCGGAGTGCAGGTGGTCTCCACCGGACATCCGCAAGCACTTGGCAAGCACGCGGAAGTGGATACCGTGGTTTTTCTGACGGTCGATAACTGCGTGCATGGCGCGGTGAATGTGCAGCAAAATACCGTTGCGGCGGCACCATTTAGCCAAGGTGGTGTTTGCAGTGAAACCACCGGTCAGGTAGTCGTGCATGATGATGGGGGTTTTGATTTCCTTAGCGAACTCAGCCCGCTCCATCATTTCTTCGCAGGTAGGGGCAGTTACGTTGAGGTAGTGACCCTTGACTTCGCCGGTTTCTGCTTGGGCTTTTTCAATAGCTTCTTGAACGAACAAGAAACGATCGCGCCAACGCATGAACGGTTGCGAGTTGATGTTTTCGTCGTCTTTGGTGAAGTCCAAACCGCCGCGCAGAACTTCGTAAACGGCACGGCCGTAGTTCTTAGCAGACAGACCCAATTTGGGCTTAATTGTACAACCCAGCAAAGGACGGCCGTACTTGTTCAATTTGTCCCGCTCAACGGTAATACCGTGAGGAGGGCCTTGGAAGGTTTTCAGGTAAGCGATGGGAATCCGCAAATCTTCCAAACGCAGAGCGCGCAGAGCTTTGAAACCGAACACGTTACCGACCAAAGAGGTCAGCAAGTTGGTGACGGAACCTTCTTCAAACAAATCCAAAGGATAAGCAATGAAGCAGATATATTGGTTGTCTTCACCGGGAACTGGTTCGATGTCGTAGCAGCGACCTTTGTAGCGGTCGAGGTCGGTCAGGAGGTCTGTCCAAACAGTCGTCCATGTACCTGTAGAAGATTCAGCAGCCACAGCAGCGCCTGCTTCTTCTGGGGGAACTCCCGGCTGCGGTGTGACGCGGAAGGCTGCCAAAATATCTGTATCTTTCGGCGTGTAGTCCGGCGTGTAATACGTTAGTTTATAGTCTTGAACTCCGGCTTTATACCCAGCCTTTGATTGAGTTTGGGTTTGCGCGTAAGCCATATCTCGCTTCCTAGTATTCGCTTAATTTTTTTGCCCGATCGCAGGCTGTTAAAAATATATCAACAAAGTGTCACTCTCAAATTTTAATATTCTTTTAATCATCATAAGTATTATTTATTTTGCTTTACATTAGGCAAATATTTGTAACATATCTTATGAAATACCAGCGACGAAGGATGCAGGAGGAAAGGCTGGGGATCGAAGAGATTTTGGATTTTAGATTTTGGATTTTAGATTGAGGAAACAGGAAAGATTAGTCATAAATACTTAATTTTATGGTGGAGATCGATTAAATTTGAGATTGTAAATTTTAGGTTGGGGGGAGGAAAAGTTAGTTATAAATACTTAATTTTAGGGTAGGAGATCGAGCTCAACTGCAATCGAGTATGCAATTATTTAATTGAAAATCCCGTGGGGGGCCAAGAAACCGGGTTGATGGGAAAAATTTGGGTATATTAACGAGAAATATAGCAAGAAACCGGGTTTCTGAGGTTGTAAAGCCCGATCGCGCCAACTCTGGCACAATCCAAAATCGAAAATCCAAAATCCAAAATCCCGTGGGTGGGCGAGAAACCGGGTTTCTACGAAAAATTGGTGCTAAACGAGAAATATACCAAGAAACCCGGTTTCTGAGGTTGCTGCTGCGATCGCGCCAACTCTGGCAAAATCCACAATCTAAAATCGAAAATCTAAAATCCCGTGAATCGGAGACCGCCAACTCAAAAATCGACAGCATAGCACATAATATGGACAGGACTTGTGCTCTCAAACCAAATCCGTCGTTACAGCCATTTGACCACGCTGAAAACCGGGTTTCTGCGTTAGCGGCGCGTAAGTCTACTATGGATATTTAGCCCCATTTTTACTCTGGTTGTGCCTCACCCCCCTTCAAAAGCCGTCCACTGCATCAATCCAGATTGCCCAAGGCCCTACCCTCAGACTTGGGGCAACAATTTTTGTCATAGTTGCGGAGCTCCCCTGCGACTAAAAAATCGCTACGTGCCTCTAGAAAGCCTCGGTTCCGGGGGTTTTGCAGCGATTTTCACAGTTTGGGACACAGAAACTGAAACCGAGCGCGTCCTGAAAGTGTTGCTCGAAACGGCCCCGAAAGCCCTGAAACTGTTCGAGCAAGAAGCTTGGGTTTTGGCACTTTTGCGGCACCCTGGCGTCCCTAGAGTCGATCCTGACGGTTATTTTCACGTCCAAACACAAAATTTTGCAGGCGGGGAGGGAAATCCTGCGGCGAAGCGGCTGCCTTGTTTGGTAATGGAAAAGATTCACGGCAAAACTTTAGAAGAAGTTCTCGACGAGCACCCTCAAGGATGTCCGCAGGAATGGGTGTTTAGTTGGCTGAGTCAAGCTGTGGAAATTTTAGAGGAGTTGCACAGGTGTCAGATTATTCACCGCGATATTAAACCCTCAAATTTGATGCTGCGAGACCCGGAATCGCCCCAAGTTTTGCTAAGCAAGGGTTTGGGCGGACTGCAATTGGTGACGATCGACTTTGGGGGAGTTAAACAGATGGGCGGTGTCGAACCGGTGGGGAAAGATTCTCCGAGTTCGACGCGGTTGATTTCGCCTGGGTACAGTCCGCCGGAACAAATTGTGGGCGGCGGTGTGGTGCCGGCGACGGATTTTTATGCGCTGGGGCGGACTTGCATTCATTTGCTGACGGGGAAGTATCCGGCCCAAATTGAAGATCCGATGACGGGTGAGTTGCGGTGGCGCCACATTGTATCTGTGAGTCCGCCTTTTGCGAATTTGTTGGACGATATGGTGCGATCGAACGTGCGGGAACGTCCGGCGACGGCTGGGGATGTTCGGGCGCGTTTGCAGGAGATTTATGCTAGGAGTAAGGGCAAAATTGCCATCGCCCCCATGGGTCAAGCTATTGTAGAATTCTGTCGGCAAATAGTGGTGGCGGGGGCGCAAAAAACGGGAAGTTTGACGGTTGCGCTGTTCGGCGCGATCGCCCAAATCGTGGTAGCTTCTCTGGATACGGGCTGGGAAATGGTGCTGGGTGCCGTTGGTGGAAGTGCGGGGGCGATCGGCGGTTTGGTTTTGGGTTATGCTTCGCCTATTGGCCCGGAAATTGCCAGTTTTCTGAATGAAGGTTTGCAGCAATTAATTCCTAATATGACTTTCGCTGTCGGGCCGGAAGTGCTGCTGTTTGGATTTGCGGGATTGGGAACTGCGATCGGTTTGACTGATGCGGGGAGTTTTCGCCAGCAAAAACAGTATTGGCTGTCTGGATTGATGGGAGCTCAGGGTTATTTGTTGGCGGGTTTGTGCTGGATGGAAGCAACAGCTTCTAGTGGTGTGCAGGGGGTTATTTTGGGAGCTTTTGCGATCGCCTCTATGACTGTGGGAATGGGTTTGCGGAGTCATCAATTAGTTCACGCTTTGGTAGTGGCTGTTTTCTCTACGGGAATGTTTCTGTTTCTGAATGCGTGGAACATTTTTCCGGGGAGTTTCTTTGGGATTTTGTCACTGTCTAACGTTACCTTCGGCTGGCTGCAAGTTTGGGGATCAATTGTGTTTTTTGGTTTGTTGGGAAGTGCGATCGGGCTTTGTTTGGGAGTTAGTCATTATTTAGTTGTGCCGGTGCTCAGGTGGTTGGGATGGAAGTAATGGTTATGATTGTTTTGCGTAATATCAATTCCAATGCCACCGGATTTGGTATAATAATCTAAGCTTCAAAAGGAGTCACAAGAATGGCTGAAATCAAAATCATCTGTGAACGCCCAGACTCAATCCTGCGTTTCGTCACAGATGCGATTACTAAAGAGTTACAATTACTCGCCGATGGAATTAGAGTCACTGAGGAGAGATTGAGAGAGTTTGAAACTCAATATCAATTTTCCACTCAAGAGTTTTTAAGCAAGTTTAGCAATGATGAATTACATCATAGTCCCGACTTTGATGAGTGGATTGGTGAATCTAGGATGCTGAAGAGATTGCAAGATAATGCTAAGGAATTAAACAGTATTGAATTTTTTGTAACGCCGCAGTCCCGGCGGTATGGCACTATAGCCACAATCACCGCCGATTTAGCCACAGCTCAATTAGTGAGTGAAATGAGGGAGGCATAGTTTGTTCATTGAGGAGTATTTTGAGCAAATTCGGGAGGCTATTGCTGCTTGTACAGCAGTTGAGTCTTTTCAACTGACAGAAGCCAAACGTGATAGTTATACCGGGTTTTTGCGGGGGAGGGTTTACTTTCCAGATGGCTCATTACTTCATCTGCGCGAGTTTGTCTATGTAATTACAGAAGTTGAGCGGGATATGTATTCATATCACTATGTTAATTCGTCGGAAAATCTAATTTTTCGTTATGATAATGCTGACCATAAACCTAAGTTGAATTTACCTAATTTACCTCACCATAAGCATGAAGAGAGTGAAGAAAATATTGTGGCCTCTTCCGCACCCACGTTAGCTGAAGTGTTACATGAAATCAACAGGTTATTGTTGTAATATGTTCATAAATACCAAAGAAACCGGGTTTGTGCGGAGTCTACGGACGGTAACCAAGTATTTTCATGAAAACCCGGTTTATAGACTCTTATGCTAATCAAGTCGCTGTCAATTAAACCCGTCTCCAGATTATCAATAATTTGTGCGATCGCGATCGCCCTTGTCCTCAGCAGCCCCAATCTAGCCAAAGCCGAATCGCGAGAACAAGCCGTCGATCGATTGACTGATTTCTTATTCTACAGGGTTAATCCTCAGTTAAACAATCGCAAACTCCATGGGGGCGATCGCGAATATAGCAATCAATGGCGGAGATTGCGCGAAGCGATCGATCCGCGAGTTAAGTCGGTACAAGAAGTCTGTTTTATGCCAGCCCCAGAAGAGACAGGATGGGAATTCACGACAATTAACGGCGAAACCTACGAGCAAACCTACGATTTACTTGCAGATACAATTTTTTACAGCCGCCATCCTCAACGAACCGGACAGCCCATTCCCAAAAGCGATCGGATCGGCATTAGTGAATGGTCAGCAATTCGACGCGAAATGTATATTTCCAATTGTGGATTGTGAGACTCGATCGCCTTACGCCGCAAGCAGCATTGATTGTAAAAAGAAAGGTTTTAAACCGATGAGTATGAAAAATTGGATATGCGATCGCACTCTTGTTACAACCAGAATTATTGCAGCCTTGATGGGACTAATCGCCATTGGATCTACAAGTTTGGCCGATGCTGCCCCGCAGCAACAACTTCCCAGCATAAATAGTGCAAACATCGATACAACAACTAAAAAAAATCACCTGAATCATCCAGAAGAAAATTCAACTATCGAGGCTTTAAATAAAAAAGTTCTAGTCAGCCTTGAAACTTCTGTAAATGCCCAAAAAAAAATACCTATTCAACAAGGTATGCCATACAAAGAGGCGCGTCAAATCCTGATTAAACAAGGGTGGCAGCCAAGCTTACAGGGTCAACCTAACCTCAGAGATCGTTCGGTTAAAGAGCTATTTGATTTAGGATATAAAGAGATTAAGGATTGTTCTGGTACAGGAGAGGGGCCTTGTCGTTTTGAGTTTATCAATCAACAAGGAGAACTGCTAGTTATAGTCGCTACGACAAGAGGTGCTGAAAATACAAAACGTTTTGTGAGGAATTGGTGGATTGAGAAAAAGACAGATAGCAATCAACAAAAATCGTCATCAAACATAATTCAAGAAGGTCGTTATTGGTTGGGAGGTTCGGCTCAGGGTTTAGAGGTAAAGGGAAAACAATATCGATATTATGACGAGTCTAATATCGACCGACCGTGGAAACCTCTATCTGAGTTACAATATATCAAAAAAGGCGTTGTGTTTGATGGAAAAAGTTATTGGTGTTTATCTACTCTAGCACCTAAAACAGGAGGGATTTCTTGTTCTAAAGATGGATGGAAATAAAAGATTTATTGGCAGCTATATCTGGGATATTGATAATTTTTATTGGGTTTAATCGTGCTAACTAAATCACTTTCACTTAAGTCAAAATCGAAGTTTTTAGGGTTGTGTGCGTTAGCTATAGCCCTTGTACTCGCTGGTTCCAATCTAGACATTGCTACAGCGCGCGATTATGAATCACGCACTCAAGCTGTGGATAGGTTTACGGATTGGTTTTTTTATAGAGTGAATCCTCAATTAGGAGGTCGCAAATTGCGTTCTGACGATTCTTCGGCCTACATCCGCGAATGGAATGCTATTCGTAGTACAGTCGATCGAGAAATGATTACTACACAAGGAGATTGCGTCGGTGATGCTTTCTGGGACTTCGATTATCGTTATCATGGGCGATCGCTAGATCGGATTGCAGATACAATTTGGGATATCCGCGATCCATCGGGTGACAAAACTCGTGCAGATGTTTCTAAACAAGAATGGCAGAAGCTTCGTAATTCAATAATTAGAGAACATTTTTGCTATTAAGTTGCCATATTTCTCAACCCAATTTAAAGAATAAAGAACAACAGCGCTTTTAGTTACAAATATTGTTAAAATGTAAAATAGGCAACCTCGATTGTAGATCGTTTAGTCGAAAGGCAACGGCAACATTCTATAGCAAAACAAAAGGATAAAAAATGGGCCGACTTACCGCAACAATAACCGTCACCAACGAAGTAGACAAGATGCTAGCAGAAAGAGGATTTATCGCCACAGAGCAAATACGATCGGTCACCATCGATAACGTCCTAGTAGATAAAAAAGCAACTCGACTCTGTTTACCAGCAGATATTATCAGTCAGTTAGGTTTAACTTTAGTTGGTGAAATCCAAGGAAATACAGCAATAGGAACTCGACCATTTCGTCTGTTCAAAGATGTCAGTCTTGCCGTAGCTGAACGGGAAGGCAGGTATGATTGTGTAGAAATTCCCGCAGGAGAAGAACCTTTACTCGGCTTAATTCCCCTCGAAGATTTGGGTTTAGAACCGGACTTTAAAAATCAGCGGTTGATTGTTTTGCCGGCGGAGGGAATGCAAAGCTATATTCGGGTGTAAAATCTAAATTATTAACGTTAAATGCTGGCTATACCTACATGAGAGCTTACTTGTCTCTGATTCATTGTTTAAAATCCCGATCGCAAAATTTGATAGTTTTTTGTTATTATGGGAAATAGTAGTTGACTCAAATAGGTGACTCAACGTAATGAACATATCCTTAACTCCCGAACTAGAGCAGTTTGTTCAGTCAACAGTCAACAACGGTAGATACTCATCAGCTTCTGAAGTGGTATGGGCTGCGTTACGATTGCTAGAACAACGAGAAATGGAACGCTTGGTGCGTTTAGAGGAACTCCGCAAGGAAATAATGATTGGAATTGAAGCTTCCGATCGCGGAGAGGTTTTTGATGGTGAAGAAGTGTTAAGAGAACTGCGTGAGGAGATTCAGCAAGCCGATGAGGGTGAAAAATGAGTCGATACACTTTGAGTGCCCCCGCCAAGCAAGATTTAAGGGAACTCACGAACTATCTGTTGCAGTTTAGCGCCAATGCAGCCAACCATTTTCTTAATGTTTTTCAGGAAAAATTTCGTTTATTAGCAGATTTTCCAGAAATGGGGCGCAGTCGTGAGGAATTAGCACCGTCTCTACGCAGTTTCCCTGTAGATAAATATGTAATTTTTTACCGCGTTATTAAAAATGGTATCCAAATTGAAAGGGTGTTGAGTGGTTATAGAGACTTTGAGGATGTTTTTGTAGAAGACAGATAATATTATATTTTTGCACTAAAATGTCAGTCACTACTCATCAATTAATTCAGTGGAAACAACAAGGGCGGTCAATTGTTGCCCTGACAGCTTATGATTATGCGATCGCCCAACTCATCGATCGAGCAGGCGTAGATATCATCCTAGTCGGCGATTCTCTGGCAATGCCCATATTGGGCTACGAGACAACACTGCCCCTCACTCTCGATGAAATGCTGCACCACGCTAAAGCAGTGCGTCGCGGTGTTAAACAAGCATTAATTGTTGTCGATTTGCCGTTTTTAACCTATCAAGAAAGTCCCCAGCAAGCCATGCAATCGGCGGGGAGAGTTTTGAAAGAAACCGGCGCTCAAGCTGTAAAATTAGAAGGTGGATATCCAGCAATGGCCGCCACAGTTTCGCAGCTAACATCCGCCGGAATTCCAGTGATGGGACACGTCGGTTTAACTCCGCAGTCGGTACACCAACTCGGCTACAAAAAACAAGGAAAAACTGTTGAAGCTGCCGATCGCATCATAGCAGAGTCGATCGCGCTTCAAGAAGCCGGTGCCTTTGCGATCGTCTTAGAACACATTCCCGCAGACTTAGCCGCTCAAATTACCCAAAAATTAACTATTCCCACCATTGGTATCGGCGCAGGGCCGCACTGCGACGGTCAAGTTTTAGTTACTTCCGATTTGCTGGGACTTTCTGAAAAACAGCCGCCTTTTGCGAAAGCTTACGCGAATTTGCGAGAAACAATTACCCAAGCTGTGAAAGATTATTCCCTTGAAGTTAGAGAAGGCAAATTTCCCGAATAGGTTCGTAGTGAGCGCTTGAACCCTTAAAAATGAGGACTAAAATCCTCACTACAAACCTAATTTACACTTTCGGCTGACCCTCTTCCTCTTTATCCTTCTCAACAGCTTCATCCTCAGATTGACCAACCCCTTCCTTAAAACTCCGCAGCGTTTTACCCAAAGCATTTCCTAACTCAGGAATCTTCTTGGGGCCGAAAATTAGAATAGCGACTACCGCAATAATGCCCATTTCGGGCAATCCCAGACCAAACATACACTCATCTCCTGTAAAACTTGCTCGATCGTAAGTCAATCTACTGATATTGTTAAAGTATCTACGTTTTTTCCTGCATCCTGCAAGAGTAGAATCAAGTTTTATTAAGCTATCCCCCGATAAATAGGAATGTTAGAAATATCCCAGCCTTCTCTGCGCGAACAACAGCACCATCTCATCCGCGATTTAGCAGACCGGATGGAAGCAGTATGGCACCGCTATCTCGACCTCGAACCCTACCACCTGCCCGCTGAGTTGGGATACGTAGAAGGGCGCTTGGAAGGAGAAAAACTGATCATTGAAAACCGCTGCTATCAAACGCCCCAGTTCCGCAAAATACACCTCGAACTCGCTAAAGTCGGGCCGGTACTTGACATACTGCACTGCGTGATGTTTCCCAGACCGAATTATGCTTTGCCGATGTTCGGTACGGATATAGTAGCAGGCAAAGGCCAAGTTAGCGCCGCGATCGCAGACCTTTCTCCCCTCAATCCCGATCGAACTTTGTCGGAAACCTACCGAACCCAACTGGAAAGTTTGCAGATAGACCAATTTTCTTGTCCCCGCCAAATTCCCGAATGGGGGGATATTTTCTCAGAATTTTGTCTGTTTGTGCGGCCAGAGTCTCTCGAAGAAGAAACTCGGTTTCTGGATATTGTTCAATCCTACGTTGAAATTCACTGCCAACAGGCAGTCGCTTGCGAACCAGTCTCTGCCGCAGAAGGATCGAAAATTCTAGACGCTCAAATTTACTACTGCACCCAGCAGCAGCAAAACGACAAAACCCGCCGCGTACTCGAAAAAGCTTTCGGTCAAGATTGGGCAGAACATTACATGACCGAGGTGCTTTTTGATATCCCTAAATAGCTGAAATTGGTTTACAATACTTCATAGTGGGTGGAAAAAACTTAATCAGGAAATCACCTACTTTATAAGTAATGGTAAAGGAATCACGGGTTAAGGATAAATCATTTTTAAAACCCCCAGGGCGAGGAGTCATCGGTTTAGCGATCGCCGCCACTGTAATTACCACAGGAGTCGGTTTTTGGCAAGTATCTCAAATTAGAAAAGCCGAAGAGTTAAAGGCGGCGGCTGCAACGGCGGCTGCAACTTCCGTCGCCACCCGCAACAGCGTTACCGCTTTGGGTAGGTTGACTCCCCAGGGGGAAGTTATCAAATTGTCGGCCCCTTCGGCGTCGGAGGGAGCAAGAATTGAACAGTTGCAGGTGGAAGAGGGCGATCGAGTCAGTCAAGGACAAATCATAGCAGTTCTCGATACGCGCGATCGGCTCCAAGCAATCCTCCAACAAGCCGACAAAGAAGTCAAAGTCAAACAAGCAGAATTAGCGAAAATTCAAGCAGGCGCAAAAACAGGCGTTGTCGGCGCCGGGAAAGCAGAAGTTGCCAAGTTTGAAGCACAAGTGCAAAGAGAAACCGAAGCCGAAGCCGCCAATGTCGCCCGCTTAGAAGCTCAACTGCGAAGAGAAACCGAAGCCGAACAAGCTAACGTCGCCAAATTCGAGGCCGCGCTGCAAAGAGAAACCGAAGCGGAACAAGCTAATCTTGCTAAATTTGAGGCACAACTCCAAAGAGAAACAGAGGTGCAGCAAGCCAAATTGGCTAGGTTAGAAGCTCAATTGCGGGGCGAAATTGCCTCTCAAAACGCTACAGTCGATCGGCTAAAAGCCGAATTAACCAACGCCGAAGCCGAGGAAAAACGCAATAAAGAACTCTCCGAAACAGGCGCAATTTCTGCTTCCGCCTACGACACCAAACGCTTAGCAGTAGAGACGGCTCGCCAGAGAGTCAAAGAAGCGCAAGCTATATTAGAAAAAACCGTGCAAACACTGCAAGAGCAAATAGTCGAAACGAAAGCAACAATCAAACAAACAGTAGAAACAGGCCAGCAGGAAATCAATCAATCGCGAGCCAATCTCAAACGCAAATTAGAAACTGGTAGGCAGGAAATTAACCAAGCCAGAGCCACCTTAAATCAAAAGATAGAAACAGGTAGAGAACAAATTAATCAAGCCGAAGCAATACTCAAACAAAAAGCAGAAACTGGCCAAGAAGAAATCAATCAAGCCAAAGCAAATCTAGACCAAATTGCCGAAGTACGTCCCGAAGATGTGCAAGCAGCCCAAGCCGCCGTAGAAAGTGCGATCGCCGCCAAACAAAAAGCTCAAGTAGACTTAAACTTAAGTTACATCAAAGCACCCGTATCCGGCTACATTCTCAAAGTTCACAGCCGACAAGGAGAACGTGTCAACACTCAAGACGGCATCGTAGAACTAGGCGGCACCGATCAAATGTACGCCGTAGCAGAAGTTTATGAAACCGACATCGCCAAAGTGCGAAACGGCCAGCGCGCAGCAGTCACCAGCCCCGTTTTGGCAGGCACTTTGGCAGGAACAGTCGCTCGCATCGGCAAACAAATCGGCAAAAAAGATGTCCTGAATACCGACCCCGCCGCCGACACTGATGCTAGAGTTATCGAAGTAAGAATTCGCCTCGATCCCGAGTCGAGCAAAAAAGTTGCAACCTTAACAAACTTGCAGGTTGAAGTTAAAATAGATATCTAAATTTTACGTTGACCAAACTTACGCATGGGCACTCAAGAAACCGCGTTTTTTACCGAGATTAAGGGTGTGAATCAAATATAAGGGTAAAAAACCCGGTTTCTCAACACCCGTGCTTAAATCCTAAAATTATTCAATCCAAAATCCCCAATCTAAAATCTAAAATCTAAAATTGATTGACTCTTATGGCAAAAATACCGCTAGCTTGGGCACAGTTAACTCGCGAAAAAATGCGCTTAGTAATCGCGCTAGCCGGCATTGGATTTGCCGACTTGCTGATGTTTATCCAGTTTGGATTTAGAGATGCGCTGTTTGAAAGTTCCATCAGCTTTCACTCGCAATTAAAAGGAGATATTTTTATCACCAGCACCCAGTCAACGGCTTTAATAGCCATGAAAAGTTTTCCCCAACGGCGTTTGTATCAAGCTTTGAGTTTTAACGGCGTTACCGGAATCAGCCCGGTATATCTAGGCTTTGGTTTGTGGAAAAATCCCGCACCAGACAAAAACAATACCCGCCAACTGATGATAATCGGTTTTGACCCCAATCGTCCCATCTTTGATCTGCCGGAAGTTAAGGATAATTTGGACAAAATCAAAATTTCAGATGTCGTTTTATTCGATCGAGCTTCCCGCCCGGAGTTTGGGCCAGTAGCAGACTATTTCAACCAGGGAAAGCCTGTGGAAACTGAAATAGACAACCGCCGCGTTACTGTAGAGGGGTTATTTACTCTAGGAGCATCTTTCGGTGCTGATGGCAATATTATTACCAGCGATTTGAACTTTCTGCGGATTTTTAACAGTAGAAGAACTAGAGGCTTAATTGATGTCGGAATTGTTCACTTGCAGCCGGGAACTGATGTCAAGGCGGTTATTGAAAAAATGAGGGCAACTTTACCACAAGACGTGACTATTGCTTCTAAAGAAGAGTTTGTAGCTTTTGAGAGAAAATATTGGGAGGAAAGCACGGCGATCGGATTTATTTTCACTCTCGGCGCGGCTATGGGATTTATTGTCGGCATCGTGATTGTCTATCAAATTCTCTATACTGATGTTACTGACCATTTGCCAGAATACGCTACTTTGAAGGCGATGGGATATAAAGACAGTTACTTTTTGAGTGTGGTTTTTCAAGAGGCTTTAATTTTGGCAATCCTGGGCTATTTGCCCGGACTTGGGATTTCTGTGGTGCTGTACAATTTAGCGAGAACTGCTACGAGTTTGCCGATGTACATGACTTTGGGGAAAGTTGTAACTGTGTTTGTCATGACAACAGTCATGTGTTTTGTATCGGGGGCGATCGCGGTTAGGAAGTTGCAGGCGGCAGATCCGGCGGATATTTTTTAAGGAAGGAAGGCACGACACGGATTCTGACACGGATACACGGATTAAAGAATGAGGAATTATGAAATAAAAAAACACTCATAACTCATAACTAATAACTAATAACTAATAACTAATAACTAATAACCATGAACACTCTACCAGTTGTCTCAATTAAAAATCTAAACCATTCTTTCGGCGAAGGTCAACTTCGCAAACAGACATTATTTGACATCAACCTAGAAATTTATCCGGGCGAAATCGTGCTAATGACGGGGCCTTCGGGGTCTGGTAAAACAACATTGTTAACCTTGATTGGAGCTTTGCGATCTATCCAAGAAGGTAGTCTGAAAATTCTCGACCAAGAATTGCGGGGAACGCCGAAAAATAAATTAGTACAAGTCCGTCGCGACATCGGTTATATTTTCCAAGCTCATAATTTGCTGAAATGCTTGAGTGCTAGGCAAAATGTGCAAATGTCCCTCGACCTACACAACCATCTTTCTAACAAAGAAACTAATGATAAAATAGAAGGGATTCTGGAAGCTGTGGGGTTGGGAGACAGAATAGATTATTACCCAAGCAGTCTTTCGGGCGGCCAAAAACAAAGAGTTGCGATCGCCCGCGCATTAGTCAGCCAGCCGAAATTAGTATTAGCAGACGAACCCACAGCAGCACTAGACAGTAAATCAGGTCGAGATGTGGTAGAAATCATGCGAGGTTTAGCCAAAGAACAGCACAGCACTATTTTGCTTGTCACCCATGACAACCGCATTTTAGACATAGCCGATCGCATTATTCACATGGAAGACGGCTACCTCGCACAAGATACATCAACAGCGGCTGCCACAGGCGTTCTTTCGGGAAAATAATATTAATCCACCTCAACTTATTTCCGAGAACCGGGACGCTTTCCTCCTACCTTGGCAGGACTTTTTGTTGCACCTTTGGCTGGAGTTTTAGAACTACTTTTGCCGTTTTTTTGGCCTTTCGCTCCTGTCAACTGGCTCTCAAGGTCATTTGCAGGTCGGCCCGCAGGCGTTCTCGTAGTCCTAAAGGTAACATTCACCCCTTCATTCGACTGTTCCAGCACCAACATCGGCGTCGGCTTGGCTTTTTGATCCCACTCAATATGAACGATGCGACCTTGAATTGTCGGCTGCCAACTGTCGTGGTCGTCTGAAGGACTCAGATAAGTTTCCAAACAGTCAATAATTTGATTAATTGTCGCTGATGTAGCCTGAGTCGGCAGTTTCATCAGCTTAATTTGAATCCGAAACAGCACTCGTTTTTCTATTTTTACCGCCGGATCGCCAGTTTCGTATTCGATATCAAACATCGAATCCACTTGCCTGCCACTGCCGGCATTCCCGTTTTTATCTCCCACTGCAGCCTGAGTCGGACGCAGGGCAATACTAATTTTCTCTTTGACTTTTACCTTAATCTGATTCACAATGGCAAAGTGAAAGACTTCTTCCGCCATTCGCATTCTCAGGTAGTCTAAATTAAAGTCTCGCGAGTGGATAAGGTCGGGATTCTTTTCCATCTTTGACATGGTTTCCAGAGCCATTTTGTATTTTTTCTGGAGTTCTCGATTTCTAAACTCCTCAAACTTGAGCTTTTTGCTCAAATCGTCGAGTTTTAGCTTGGTAAACACAGCTAAACCGATAAGCAATAACAACAGTAATCCCGACGCTCCCATGAAGAGTTGGTCTGAGGACGGATCTCCGGGTTTAGCCTGTTTAGGTTTGGGAGAGGCTACTGCCAACCTTGGTTCTACAAGGATTATTTGGGTTGACATGGGCTTTTAAAGGGTAAAATTTGACGCTATATTTATACAGGACTCCAGAGTAGAGCTGGTAGTGCAACTGGATCAACCAACATTGACATCATTCCACCATCATCTTGGTACAACTGGATTTCTGCAACTGGAACACGCACCCTCTAATTAATACTTTATCTTTAACTGCAAGCAGGTTTCCGAAATATCGGAAAATCGTGCGCTGGTACTGGCCAATAGAAATGGTGAATTGTCTGTAAGATATTATACCAATACAGCTAAAAAAAATGTTGGTTCGGGGGTCTCCTTTTCTAGAAAAATAAAAAGAAATACACATAAATTAATACTAACTCTGGAAGCGAGCTGCGGAAAACATCAAGCAGAACAGTCGATCGCCCGGACGATCGAGGGGCGGACATTGAAGAGTGCTAATTCCTACTGTTGGCTCACTCCCCCCGTGCAAGCCCACCGGGCGGCTTGCTGTGAGAGTCGAGCTCTCTTTGCGATCGAACAACGTCTCCTTAGCTAAGATTACAGCTAATACCACCAATATTCGATCGTGACCTACGAACCCCTGCACCACAAATATCGCCCTCAGACATTTGCCGAATTAGTCGGTCAAGAGGCGATCGCCCAAACCCTCACCAGCGCCATCCTACAAGAGCGCATAGCACCAGCATATCTATTCACCGGCCCCAGAGGCACCGGTAAAACCTCCAGTGCCCGAATTTTCGCCAAATCCCTCAACTGTATTTCTACGGTAGCCCCCACCCCCACACCCTGTGGCAAATGCAACGTTTGCCAAGAAATTGCCCGAGGTTCGACACTAGATGTCATCGAAATTGACGCCGCCAGCAACACCGGAGTAGATAACATTCGGGATTTGATTGAACGAGCTCAATTTTCGCCCGTACAGTGCCGCTATAAAGTATATGTAATCGACGAAGTTCATATGCTCAGTACCCAGGCATTTAATGCCTTATTGAAAACATTAGAAGAACCGCCAGATCGCGTTGTATTCGTCCTCGCCACAACCGACCCACAAAGAGTATTACCAACTATTATTTCTCGTTGCCAAAAGTTCGACTTCCGCCGCATACCACTCGAAGCAATGATTGCTCACTTGCACAAAATTGCCCAATTAGAAAACATCAATATTGCCAGTGATGCAGTACAAATGGTTGCTCAAATCGCCCAAGGAGGTCTGCGAGATGCCGAAAGTTTGCTCGACCAACTGAGCTTATTTCCCGGTCAAGTAACAGTCGAAAAAGTTTGGGATTTAGTCGGTGCGGTTCCCGAAAATGATTTAATGGATTTGCTGCAAGCTATTGATACAGATAACGCTACAGCATTAATAGACATGACTCGTCACCTAATGGATCGCGGTCGGGAACCGCTAATCGTGCTGCAAAGTCTCGCGAGCTTTTACCGAGATTTGCTAATAGCCAAAGCTGCCCCGAAACGGTCAGATTTAGTAGCTTTAACATCGGCCACTTGGGAAAAACTGGGGGATTTTGCCCGCAATTGGGATGCCGAGTTGATTTTGGCCGGTCAGAAACATTTGCAAACCCACGAAGTGCAAATTAAAAACACCACTCAGCCGCGTTTGTGGCTGGAAGTAACGCTGTTGGGATTATTGCCATCAGCAATTAGAACTCAGCAGCAACCAACAGCCGAACCAGCGAAAAATGTTGCTCAACCACCACAAAATTACCCCCCCCAACCAAGGGCGGGCACGGGGGCACCGCCCCTACAATCGGGAGGAAGTCAAACATCTAATATTGAACAATCTTCTGTTCCCAATTCGCAAAATCCTCCGCCGCAGTCGCCGCCTGTGGCTAATCGAATAGAAAACACACCTCCTGCAGCGATTCCTGCACCTGCACCAACTGCGGAAACGAATCAAACAAATTATTCCCCGGCTAATTCAGGCGATGAAATCGATTTAAATCGAGTGTGGGAACAGGTACTTGACCGCGTGCGGCCCCATGGAACTCAATCGCTGCTTCGTCAACATGGACAGCTAGTAATTTTTAGCAATGATACTGCTTATGTTAAGATTAGTTCGCAGCCGTTGCTCAATATGGTTAAAGACAAAGTAGCTAATATTGCAGAAGCTTTTTTGCAAATTTTTAACCGTCGAGTAACAGTAAAGGTGGGCTTGACAAATCCCGCTGAAACTAATAGTTCCCGCACCAAGAATTTGCCAACTTCTAACGGACGTGGTGGCGAAAATGCCAGCAATTCTCATCCTGCGGATGATGCGGGCCAACAGGTGCAGAAGTCGGCGGCTTCTGAGATTACAGATGATTTTTTGGGGAAGGGTAGAGAAGAACAAAAACACCCGCCTGCGACTGAAAATACCGCTGTTAATGTGCCGGCAATTTCCGAATCGCGATCGCCCACAAACGGTTCTACAGACTCTCAAACTGACTTTAACGCTCAGGCTATAGCGGTGCGTGATGACGCGCGAGATGTCGCGAATAGGGCTAGGCAATGGGCTGATATGTTTGACGGGCAAGTAGTCGATTTGTCTGATGACTTGGAGATTTGGGAGTCGGAAACTTTTAGATTGGAATCTGAACCTGATTTTTCCGAGTTATCTTCTGAGTTAGGTGAGGATGATTTTATTGATTGGTAAATGAGAATTGGGCATTGGGCATTGGCTTGATATGATATCAATTTCGGTTGCACTCTTGGAAATGATAGAGGAGACGGCAGTGCCATCTCCCTACAATGTTATTTTGGGTAGGGAGACGGCACTGCCGTCTCCTAATTTCGGCTACTAATAATTTCGATGCAACCGGAAACGATATGATATGTTGTACCATGCTCAAGAACAGGCTTTCCGGCCTGTTCCACAAAGAGTGAATTTTCTTGTGGGGAGTATGGGTTGGGCAGGAGATCCCGCCCTAAAAGACTTATTGACAATGTGAAAACTTTTAAGCCGATTCCGGTTTTGGTAGCGAAGACGGAAGTACCAATAACTCAGCAGTCGATCGCTTCTCGACCATTTCCTTAGTAATCGTACACCGGGCAACATCCTTGCGCGACGGCAACTCGTACATCACATCCAACATCAATTCTTCGACAATTCCCCGCAGCGCCCGTGCTCCAGTTTTGCGGCGGTATGCTTCCTGGGCGATCGCCCGAATCGCCTCTGGCTTAAAGTCCAACTGCACATTATCCATCTTCAGCAGCTTTTGATACTGCTTAACCAAAGCATTTCGGGGTTCCGTCAAAATCGCCATCAGCGTTTCCTCATCCAGCGGTTCTAACACCGCCGCCACCGGCACCCGCCCGATAAACTCAGGAATCATCCCAAACTTCACCAAATCATCCGGTTCCAGTTGCTTGAGTACATCAGCAGCCCGCTTTTCCTTCGGCTGAGCTTCTCCGGGCTGAATAAAGCCCATTGACTTTTTGCCCGTTCTCTGCTCTATCACTTTCTCCAGACCGACAAAAGCACCACCGCAGATAAACATGATATTGCTGGTATCAATTTGGATGCAGTCTTGGTAGGGATGCTTGCGCCCGCCTTGGGGAGGTACATTGGCGATCGTCCCCTCCAGCATTTTCAGCAGCGCCTGCTGCACGCCTTCCCCAGAAACATCCCGCGTAATCGAAGGATTTTCGCTCTTGCGGGCTATTTTGTCAATTTCATCAATATAAATAATTCCGCGCTGCGCCTCTTCCACGTCCATATCTGCCACTTGCAGCAGCCGCAGCAAAATATTTTCCACATCTTCCCCGACATAGCCCGCTTCCGTCAGCGTCGTCGCGTCAGCCACCGCAAACGGCACGTCTAGCATATCCGCCAAAGTCTGAGCCAGCAGAGTTTTGCCGCAACCAGTCGGCCCGATTAACAAAATATTCGATTTTTGCAGTTCTACTTCTTCCGGCGGGTGCTTGCCACTATTTTTGGCATGGATAAAGCTCAGGCGCTTGTAGTGGTTGTAAACTGCCACCGAGAGCACCTTTTTCGCCTCATCTTGCCCGATCGCATTTTCGTCGAGATAATTTTTAATTTCCCTCGGCTTGGGAATTTGGCTCAGCGACATACTTTTGCCCGAAGTACCGCGGCGCTTTTGCGTCGTTTCCTGCTTCGGAGCCACCGCCGCTGCGGGCACTGCACTCGAATCAAACAACTCCTCATCTAAAATTTCATTGCACAAGTCAACGCATTCGTCGCAGATATACACCCCGGGCCCTGCGATCAACTTGCGTACTTGCTCTTGAGACTTGCCACAAAACGAACATTTTAGATGGGAGTCGTACTTAGACATAACAGCCTCTTAATTCAGTGCAGTGACATTCTCTCCCGCCGTCGGAAGGTTTTCCTTAGCGATAACTCGATCGACCAAACCGTAATTTTTGGCTTCCTCGGCTGACATAAAAAAGTCGCGCTCTGTATCCGCCTCTAATTTGTCGATCGGTTGACCCGTGTGGTGCGCTAGCAGTTGATTCAGCTTACGCTTATGATAAAGGATTTCTTTGGCTTGAATCTCAATATCAACTGCTTGACCTTGAGCACCTCCAAGCGGCTGGTGAATCATAATCCGGGAACTCGGAAGAGACATCCGCTTACCGTGAGCTCCTGCTGTCAGCAGAAATGCGCCCATACTCGCTGCCAAACCGTAACAAATCGTCACCACATCCGGGCGGATTTGCTGCATTGTGTCATAAATTGCCATGCCGGCCGTCACCGAGCCACCGGGGGAATTAATGTACATTTGGACATCTTTTTCTGGGTCTTCGGCATCTAGATACAATAGCTGAGCCACTATTGAGTCAGCAACTTCGTCGGTTACGGGAGTTCCTAAAAACACAATTCGCTCCCGCAGCAAGCGCGAGTAAATGTCAAAAGCCCGCTCGCCCATCCCCGACTGTTCTAGCACCATCGGCACTACATTGCTGGGGCTGGAACTGACATCAAAATCGTTATAGCTTGTAATTAGGTAATTGGAAGATTGAGATACAACCATAAGACACCAGTCAAGGATTCTAGACAATTTGCTGCTGCTGATGAAAGCTTTAAATTAAGCCGCCAGCTTTTAACTATTATGCCTCTTCTGAACAGATATCGGGGGAATGGGGAATTGGGCATTGGCCAAACAGGGCATAGTCGAGCAAAAATCTTGTGACTATTTAACCCAAATTCAACAGTAGCTCGACATTAAACGTAAAATTCGATCGCACTTCAGATACCCCCGATCCCCGCCCTAGGCACACTCCAAGAGCCAATTAGTGTCCACTTAAGCTTTCAGCCTGCCAAGTCCACCAGTGGGCCCGCTAGTCCGCCAGGGAATCAATTCCACGGGGCTTATAGCTAAAGTCCTCACTATGAGGACTAATGAATTATTCAGTCCTCATAGCGAGGACTTGCGCTTTGAGGCAGGGGTTTAAACCCCTGCCCGACTGCGGGTTTAACGTGTTTGTTGACACGAAGAAGGGCTGGCGTGCGGTGTCCCTACTACTTTGATTCTGCGCCCTATTCTTCGCCTACGACTTCCACTTCAACGCTCGTGGCTGCTTCTGCTGAATCTTCAGCGTCCGATTCTTCTGATTCTTCTGCTGCTGCAGGAGTCAGTGAGCCTTCAGGTACGAGTTCGATTGTTCCTTTTTCTTCCAACCATTTCAGGGTTTTTTGTTTGAGCAAGTCTTCTGCTACAAATTCCTGCAACCTTTGGGGGTCAAAATCTCCTTTGGGAAACTGCTTTCTGATTTTTGCTACTTCTGCTTTTACTTCTGCTGGTTCAACAGATAAGGATTCCAGCTTGGCTACTTCTGCCAGAGCTAAATTCTGCTTGAGGCGCTCGATTGCTTCCGGGCGCGAGCGTTCCCGCATCGGGCCCATATTTTCTTCGGTAAACAGTTGGTTGATATCTATGCCGTAATTTTTCAATTGGAGGGCTTGTTGATTCAACAAATAATCGATTTCGCGATCGACCATTGTTTCGGGAATTTCCACTTCTATTAGCTGCACAAGTGCTGCTGATATAGCTTTTTCCTTATTAGCTGATGTCTGGTTTTCTTGGTCGGCTTTAAACCGAGTTTCCAGCGATTCGCGCAGTTCTGCTAAGGTTTCAAACTCGCTGACTTCTTGGGCGAAGTCGTCGTCCAACTCCGGCAATTCTTTTTCCTTAAGTTCTTTGAGGGTAATCGTAAAGACTGCTGGTTTTCCGGCTAATTCTTCACTGCTATACTCTTCGGGGAACTGTACAGAAACTTCTCTCGTTTCTCCTGGATTCATCCCGATCATGCCTTGGATAAAGCCCGGTACAAACTGATTTTCCGACAATTCTACTTGGAAGTCTTCTGCTTCGCCACCGGGAATTTCTGCGGGAGTTTCGCCTTCTGGTGCTTCCGCAAATCTACCGGAGAAATCAACCAAAGCCGTGTCTCCCAACTGAGCTGGCCGGCCTTCTACGGGGATTAAAGTAGCTTTGTCCGATCGATATTTTGCCAATACCTCATCTACCTGACCCTCATCATACTTAGCTTCTTCTGCTTGAAGCTGCAAACCTGTGTACTGACCCATTTTTACTTCGGGTTGTACATCAACCTTCGCCGAAAAAATCAGAGGCTGTTCTGGATCGAACTTCTCTAGTAATTCTTCAAACTCGGTGCGAAGTTCAAAACTGCCAATTGCCGCAATTTTTTCTTGTTCGAGGGCTTTTTGCAGGGAATCATTAATCAAATTTTCCAAAGCCGTCGCCTTCAAACGACTCTGGCCTAGGCGCTGTAGCAAAACTTGACGGGGAACTTTGCCTTTGCGGAACCCAGGAATACTAACCTCGCGAGCAAATTGTTTAATTACTTGCTCGTAAGCTTGTTTTGACTTTTCTGACGGTACTTCGATTTCCAGACCAATTTGGCTAGCTGGAAGTTTTTCCTGGGTTACTTTCATCGGCTTTTTTGATATTTAACAATAGTGTATTGACACTCCCTGTCCTTTAGGTCAGGGATTCTTAATTCAGCGACTGACCTTAAAATGTTGCGTCCTTTCGGCAATCCTCAAACTTTTTAACCGTAGAAATCCTACCAATTAACGAGCCTGATTCGCAGTCATCCCTCTTGGTCTATCTCCAAAAGCGTACTAGGATATTTACCTAGAGTTCGGGTATGCCCTACCCTACTTAACAAGACTAAATAGTTTGTTTCTCTGGTTAAAGGAACTGTGTTAAGCCCCTAGCTGTTTATAGAGTTTTCGCCGCTCTTTGTCCCCCGGTTTACGCGCCAAAGTGTGTCGTTAACTGTTTTTATGCACTAGGGCGCAGGAGTTTAACCTTGACTACTCTAGAATACTAGAAATTTCCTGACTTTTAGGAAGGGATTTAAGAAATTAAAGCCGTCCTAGAAGGACAGGGTTTTAGACCCAATTTCCTTGATAAAATACATACAAATCTGACTTTGCCTGCATTTTAATTTTGTACGCTTTGACTCGTAACGGCACAACTACAACACCTTTACCGGATGAGACTGTAAGTCATTGCCGGCTACTTTTTTGGCTCTTGCCAAATAGTTTGGGTTTGAGGATACTAGCTTTTGCTAGGAATGTGGAGGTTAAGTCCACTAATTGCCGATGCACCATAGCACATATCGCCCTGTGATGTCAATCTTGCCGGTCTCTGCGGCCAGTCAAAGTCAATGGATGCGCCTGCGAAAATGCAGATATATCGCAAAACTTAACCGGATGCGGATTGGGCGTGGGCGAGCGACAAAAGATGCTAAACTGGCATTGGGTACGATCGCACGGATCGATCGGGAAGTTCGATCGCCCTTTTAGGTTAACTGCACCATTGCTATCCTCTCATGCTCCTGATATCGCATAACATTAATTAAGTTTGATATTGAGAATTGCAGTTATTTAAATTTTTGATTTCGATCCTTTAGACTCTAATTTGTGGAGGAAACTAATTTGTCTCAATCCTATCGAGTTGCCATTTTAGGAGCTACCGGCGCAGTCGGGGCCGAGTTGCTAGAACTCTTGCACAGCCGGACTTTTCCGATTTCTCACTTGAAGCTGCTGGCTTCGGAACGTTCAGCAGGCACTACCTTGCCTTTTGGGGGCGAGATGCTGCAGGTGGAAGCAGTTTCGGCGCGATCTTTTGATAATGTAGATTTGGTGCTCGCCTCTGCCGGCGGCTCTACTTCTAAATTATGGGCTCCGCAAGCTGTGGCAGCCGGGGCAGTGGTAATTGACAATTCTAGCGCTTTCCGCATGGATGCGACGGTACCGCTAGTGGTTCCCGAAGTCAATCCCCAAGCGGCAGCAGCTCACCGAGGTATAATTGCAAATCCCAACTGCACGACTATTTTGATGGCGGTTGCCGTTTGGCCACTTCACAAAGTTAGGCCGATACAGCGCATCGTTGTAGCAACTTACCAGTCTGCCAGCGGGGCGGGGGCCAGGGCAATGGAGGAAATGAAAGCTCAAGCAAGAGCAATTTTGCAGGGAGAAACTCCCAAAACAGATATATTTCCCTACCCGTTAGCATTTAATTTGTTTCCGCACAACACCCCGATTAACGATTTGGGGTATTGTGAAGAAGAAATGAAAATGGTAAACGAAACTCGGAAGATATTTGGTACGGACGAGATTAAAATTACGGCAACTTGTGTGCGGGTTCCCGTACTGCGGGCTCATTCGGAAGCGATTAATCTAGAGTTTGCAGAGCCTTTTAGCGCGATCGAGGCCAGGGAAATCTTAAAGCAGGCAAGCGGGGTTAAGCTGGTAGAAGACTGGCAAGCTAATTATTTCCCGATGCCCGCAGAAGCCAGCGGTAAGGATGACGTGTTAGTCGGCAGGATTCGCCAAGATATTTCTCACCCCTGCGGGTTGGAAATGTGGCTGTCGGGCGATCAAATTCGCAAAGGGGCGGCTTTAAATGCGGTGCAGATAGCTGAGTTGCTGGTAGAAAAAAATTTGTTGCGAAGCCAAGTGGCGGCGGCTTCTAATTAGGGGAAGCCTCGCAACTTGAAAATTGAAATTGGGGATTTTAGATAAACCTTTCATCTGAAATCAAAAATTTAAAATCAAACATCAACAGTCTAAAATCGGAGAAAGTGTGGTAAAGTTTGGACGGGTTCTGACTGCAATGATTACGCCGTTTAAGGAAGACGGCAGCGTTAACTATGCGGTAGCAGAACAATTGGCAGTTCATTTAGCCGATCGCGGTACAGATAGCTTGGTAGTGTGCGGCACTACTGGCGAGTCTCCCACTATGACGTGGGATGAAGAGTACGAATTATTTCAGGTGGTACAAAAGGCGGTGGCCGGTAAGGCGTTGGTAATCGCCGGAGCAGGCTCGAATTCTACTTCAGAAGCAGTCGCAGCTACGAAAAAAGCAGCTAAACTAGGGTTAGACGGTTGTTTGCAGGTGGTTCCTTATTACAACAAACCCCCGCAAGAAGGTTTATATAATCATTTTCGGGCGATCGCGCAATCTGCTCCAGAATTGCCTATAATGTTATATAACATCCCCGGTCGCACTGGTCAGAATATGTTGCCGGAGACGGTGGCTCGATTGGCCCAAATTCCCAACATTGTGGCCGTAAAAGAAGCAAGTGGCAACTTGGATCAAGCAAGTCAAATTCGGTGCTTGACATCCCCTGAATTTGCCATCTATTCTGGAGATGATTCCCTAACTTTGCCAATGTTGGCGGTAGGAGGATCTGGTGTAGTTAGCGTAGCCAGCCATCTGGTAGGAGAACAACTGCAACAGATGATCAAAGCTTTCGAGGCCGGTCAAGTTCAAGTCGCTACCCAGATTCACTTGCAACTTTTTGACCTGTTTAAAGCTCTTTTTCTCACCACAAATCCCATTCCAGTCAAGACAGCTCTCAAGCTTCAAGGCTGGGATGTCGGCTCCACCCGTCCGCCCCTGTGCGATCCGCCCGTTGAGGTAACTCAAAAGTTAAAGGACGTACTGAGTCAGCTAGCAGCAGTATCAGCTAGCTAGACGAGCGAGAACGAGTTTTCAGACAACTGAATATTGGTTGTTATCAGTCATTAGTTCTGAGTTATCAGTCATTAGTAATTAAGTGTTAGTAAGTAGCTAACAGTCAAGCATTAAAGACTGAAGATAGAAGAATGAAGGCCAAAGACAACTGACTGTACGGGAGAGTAAAACCCGCCAGGGATTTTTCCATAAATATTTGGAAAAATATCGCCCTACCAACGAACCGTAGACGAAAGACGAAAGACGACAGACCATAGACCACAGACCAATAACAAAAATAACTAACAAAGGATACGCATGATCAAAAATACAACTGCATCTGCTCTAAAAGTTATTCCCCTCGGCGGGCTGCACGAAATCGGTAAAAACACTTGTGTGTTCGAGTACGGCGACGAAATCATTCTTTTAGATGCCGGTTTAGCGTTCCCGACAGATGGAATGCACGGGGTAAATATTGTCCTTCCCGACATGACTTACCTGCGGGAAAACAGCCACAAAATTAAAGGTATGATCGTGACTCACGGTCACGAAGACCACATAGGTGGTATCCCTTATCACCTCAAACAATTTGAAATTCCAGTCATCTACGGCCCGCGTTTGGCGATGGCTTTGCTAGCCGGAAAACTCGAAGAAGCCGGAGTGTCTCACCGCACTGAATTGAGAACGGTTAGACCCAGGGATACTGTCAGAATTGGCAAGAATTTCTTAGTCGAATACATCCGCAACACTCACTCGATGGCCGACAGTTTTACGGTGGCAATTCACACTCCCGTCGGAATTGTGATCCACACCGGAGACTTTAAAATTGACCACACTCCTGTAGACGGCGAGCATTTTGATTTGCAAAAGCTGGCGGAGTACGGCGAGAGAGGCGTGCTGTGCTTGATCAGCGATTCTACTAACTCGGAAGTTCCCGGTTTTACCGCTTCGGAAAGTTCTGTGGCGCCGAATTTAGACAGAATTATCGCTCAAGCACCGGGACGGATAATGCTGACGACTTTTGCTTCGTCGGTACACCGATTGCAAATTGTTTTGGACTTGGCTAAGAAAAACAATCGGTATGTCGGAGTGGTTGGCCGGTCGATGCTTAACGTCATCGCTCACTGCCGCAATCTTGGCTACATCAAATGCGAAGATAGTATTTTCAAACCGCTGAAAGAAATCCGCAATTTGGCAGAAGACAAGGTGCTGATTTTAACTACAGGTTCCCAAGGCGAACCGATGGCGGCGATGACTCGCATTGCTAACGGCGAACATCACGAACTGAAAATCAGAAAGGGCGATACTGTCATTTTCTCAGCTAATCCGATTCCGGGAAATACGATCGCAGTGGTAAACACGATCGATAAACTGATGATGCTAGGAGCACACGTGGTTTACGGCCGCGACAAAGGCATTCACGTTTCCGGCCACGGTTGTCAAGAAGACCAAAAGTTAATGATTAACATGACTCGTCCCAAGTTCTTCTTGCCGGTTCACGGGGAACACCGGATGCTGATCCAGCACTCCAAGACGGCTCAAAGCATGGGCATTCCCGCTAGCAATATGGTGGTTATTGATAACGGCGATGTCGTAGAATTGACCGAAAATTCGATACGAGTTGCTGGTCAAGTGCCTTCAGGAATTGAATTGGTAGATGCTTCTAGATCGGGCGTTGTCAAAGCTAGCGTCCTCAAGGAACGTCAGCAGTTGGCGGGAGATGGCGTTGTAACTGTAGCGGCGGCTTTGAATTGGGAAGGCAAATTAGTTGCTAAACCAGAAGTCCACTTGAAAGGTGTAGTGACATCAGCCGATCGCGCGGAGGTTATCAAATTAATCACTCAAACCATTGAAACAGTTTTGAGCGATCGTTGGTCAGAATTTGTAAAACCTGCCACTGCTGACTCACAAGTTGATGTTGACTGGGTAGGAGTGCAAACGCAAATAGAAAAAGCAATTCAGCGAGTGATGCGCCGGGAACTGCAAAGCAATCCGCTGTTGGTATTCCTGATGCAAATTCCTGAAGAAGCAGTGCGATCGGAAAAAGCAGCAGTATCTCCAGGTGCCCTGGAAGCACCTAAGCTATTATCCTCGCAATCATCGCCATCATCGCCGTCATCGCCATCATCCCCATCCTTGCCATCTCCTGCCAATCAGGTGACGGGCCGGCGCCGTCCCCGGACTGCTGCAAGGGCAGCTTCCTAGTAGGATAATTCTCGGACGCACTGCGAACAAAGAAAGGAGTTTTAGGTTTGGTAGTTGCGCTTGGGTACCCAAGCGCAACTACCAGCCTAGATATAAGAAATGAGAATTAAATAACTTCCACAAGATTGTGGGATGGCGTCCCGCCCGTCCTTTTTGGACGGGCGGGACGCCCATCCCACAATAACAATTAAAATTGTAAGTTATTTAATTCTCATTCCTTACCTAATCCGGGATTTGTAGGATTTTCTCGGTTAAGCTGTGGAGCATTTAAACCAGTAACGAGGCTAGTAGGGTGCGTCAGCTTATAACCCTTACGCTGAAACGGAAAACCTTAGATGCTGACGCACCTTACGCAAGCCCTTTAAATGCCGAACAGCTTAGCGAAGGAGTAGTTTTTAAACCGTAAATAAACACAAATGAACGCAGATAGATTTAAATAACTATCTGCGTTCACTTGCGTTTATTTGAAAATTAATCAGCCACCAGCAACAGCAGGAACAATGCTGACTTCATCGCCATCTTGGAGGGCTGTGTTTGAGCCATCCAAAAAGCGGATGTCTTCGCTGTTGACGTAGAAGTTGAGAAATCGGCGGGGTTCTCCCTTTTCGTCGCACAGGCTTTTTTTGATGCCGGGACAATTGGTTTCCAGCGATTCAATTAATTCGGAAATGTTATCGCCGGCGCATTCGATGGTGGCTTGATTGTTGGTAAATTTTTGCAGGGGGGTTGGAATTAAAACTTTGACGGTCATTTTTTTAGTCCTTAGTCAGTAGTCAGTAGTCAGTAGTCAGTAGTCAGTAGTCAGTAGTCAGTAGTCAGTAGTCAGTAGCTTAATAACTAATAACTAATGACTAATGACTGATGACTATTAATCAGTAGTCCTCAGTCAGTAGTCAACAGCTTAATAACTAATAACTAATGACTAATGACTGATGACTAATGACTATTTATTAAACCGAAACTTGTTGCCATTCTAGGCGTTCGAGCGTGCGGGCGCGTTCTAGGGCGCGCTCGAATGCTTCTAGTTTCGGTTCGAGGGTGATTGGTTCGCCGATGTAGCCTTGAACTGCTTCTTGCGTTTTCAAACCGTTGCCGGTGATGTAAACGACTGTGGTTTCATCGGGATTGATTTTACCTGCTTCTACGAGTTTCTTCAAGACTGCGATTGTGGTGCCGCCTGCGGTTTCAGTGAATATGCCTTCAGTTTCTGCTAGCAGTTTCATGCCTTCGATGATTTCGGTGTCGCTGACGGATTCAATGTTGCCGCCTGTTTTGCGGGCGATTTCCAAGGCGTACATACCGTCGGCTGGATTGCCGATCGCGATCGACTTAGCAATTGTATTCGGTTTCACCGGTTTGACGAAATCACGGCCTTCGCGGAAGGCTTGGGCGATGGGGGAACAGCCGTCAGCTTGGGCACCGCTGAATCTGACTTTCTTTTCGTCCACTAAACCGACTTCGATGAATTCATTAAAGCCTTTGTAAATCTTTGTGAACAAAGAGCCGGAGGCGAGGGGAGCGACGATGTGATCGGGCAATTGCCAGCCTAGCTGTTCGGCAACTTCGTAACCGAGGGTTTTTGAGCCTTCGGAATAGTAGGGACGCAAGTTGATATTGACAAATCCCCAGCCATGTGTATTGGCGACTTCGCAACAGAGACGGTTAACTTGATCGTAGTTGCCGTGAACTGCCATGACAGTTGGATTGTAAATCAGAGTGCCGAGGACTTTGCCTGCTTCTAAGTCGGAGGGGATGAAGACTACGCAGTCGAGTCCGGCGTGGGCGGCGATCGCAGCCGTAGAGTTAGCTAAATTGCCGGTGCTGGCACAGGATACCGTTGTGAAACCCAATTCTCTCGCTCTGCTAAGGGCAACTGACACCACTCTGTCTTTAAAGCTGAGAGTGGGCATATTGACGGCATCGTTTTTAATATAAAGATTTTTTAGACCGAGGCGGCGCGCCAAGCGGTGGGATTTTAATAGAGGAGTCATCCCCGTGCCGACATCGATGACGTTATCTGTAGCGACTGGTAAAAATGCGCGGTAGCGCCAGATCGAGTTGGGGCCGGCTGCGATGGTTTGGCGAGTGACGCTGCGGCGGATGGCGTCGTAGTCGTACTTGACTTCAAGCGGGCCAAAACAGCAATCGCAGACGTGCTTGGCTTGGAGTTCGTACTCTTCGCCGCATTCTTTACATTTGAGGGCTGTGAAGGTTGCTGCTGTGGATTGTGTTCTGGTGGCCTGGGTCATAGCTCAACTCTCTAGTTTTGCGATGTTTGTTAATTCTTTTCGCAGAATACCACGCTCAAATTAGTGCGTCAACCATACCCGATTTTTTTAGTCGGGATTGATTTTTCAATTAAACAGTGGTGTATTTAACTTTGATATTTGGGCGGGCGGGACGCCCATACCACAAGGATTTGAGTTGTTTTCAGGATCGGGTTCTTAACCCAGATTTTCAGGCCCGCACGCCAGCCCGATCGATCTCAAGGATGATTTGCCGACGAAATTGTTACAAAACTTAATAAATCTTTTTTTGGCTAAGAATTGGGCAGTCGTGCGATCGAACACAACTACAAAACCTCGAATTTTTGATTAACTGAGATGTTGCACGATTCTCGCTTAACAGGCTTTTCGGCCTGTTCCACAAGAAAATTCACTCTTTGTGGAACAGGCCGAAAAGCCTGTTCATAAAAAGCTTATTGAGAATGGTGCAACATTTCAGATTAACCAACTTAGCCTACCCGCCGCTGACGGGAGGGATGAGGACAACTTCGTCACCGTCTTGGAGGATGGTATCGGGGGAGACGAATTCCAGGTTGAGGCCGAAGCGGGTGCGATCGCGCCATTGTTCTAATTGAGGATATTGGGCGATCGAGCTTTCGAGCACTTGAGACACTGGGGTTTCGGGAGGAAGTTCTAATGTAAGTTCCGAAACGCCGTAGGCTTCACCGAAGGCGGCGAACAGTTTAACGGTGATGGTAATCGAAGAGTTAGACACGGCTGTTGAGTGCGATCGACGGTTTGGCAATTATCAACTACACCATACAATTAATTAGTAATTAGGCGCGCCGAGGCTTAGAATTGAAAGCGGCAACCTCTAGTTAAGTTTTACCCCACCGGGTAAAGATGATAGTTGATTGCAGCAAAAAGTCTTAACAGGATTGTATGCCGATCGCTCTCACCAACCAGGTGTTAGAAGCAGTTTGCATCCACTTAGATGCAGCTAGCTAAGGTCTAGTTGGCTGCTGTTGAGGCTAATGCGAGAATATTTTTTGAGGATGCGGTATAGATACTTTACGGTAATTGTGGGAGAGTACAAAAAGCTCGCACTACATTTAGCAGGCAACAACGCAGACAAGGCCCTGTCAACCCGCTTTTCCTGACAAAAAATCAGGTTATAAAGTGTGGATTGGAATTGCCAAACCTTTGCCATGCTTAGCAAGCTACCCGTTCTATCTAAGAAGAATACTGAAGTTAACGCGATAGAAATATATGGCAAATAACGATTTTAAAGTGCTTCAGATTATTGAAGCTAAAGGCTGGTATGCCTTTGGCAGTACCAAGCAAAGCCAGCACGTTGAGAGATGGGTAAGACCTGTAGTGTGTTGGGTTTTAATAGAAGATAAAAAAAAGCGACGGGTTGTGACAGCTACCGCTAGCTATCAAATCCAGATTGACGACAAAGAAGTCGAGTTTTTTGCCCACGAAAGCGAAATTCAAGATATGGAGAGTCTCCCGAAGTCTGTCTCGGTGTCAGAATTTCTGAAAACAGAAGATTGAGAGAAGGGCCAAAGGAGATAATTTAACAAGTTATTAATTATTCCTTAGTGATTCCTTAAACTTGCTGTCGGATTCTATTGGAATTAGAGGCAGAATCTCTACATTGGGGAGAGGGGCAGAGGGGGACAGGGGGAGAATTTATAGTTTTGCCTTGCCTTCTGCATCTTGTCTCCAATGCCTGAAGTAGCCCAAAAAATAAAGAGGCCGGAAGATTGGTGGCATTGCCAACACGCTTCCGACCTTGCTGAATAACAGGGTATGCATATGTTTTTAAAGTATGGCAGGGAGGCTTTTGAGATATCAAGAGGACTATTGCAATCACCCACTTTTGCTTTCAGGCTGTGTTTGCGAGGCTCCTATTATTTTAGACTGAGAATTTGAAAATTGAGAGAGGGGAGGCTTACAGGTTAAGGATTCTAGCTATTTATCTGTAGCGGGTGCTACAAAAAATTGTGGCATTGGCGGACGATCGCACTTTCTCGCTAAATTGTTTGCACTCAAAGCCCAAAGTTCGATCGTCCCCTGCAACTGCTGCGACTTCAAACTCCACTAACAACAGGTTCACGCTTCTGCTGCGACATCCGCCGCCCCAGCAGGGCCATCCGCACGCCACCGGCTGGCCCTAAAGTCACCCCTCGGCGTTTGGCCTGTACGGGCTTTTTCTCGGCCAATACTAGGTCGAAATCCCGCAAAATGGTTGCCAGCACCAGTTTCATCTCCAACTGCGCCAGCGCCAAGCCGATACAGCGGCGGCTGCCGCCTCCAAAGGGCAAATACTCGTAAGGCGAGAATTGCCTCTCCAAAAACCGTTCCGGTTTAAATTGCAGCGGTTCTGGATATAAATCCTCCCGTCTGTGGGTCAAATAAATTGAGGCGAAAACAACCGTGCCCGGTTCGAGTTGATGTCCCATCAGTTCCACGGGCGATCGTACCACTCGCGGAAACGTCAGCATTCCCACCGGGTAAATTCGCAGCGTTTCCTGACAAACTGCACTCAGATAAGGCAAGCGGGAAATCTCCATCGGATCGGGATTTTCCCCCAAACTGTCCAATTCTTGCAGCAACTTCTGGCGCACCGAGGGCAAACTGTGAATCCAGTAAAATGCCCAAGCTAGGGCAGTTGCTGTGGTTTCGTGGCCTGCAAACAGCAGCGTCATCAACTCGTCGCGCAATTCTTCATCGGTCATTGGTTGCCCGTTTTCGTCGCGCGCGGCCATCATTAAGCTGAGAATGTCGGTGCGGTTGGCATCAGGTTGCAGTCTGCGTTCTGCAATTTCGCCGTCCATCAGTTCGTTAATTTTCCGCTGCTGCTGTTTCATCCGTCCCCAAGGACTCCAGGGCCCCCAATCTTGCTGCATCCAGCCTAGAAACAGCATACTCGATCGCAAAGGAGAGCCGATCGTATCGATAATCGCAGCCAGCAGCGGGGACAGTTGCTGCAACCGTGGCCCGTCATCCAGACCGAAGACAGCCTGCAAGATTACCCGCATGGTGACTTCCTGCATGGCGCTGCGGGCAACAAAAGGTCGATCGACAGACCATTTGCAGGCAACATCTCGAGCGATATCGCAAATTAGTTGGCCGTAATTCCGCATCCGTTCCCCATGAAAAGGTGGCATTAATAATTGGCGATCGCGTTTGTGCTTTTCTCCAGAGAGCACAATCATGGATTGTTCTCCCAGCAAGGGTTTAAGAATACCGTTGATCTCGCCTGGAGCGTCAAAAGCTTTGCTGTTGAACATTTCCTGGATGGCTTGCGGGTTGTGGATCATCACGAATGGTTTGAGCTTGCCCCATCGAGTCGTGAAAATCTCCCCGTACTTTTTGGCAGATAGATCCAGGTATGTCAGCGGATCGCCAATCCATTGAATTAGCTGCACGAAGCGGGGGCTTTTGGGGCCGTCAGGTAGTGTCATAGGAATTACCGGGGTTTGGGTCACAGGACTTAGCAGTATCAAAAAACTTCAAAGGGTTTGAAGGTTTATTCAATCCCTCCCAACCCTTGTTTTTAAGGGGAGAATTGTGTAATTCCCATCTCCAATAATTTTAATCGCTTATTCTCGAACTGTGCTCAAAATATCCTCTCCAAGCTCTGTAAAACGAACAGTTTTGATTTGCCAAGGAGCATAACTGGTTAAAGTTTGGCGCACGCCCCCGAACAAACCTAACATTTGACAACTGGACAAATTTTGCAATTTCTGCCGCGAATTTCCGGAGGCTCGCAGATCCACGGTAGCTATTCCGAGGTCGCGATCGATCTTGAGGCGATAGCCAGCCAAACCAAGACTATCGAAAATCTGCTGCTTTAACACTTCATTAACCGCCGATGACATTAACTGGTTCTCTGGGCCTGTAACTGTTTCCGGCTTCAGATTTTGACATAAATTATCTACCTTATAAACCGTAACGGTGGCAGTATTTTCTGAGAGGGTAGCACTGCCTAAAACTGAGGCAACAGATTTATAAGGCTGCGTTAATTGACTCGATCGAGCCTCAATTTGATTTCCCGTTAGCTGTAGGTGTTGGAACTGAGGGGCGCTTCGGGAGAGTTGGCTCTGGTTTTCGGTTGAGGTAGCTGCATCTGAGGTAGAACAACCGCTACCGCCTATCAAAATTAACCAAACGCCTAAATATCCTAACTGTTTGCAGATACGGTTCATAGTTTTTAATACTCAACTAAACTTCAGTGTACGGAGGGTGAACTTTGGTAGTAGAAAGCATTTAGTCCCTGATTACACTCACTTAGAAGTATTTCTAGGTATCCGTAATACGGAGATGAAAACAAGTTAAGAGTTCTGGTCAATACCTTCATTTTCACGTTCGATCGATCGGGCACAGGAAGTATTAGTCCTCATTTGTGCAACCCTGCCGTCTCGGTATCGCAGCAGATCGAGCTAGGGACTTCGATCGCAAAGTGATATCAAATACCGTGTCAGTAGGTGTGATGTACCGTTGCAATTCGAGCAATTCCAATATCTGAGGTAAAGAGCCTCTTTCCGGTTTGCGACAGCCCGAGCTGGATTAGTAGTAATGAGGACAGAATTCAGACTGGCGCGCGCATTTTAAGCTCGGTTTCGGAGCGCCTTTTTAACAGCGCCGATAATCGCGGTTAGAGGGAATGTCCAAGTCGCGAACAATATCAAAACTTACGGATCAAAAGCAAAGAAACCGGGTTGTTTAACCAGGCATAAGGGCTGCAACGAAGTGTTTTCGTAAAAAAAACTGGTTTCTGGTCAAGTCGCGAATCACATAATTCCTCAGTCAGCGGATCTGTAACGAACAGGCGTGTCAAGGGTGTTATCGCAGCATTCGGTGATTTTTGTGTCGCATCCCATCAAAAAGAGTGAGAACATCATGAAACAGCAATTATGGACAAAAGTTTTGGCGGCAACAGCCATCGCCCTCAGCGGCCTGACGGTTGCTTCTGAACCGAGTTACGGTCGGCGAGCGTCGGGGGAAAGTGGATTTTGGTGCAATACCTCGACTGGTGCGCCGGTGACGGTGTACCAAAACGCTCAAGGTGCTGTAGAGCCTTGGATTGAGTGGACTTCCGATTATTTCTCCGGTTCTGGCTACGATCCGGCAACTCGGTGTCAATTAGTGAGTCAACGCCTCGAAACCTATCGCCGCCAACGAATGCTTAAGTACATTACAGCAGGCCAAATGAACGGCCAGAACGTCATCTGCACGGCGAATCAAGTCAATGGGCGGTGTCAAAATTTGATTTATACCCTCAGACCCGGCCAAGACCCGATCGGCTCTTTGTATAATTTGTTGGCTTGGCGCCAAGGATATGTCGGGATGCCGTCTTTTGATGAGACCAGTAAAATTCCTTACATTGATGTCAGGGAAAAGCTAGGGGAAAACACGGATGATGAGGTGCAACAGCCTTCTTTTTCTCCGCCGTCGGGACAGCCTTAAAGATGGGCAAATTTTCCATCCCGTCACCAATTCCAAGGATTGAGGTGGAAAGTTTGGCGCGTCATTCGATTTTAGATTTTAGATTTGAGATTTTGGATGTTGGAGGCGACCCCACGGATAAATTCGGGGGCTTGAGGATTTTAGATTTTAGGATCGCGAATTAAATAATTTACACTCTTGAAAGTGGGTTGGGCCTGAAAGCCCGCCCTTTCTGGACGGGCTTTCAGGCCCATCCCACAAGAAGCATCACGCATTCTAAGTTATTTAATTCTCATTCCTTAGATGCTTTCGATTGATTCCACGGATCAAGCACGTGGCGGATACCACCTTTGAAATTCTTCGTCAAACAGCGGTACGCATCCCGACGGGGAAATCTTCTGGTTCCGAGACGAGCGTCCGGCTGCAGGGCCAAACCTATAGGGTGCTCACTAACTAGCAGGTTGTGGCGATCGGACTTGTCACCGACGACGGCCTCCTCCACCCACTGCTAGGAGTTCTGAGGCGGCTGGGCAATACCGATCGGGCGATCGTTCTGTTTCGCAGCGCGATCGAGTATAAAATAGCACTATTCAGCCTTGAACCCGGAGCGGTGTCTGAGCCAGTGTTGGCAGTCGGCTTTCCTGGGGGTGCTGAGGTTAGGAGTTTCGCTGACCACGAATTTCAAAGGTAGTACCCGCCACGTGATTTATCTCGCGCAAGTCAATCCCAAATCGAAAATCGAAAATCCTCAAGAAAGAGCATTTATCCGTGGGGTCGCCTCTAAAATCTCAAATCTAAAATCTAAAATCGATTGACGCGGGCTTCGTTTCGGTGCCGCTAGCCAAATCTTTGCCTCAAGGTTATAGGTTGGGCTATACAAATGAGGTAAAATCGGTATGAGTGGCGACCCGATTTTTAATGCCAAAGGTTTCTTGATTGGGATTAACTGTAGGGGCAAGTATCGAGATCCAAATTTTTGCGTTTATGCTTTTGAAGAGGGAAGTGAACCAACAGCGGAATTATCGGAAAAAATGGTTAAATCCAGTTGGGGAATTCCAATTAGTATATATTGGCAGTTCGCCTCGTTTCATCTAGGGAGTTATCGATGAATGTGTGGAGTTTGCGGTTTGACGCGCTGACAATCATCTTGACAGGTGCATTAACAGTGACGGCCCTTGTCAGTCAACAATATGCTGCCTGTGCCAAAACAGCAGAAGAAATTGCCCAGCTAGCGACCTTGACAACTGTGGAAGTCAACAATACGCTGGGTTTTTTTGCTAGTGGTTCGGGAGTAATTATTGCCAAACAGGGTAATATTTACACTGTTTTGACAGCTAATCATGTAGTGGCAAGCCTCGCTCAAAAATACAGCATTCGCACTCATTTAGAGAAGGATTATGCTGCGATTAGAATACAGCGCCTACCGAAAAATGACACGGATATAGACTTGGCTTTGATCCAGTTTCAGAGCCGAGAACAGTATCCAGTAGCACCAATGGGCGAGTCAGAACGTGCTGTTGTTGGTTCTGCTATTTACGTTTCTGGCTATCCGCTGCCAATTTCGGGAGTTGAACGAAAACTTGAGTTTACTACTGGTATCATCTCTTCTCGCTTGGGCAGCGCCTCATCAGGGTATCGTCTGCGCTACCAAGCTGTAACCAGGCGCGGGATGAGCGGCGGGCCTGTATTTAATGCTGATGGCAGGGTAATAGGAATTCACGGTCAGGGGGATACTGTTGGCACAATTAGAAGTCAGTGGAACGGTCAGATTGAGGAGATAAAAACGGGGTTAAATGCGGCAATCCCGATCGATGCTTTTATGGCATTGCTTTCACAAAACAAGCGTAACGGCTGGGACATTCTCAGCAATCTTTCTCTCAGCAGCGCCTCGGATCAAAACCAGCCGAATCGGAGTTATGGAGGATTTGTATGCGATACCTCCACGGGCGAGCCGGTGACTGTGTATCAAAATCCGCAAGGGTTCAGGGAGCCTTGGATTCGCTGGAATTCTAATTTCTTTTCTAGTTCTGGCTACGATCCTTTAACTCGCTGCCAACAAGTGACTCAGCGCCTTGAGAATTATAACCGAAATAAACAGCTAAATTATGTGACGGTGGGTATAGTAAATAACCAGAAAGCGATTTGCACGAGTAGCCGCGTTAATGGGCCTTGCGAAGGTTTGATCTACACGCTGCGCCGCGATCAAGATCCGACTCCTGCACTTAGCAGTTTTTTTGTTTGGCTGCGGAATCAAAAAGCTGTGCCTTCTCTTTCTGAAAGTGGTACTGTGCTGTATATCGATGTGCGGGAACGGCTGGAACAATTTTAGATTGGCGATTTGAGATTTGAGAGGGATTAGTAATGGGTAAACACAGAACCCGGATTTATTAAAAAACTCCGGGTTCTCAAACAACTACTTATTAGCTGAAAATTTGAGAGATTTTACTTATTTATCACTGACATAAGCTGTCGCGCATTTAAATTGCATATTCGAGGCGGGCGGGACGCTAGGGCCCTACTCCCCACAAGACTTTGATTGTTTTTTGACAGACAATTTAAAGGCCGCAACAGCTTAATAGAACTCATGATTTTTTGGAACACGGAAGCTATAAAATTACTATTATATTAATCCAATTCAAATTTTTCCGGTATCAAGCATGACAGCAACTACCCCGCAGGCAACGTCAACAACGCCCGCTTTTTGCGAAGGCATTCAATATTTTTCTGAAACAGTCCCTGGTTTTGATACTTATGGGAAAACACCTGCGATCGCCGAGGGGAGCAAGTCGATCGCCGATTCTGCCGATCCCGTCGCCGTCTTTCAAACGATGCTGGGAGCAGACGCCCTGCGCTACCTGACGCTACAAGTCACCGCTAGCAAGGCATCGGGACATCCGGGGGGTTTTGCTAGCCAAGCTGAGGCCTATGCCGCTTTGGTGATGCTCGGACACAAAAACATTGTCACCGAAGTCGGCCATCACGCCCCCGGCTTTTACAGCGCCATGTTTCTCGATCGATCTTTGGAGGATATGGGAATTTTCAACGTGCAGCAAGTACGCGATAAATTCCGAGAAAAAGACGGTTTGTTAGGACATCTTTCCGGTTTCATTCCCGGCCTTTTAGCACCGGCCGGCCCCCTCGGACAAGGGCAGCATTTCGCAATGGCGGGAGCGCTTTTGCACCCCGACAAACTGTTTGCTTTCACAATGGGCGACGGCGGCATGGGCGAACCCTATCCGATGAGCAGTATGGCGCATTTCCACACTGCTTATCCGAGTGTTACTAACTTTTTGCCTGTGTTGGTTTGGAACGGATATTCTCAGGAACATCACAGCATGGTTTCGACTAAAACTAATGCTGAAATGATTGCTTATTGGCAAGGCAACGGTTTTGAAGAAGTTATCTTAGTTGATGCTAAGGAATTTGACGATAAAAATCAACCGGAAGATTATGTGGACAGCACTGCTTTTTCGCTCGAACAGCGCATGGCATTTACCAAAGCTGTTTTACAAGGAGTAGACAAAGCGGCAAAATCTGCTCTAGGCGGCAAATTAACTGCGTTTATTATCAAACAGTTGAAAGGTGCCGGCGTCCACGCGCGCGGAGCAAAATCTCACAACCTTTATCCGAAAGATACGCTGGATGCTCCGCACATTGTCAGTGCTTTAAAAGAGCGCGCTTTAACTGCTGCTGCTTGGCAATTGGTGCGGACAAATTGCGAGCGTGCGGGCGGCGGGCCGGCGGCGAAAACAGTTGTGACTGAGTTTACATTGCCGCTGGCAGATTTAGGCGAATTGCCTTTAGAAGAATTTGCCGTTGGGGGAGAACCGAAGATTTCGACAACAGCAATGGGACGTTTGGTAGGGAAAGTCGGCGAGTGCGATCGGACTTTTCTTGTGACTAATGCTGACGGCAACGAAGCATCGGCAATTGCCAATATCAACCAAGCTCTAAAGATTATTCACCCAACGACAGATGACCTGTACAATCAATCGCCCAACGGTCAAGTTTACGAACCTTTGAGCGAAGATGCTTGCGCTGGTTTAGCGGTAGGTTTATCGCTATTTGGAGCGCGGAGTTTGTGGTGTTCCTACGAATCTTTTGCCATCAACGGTTTACCAATTTGGCAAACTGTAACCCAAGCAATGGCAGAATTGCGCCGTCCAACTCCGGCAACTGTCACTTTATTTACAGCGGGTGCATTGGAACAAGGCCGCAATGGTTGGACGCACCAGCGGCCGGAAATTGAGGCTTATTTTGCGGCGATGATGCGGAACGGCAATGTGTTTCCTTTGTTTCCACCGGATGCTAACAGCATTCAAGCTTGTTATGAGTGGGCTTTGACTGCTAAAAATAAGGGAGTTGTGATTACTGCAAGCAAGTCGCCGCTGCCAATTCGCACTACTCTTGAACAGACTCGCCAAGGTTTGCAAGACGGTGGAATAGTGCTGCACGAAATAGCAGGAGATAAGACAGTTGTGTTTGCAGTTGTCGGCGACATGACGTTAATGCCAGTGTTTGAAGCTGCGGCATTTTTGGAAACAGAAGGGATTGGAGTGCGAATTGTTTCTGTTGTGAATCCCCGGCGTTTGTATCGTGCTAGCGATGTTGCTTGGGATACTTGTTCGGAATCTGACGGCGGCTTTTTGAGCGATGAGAAATTTGCCGAATTGTTTGGCGGAGATGCCTTGATTGGCGTGACAGGCGGTGCTTCTGGGATGTTGGAACCTGTGATGCTCCGCAGCAATTGCCAGCGGGATACTTTCGCTTGGAAGCGGGGGGAAACTACTGCTAGTGCTGGTCAGTTGATGGCGTTTAATGGGTTGACTGCTGAGGCGTTGACTAAAAGGGCGATCGAGCTAGTTCATTAAGTTAGAATGTGAGTGAATGCCCCTGCCTGGTTTGTACTGGGTAGGGGCTAGTAATATTTAAAATAGGATGGTGATACCTATGACAGCAAAAATTTTAGAAGAAATAGGTACGCTTGCAGAACAGCGATTGATTCTCCCTGGTTACTATAGTTGGGAGCAATTTGAGGAGCTCGAATCTTTGATGGCCGACTCTCCGGGTTTGCGGATAACTTATCTTGATGGGTGGATCGAGTTTATGACAGTGGGCGAAGCACATGAAAGCTTTAAAAAAGCGATCGCTATATTACTGGAAGCATACTTTTTTGAACTCGGAATTGAATTCTTTCCTGTAGGGAGTGCAACTCGCAGAGACCGGGCAAGAGATGTATCATTTGAACCAGACGAGTCTTATTATATAGGTTCAAGAAAAGAGCATCCCGATTTAGCCGTGGAAGTAACGATTACTAGCGGTAGCACAAATAAACTCGCTAAATATCTGCGACTTCGCATTGCTGAAGTTTGGTTTTGGGAAAATAATCGGCTTGCTGTCTATCGGCTGCGCGAGGATGATTACGAGCAAGTTTCAAGAAGTGAGTTTTTGCCGGAGTTGGATTTAGCATTGTTGGTACGCTGCGTTTTAATGCCTTCAATAATTGAGGCAAGGACAGAGTTTATTAATGGAATTCGGCAAGTGGGTTGAATGCTGAGGAGTTGGTAAAAAGTGCGATCGACCTGATTGGTTAAGTTATAATGCGAGAATCTCCCAGTTTTTAGCCGGGAGAATTTCTACTTTTTCCTAACTTCCAACTATACAATCATGACAGCAAAAGTTTTAGAAGAAATAGTTACGCTTGCGGAACAGCGATTGGTTCTCCCTGGTTATTATACTTGGGAGCAATTTGAGGCGCTCGAATCTTTAATGGCAGATTCTTCTGGTTTGCGGATAACTTATCTTGATGGGTGGATCGAGTTTATGACACTGGGTGAAGCACATGAGACAATCAGTTGTCTTCTTAATTTTTTGCTACAACTCTACTTTTGTGAAAGGGGAATTGAATATATTCCTGTAGGAAGCGCAACTCGCAGAGACCGGGCAAGAGATGTATCCTTTGAACCAGACGAGTCTTATTATATAGGTTCAAGAAAAGAGCATCCCGATTTAGCCGTGGAAGTAACGATTACTAGCGGTAGCACAAATAAACTCGCTAAGTATCTGCGACTTCGCATTCCGGAAGTCTGGTTTTGGGAAAATAATCAGTTGGCTGTGTATGGGTTGCGGGATGATAATTATGAGCAAGTTTCAAGAAGTGAGTTGCTGCCGGAATTGGATTTAGAATTGCTGGTACGCTGCGTTTTAATGCCTTCAAGGATTGAGGCTAGGACAGAGTTTCTTAATGGAATTCGGCAAGTGGGTTGAATGCTGAGGAGTTGGTAAAAAGTGCGATCGTCTACGAGAGCTTCCCTAACGACTTGATTGGTTAAGCTAAAATGTGACAGTCAACCATTGGCTCTCACAAAAAACCTTTGCGCGATCGGCTCCAAGGATTTGTTAGACTGGTATGTGTAAAGTTACTAAGCTCAGAAATATGAAAATTTATAACTTTGATATTAAATCTTTTAGAATCGGAATTATTCCTATCTCTCTTCTCTTAATCTGCGTGAATCTGCGTCAATCCATTGTCATCTGCGGTTAAAAATTTCTCTTTTTTTCACCGCAGATGAGGGCAGATAAACACAGATTAAACTTTTGCGCGTTTAAATTGCATATTCGGGACGGGTTCGCGTGCCCATCCCACAATAATTTGAGTGATTTTTGACACACAATTTAAATGGAGAACAGCTTAACGCAGATGAATTAGATAAATTATAGTGGCACCGTCTGTGATTGTTGACTATTGACTCGATTTTACGCCCGACGCTGAAGCGCGGATTTGATTTGTTAGCTGGGAATGTAGCGAGAGTGCTAGAGATTGTGCTGCGACGGGACATTAATATTGTGTGAAATATGTGTCTTAATTTTATTGAGTTTTTTCCCCGCAAGCCATCAACCAAAAACTCATCATAGATCGATCGCCCGCAGCTACAAACTCATCCCGCGAAACCAGATAGCTTTCTATTTCCGACTCTGAAATCAACCCTTGTTTGACCATTTGCAAAATGGGCCCGGAGTCAAGTAAAGGTTGGAACGCTTCAATTCCTATTATATCGCTGTGGCTGACAACGGCTTCTAAATCAACGCTAACAAACCCAGCTTCTTTGAGAATGCGGCACAGATTTCGCCCGACGCATAAATTGCCGCCCCGCGATGCGATTACCTGCTTGAATTTCTCCCTGACAATCTCGACTGACAACGGTGGATTTGTCAGCCAAAACAGATCCGCGTCGCTATCAATAATCACCAGTTTTCCCCCAGGCTTCAAGATGCGGAATATTTCTTTAGCTGCTGCGACGGGCTCTGGGAGGTGAACGAACAGCAAACGGGCGATCGCAAAATCGAAAGTGTTAGCCGCCAAACCAGTATCCGCAACCGATGCTTGGATGCGATTTACTCGATCGCCCCCTTTATCCTGCAAATATGCTACTGCTTTTTCGTGCAGTACCGGGTCAATTTCTACCGCTGTTACCGAACTGTTTGGCAGCAATTCTAACAGTTTTTCGGTGAAAAATCCAGGCCCGCTACCGGCTTCTAAAACATTCATCCCGTCGGCTAAACCGAACCACTTTAAATTGCGCGCTTCCTTTTCCCAACTGAGGAGAACTTGAGCTTTTAACCGTTGAATTTCTGCGTCAATTTCCAGATTGTACGTGTTTGCTTGATACGAACCTTCTGCTGGCATGAAATTATCCTTATTCTTACTAGGATACCAGGATTATAATAGAAATATAATCAAATCTCCGATCGAGCTATCTGTGCGTAAGATCGTTTCCGGTGGCATGGGAATGATTTAACCACAGAGGACGCTCCAGAACGCAGAGTTCGAGAAGAGAGAGATCAATAATTCCGATGAAGTGCGGATTTTGCAACACAATCATCAGAACTGCGCTTTAGCGCAATTCTCGTTGCCGACATCCACAACTACATTTGGCGGACAGATGCAGGACGGAAACCCGGTAATTCCTCTATTGTAAGAAGATGACGGATTACCTAAACTCAAGATGCTGATTTTCCCGCATCCCTTACTATTTTTATTTTATGCACTATGCCCAAAACTCTAGCTCAATCTGAAAAACGAACCTTTTTAGTTGTGGATGACCATGCGATGGTGTTAGGTGGCACGCTTAACATTCTGAAGCAAGAATATCCAGAGGCAGAGATTCTGACGGCTTCGACGGCTCAGGCTGCCCTTGAGCAAATAGCGCAGAGAACCCCGGATTTGGTGATTGTGGATCTGGTGATGCCAGAGACGATCGGCGAAACGGCGCAAGCGAATTCAGGGCTTCAACTTCTCAAAACGTTGATGGATAAGTATCCGAGTCTGAATATTGTGGTGCAGAGTGCCCATGTTCGGACTTTAGTTTGGCTGAAACCGTCGATCGACAATCACATGGGCGGCTTCACAGTTGTCGATAAGAGCCACCCGATCAAAGACTTGCTAGCAATGGTTGATTGGGCGCTGCACGAGCGGATTTCTACACCCAGAGAGATCCGCAATGGGCTCCAACTCAAACCCGCCTGGATGCAGGTGTTGCAATTTGCTTTTCACGAGAGCTTGCAGGATACTGCGATCGCCAAACGGATGAATGTTTCTGAACGCACTGTGCAGTGTTACTGGAGTAAGATTCGAGATGTGCTAGATGTGCATACCGAAAATGACAAAAATCTGCGGATTCAAACGGAAGTGCGAGCTAGGGAACAAGGATTGATTGATTAGGCCTCGACCGAATACCAAGTCCAGAACAGGCAAGATGCCTGTTCCACAAGAATTATTGGAGATGTCTATTATTGAAGCCCGATCGAGAACAAGCAGTGAAAGCAGATATCTCGACTTGGCGGCGCGGCTCGCTTCCAGGGTTGATGGTGATTGTCGCTGTGATGATGGCTAGATTGAGCGGTGCGCTTCAGTTTTGGGAGTTGGTTGCGTTCGATCGATTTCTGCGGCTGCGTCCTCCTGAGCCAATGGATGAACGGATTGTAATTGTCGGCATCACTGAGGAGGATATTCAACGCGCTAGAACTTATCCGATTCCCGATCGCGACATTGCCGATTTACTCAAACGCTTGCAGGTCTATCAACCGATCGCGATCGGGCTGGATATTGTCCGCGATATTCCGGTTGAACCGGGTAATGCTGAACTGACATCGGTGTTTCGCAGCAGCAAGAATACGATCGGAGTGGAGATTGCACTGCCCGATCGCAGTGGCTTTACCGTCGCACCTCCGCCCGCGCTACCACCCGAACAGGTTGGCTTTGCAGATTTCGTACTCGATGCGGATGGCTACCAGCGTCGCAGTTTATTGGGCACTAACAACGATCGACAGGAATACCGTTTTTCCTTCGCAATCCGGCTGGCACAACTCTATTTAGCAACCCGAGGAATTAAGTTAGGTAATGGAATTCGCGATCGGGAGGCGAAGCGCTTTGGCAGCATTGAATTGACCAGAGTGCAGTCAAACTCTGGCGGATATGTGGGGGCGGATGCAGGCGGGAACCAAATTTTGCTGAATGTTCGCAGCGGGACAATGCCGTTTCGCCTGCTTTCTCTCTCGCAAATCAAATCGGGACAGGTCAACCCGGATTGGATTCGAGGCAAAATTGTGCTGATTGGGATGATGTCTTTTAGCGCGAAGGATTTGGCAAGTTCAGGTGCGATCGCAGGTATCAATCCCGGACGGATTTACGGAGTCGAAATGCAGGCCCACGAAACCAGCCAGATGATTAGCGCGGTGCTCGATCGGCGACCGTTGCTTCAGGTTTGGGGGGAGGGCTGGGAAACGCTCTGGATTGCGGTCTGGGGACTCTTGGGGATGAGTTTGGGACAATTTCTGCGATCGCCCTGGAAAATTGTGATCGGGCTCTTAATCGCTAGTATTACCCCGATCGCGCTCTGTTACTGGTTCATTCTTTTGGGATGGTGGGTGCCAATCGTACCTGTATTGCTCGTACTCGTGTTGAATGGGGTTGGGTTGACGGCAGCGTTATTTTATCGCCACGAACAGGAACTCCGACTGCGCTTGGAGGAACGTCAATTTGCGATCGAACAAACTTTTAATGCGATTCATAGCGGGCCTTTACAAACATTGGTTGGGATTTTGAGGACTGCTCAAGAACAAGCCACACCGCCGTTATTTCTACCGGAGTTGCAACGATTGAATCAAGAATTGCGGGCAGTTTACGGATCGGTGCAACGAGATGCGATCGCAGATGAACCGCATTTGCGAATGGGAAGTGCGATCGAATTAGCCCTGCAGGCTCCACTGCATGAATTGCTCTACAAAGTCTATTGCAACACGTTAGAACAAGAACTGCCTTACCTCAAAACGCTCAAATTCAAAATTGTGCAGTTCGATCCTTTGAACACCTCGCATCTGCGGTTGGAACACAAGCGAGCACTCTGCCGCTTTCTGGAAGAAGCGCTCTGCAATGTGGGGAAACACGCGATCGAAGCCACTCGCTTGACCGTAATTTGCACTCAGGAGGGCGATCGGCAGGTGATTCGGGTGGCGGATAATGGTAGGGGAAAACCGTCTCAGTCAGAAACGCTTAGCTTGGCCCAAATGGATCGAGACAGGGAGATAACCGAAGATCCAAACCCTAAACTTCAACCTTCAGGATTAGGAACCCAGCTTGCAAAGAACTTAGCCAAACAGTTAGGCGGAGCATTTCGGCGCTACCCGAATCAACCGAAGGGGACAGTGTGCGAGTTAACCTGGTCAGCAAAACGGCGGTGGTTCTGGTAATTGGTTGGGTTCACCCTTGTCAAATCCGAGCTAATTGAGATGAGATATTGCAGCATTCTCAATTAGCCGTAGGGGCGGGTTCACCAACAATATCTAACAAGTACCCACAATCTAAATAAACCCGCCCCCACCCAACAGTAAATCGCAATCTACCTCTTTTAAGATACAAGGAACGGGTTCGCCAACAGTCAAAAACGTAGCAAATAGGGAATGAGAATTAAATAACTTCCACTCTTGAAAGTGGGATGGGCTCTTATAGCCCGTCATGAGTGGACGGGCTATAAGAGCCCATCCCACAATAACAATTAAAATTGTAAGTTATTTAATTCGCGATCCTAGGTTAAATAAACCCGCCCGACTCCGAATAACCCCCAAATCGATCGTGCTGCAAGATGTCATATCTAACTGACATCTTGTACCAATGTCAGCAAGGGGATTTTTCATGGGGCAGGGCGGGTTTATTTAACCGGTCTGCAAGCTTTAAGGCCCTTGGCGAACCCGCCCCTACGGCTTGCTGACACCAATATCTTTGCACCTTCCCGCAAAGGACGCTTGCGGGTAGTCCTCTATTGTGTTTGTGTATTGTTGATTACTGTAGAAATAGTTACAGAGGGGATTGCGATGATGACTCACGAGTTGAAGCGTCGAACCGTTTACTCTGCGGGCCTTGCGAGTTTAATGCTGAGTGTTTCGTTCTGGATCGCTCCTGTAGCGCTGGCACAATACACTCCTCCTGAAAACCCTTCTAAACCGAAAGAAACGGGGACGAATACCACTCGCGGGGGCAGTTGCGAAGCTAATTCATCGGCGAGATTGACTGCCTTAGTGCCGTTTAGCCATGTGGGACAGACGATTTCTGGGCATCCGACTTTTACCTGGTTTGTACCCGATCGCACTTCTCGTCCGTTGCAATTGAGGCTGTTTGCTCGATCGGGACAACTGCTTTACAGAACCGAGATCCAGAGTCAGCCGGGAATAATGTCCGTTGCTTTGCCTTCAAATGGGCCCCAACTGTCGATCGGGCAATCCTATCAGTGGCAAGTGGTGTTGGTGTGCGATCCGAATGTTCCTTCGAGGAATGTCGTGGCGGCGGCAGAAATCCAAGTCGTTGCGCCTGCTGCATCGTTGCAGACTCAACTTGCAGCGGCGCAAACTCCCCAACAGCGGATCGACCTGTATGCGGAGTCTGGGCTGTGGTATGACGCGATCGCCGAAGCGCGCAAAGCCTCTGAGACTTCTCAAAACCAAGCTGCTGTGCTGGAATTGCTAGATTCTCTTGCTAGTTCGGAAGCCGAACCTTTGAAAGACTGGAGCGATCGATTGCGACAAATTAGGGCGATCGAACAACAGCGACAATGACGGCGCTAACCCTCGCAATCCACAGACTAAATCCTATGAAATCTTTCTCGCTAAAACTGCTTAAATCCAGCGATCTTAAAGTGCGATCGGGCTTCCTTTTTCCCCTCGCCTTTTGCTTTTTGTTGGTTGCCTTTTACATTCCTCAGCAATCTCAACTCCCGGTTGTTGCTGGGGCGATCGAGGTTAGTGAAGCAGAGGGCGATCGGCTTGTGGAGCAAGGAATTCAACAGCTTGAGACTAGCCAATTCCCAGCAGCGTTGAATTCGTTCCAGCAGGCACTGCAAATTTATCGCGCCATCAAAAACCGCTACGGGGAAAGTGCAGCACTGGGCAATTTGGGAGTCGCTTACCGCTTTCTGGGCAACAATGCCAAAGCCATCGAGTATATGGAGCAGAATTTAGCGATCTCCCGCGAACTTAAAGACCGTCTTGGGGAAGCGAATGCACTGGGCAATTTGGGACTCGCTTACCACTCTCTGAACAACTCGGCCAAAGCCATTGAGTATTCACAGCAGTGGTTAGCCATCGCCCGCGACCTTAAAGACCGCCAAAGGGAGGGTAATGCACTGCGTATTTTGGGAACCTCTTACCACTATCTGGGCGACTATGCCAAAGCCATTGAGTATTTGCAGCAGTGGTTAGCCATCGCCCGTGAAATTAAACACCGCTACGGGGAAGGTAGGGCACTGGGCAATTTGGGAGCAGCTTACCTCTCTCTGGGCAACTATGCCAAAGCCATTGAGTATTCACAGCAGACTTTAGCTATCGCCCGCGACCTTAAAGACCGCTACGGGGAAGGTTCAGCACTGGGCAATTTGGGAGTTGCTTACCGCTTTCTGGGCAACTATGCTAAAGCAATTGAGTATTCACAGCAGTGGTTAGCCATCGCCCGCGACCTTAAAGACCGCCTTGGAGAAGGTGCTGCACTGAGGAATTTGGGAATCGCTTACAGCTCTCTGGGCAACTATCCCCAAGCCATTGAGTATACACAGCAACATTTAGCTATCGCCCGCTCCATTAAAGACCGCCAAGGGGAAGGTGCTGCACTGGGCAATTTGGGAGCCGCTTACCTCTCTCTGGGCAACTATGTCACAGCCATCGAGTATATGGAGCAGAGTTTAGCCATCGCCCGCTCCATTAAAGACCGCCGAGGGGAAGGTGCAGCAATGGGCAATTTGGGAATCGCTTACCGCTCTCTGGGCAACTATGCCCAAGCCCTCAAGTATGCACAGCAGTGCTTAGCCATCGCCCGCGAAACTAAAGACCGCCTTGGAGAGGGTAGGGCACTGGGCAATTTAGGATTTGCTTACCGCTCTCTAGGCAACTATCCCCAAGCCATTGAGTATACACGGCAGCGCTTAGCCATCGCCCGCGACCTTAAAGACCGCCTTGGAGAAGGTACGGCGCTCGACAACCTTGGAGCGACGTTCTTAAAAGCTGGCAACCCAACAGAAGCTGAAAAAATGCTCGTCAATGCCATTCAAGTTTGGGAATCGATGCGTCAAATGCTAGGCTCCAACGATGCGAATAAAGTCTCCATCTTTGAAGGACAAGCTAGCACTTATAGGATGTTAGAAAAAGTTCGGGTGGCTCAGAATAACCCGATCGCCGCTTTAGAAATTGCCGAACGGGGACGTGCCCGTGCCTTTGTCGATCTACTGACACAACGCTTATCAACTGGTGATGCCAATTCGGTCATCGCCACTGCTCCCAACCAGGATCAAATCCGCCAAATCGCGAAAGCACAGAACGCCACTTTGGTGCAGTATTCCATCATCTACGACACCTTCCAGATTGAGGGCAAACAACTAGGGCGTGAATCCGCGATTTACATTTGGGTGATTCAACCGACGGGCGAAATCACGTTCCGCGAAGTTGACCTCCAACCCCTGTGGCAAAAACACAACGCCTCTCTAGCCAGCTTAATTATTGGCAATCAAGAATTTCTCGCTGTCCGCAGTCGCAGCAGTTTTGGTTCTGCCCAACCCCAACCCAACTTACCGACGCTGCATCAACTGCTAATCGAGCCCATTGCCAGCCTCCTCCCAAAAGATCCCAATGCCCACGTCATCTTCATTCCCCAAGGTTCCCTGTTCCAGGTGCCTTTTCCCGCCCTGCAAGATGCCAACGGTACTTACTTAATCGAAAAACACACCATTCTCACCGCCCCCTCGATTCAAGTATTGGATTTAACCCGACAACAACGACAGAAGTTAGGCAATCAGCCAGCCAACGGTCGCGGAAATGCTCTGGTGCTCGGTAATCCCACGATGCCACAGGTATCTTTGTCTCCCGGAGAGCCCAAACAGCAATTGTCTCCTCTACCTGGAGCCGAAGCTGAAGCGATCGCGATCGCGCCTCTGCTCAATACTCAAGCCATCACAGGCGCACAAGGGACAAAAGCTGCGATCGTCCAAAAAATGCCCCAAGCATCGATTATTCACTTAGCAACGCATGGATTGCTCGATGATGTAAATGGATTGGGAAGTGCGATCGCTATGGCTCCTTCTGGTAGCGATGACGGCTTATTGACCGCAGAAGAGATTTTCGACATGAAACTGCAAGCAAGCTTAGTCGTTTTGAGTGCTTGCAACACTGGATTCGGCAGAATTACCGGGGATGGAGTAATTGGTTTGTCGCGCGCTTTGATTTCGGCAGGAGTGCCGAGTGTGATTGTTTCTTTATGGGCGGTTCCTGATGCGCCGACATCGGAATTGATGCAGTCGTTTTATCAAAATTTGCAAAATAATCCCGACAAAGCACAGGCCTTGCGGCAAGCAATGTTAGCCACAATGAAAACTCATCCCCAGCCGCGAAATTGGGCGGCATTTACTTTAATTGGGGAGGCAGAGTAAGTTTTTATTAATAGTGGATTGGATATCGATATTTTTATCGCGATCGGGGACTGCTGTTTAACTATTAAATCCCGATCCCCCCTAGCCCCCCTTAAGAAGGGGGGGACAAGAAGTTGTCAAAGTTCCCCGACCTAAGAAGGGGGAACAAGAACATTCAAAGTCAACCCCTACTCCCCAACAACCAGGGGTATTTAGGGGGGTCTAGACTTCGCCTAAAAGCGACATTTATATCTCTAGGACTTACGCATGGGGCCCAGAAACCGGGTTTTTTCGAGAAGACGCGTTGTGACCCGCAGATTCGGTAAAAAACCCGGTTTCTTTGGTCTGAGTGCGTAAATCCTGTCTGAAAGATGACTGATGAGTTATATTCTTCAGTCCTCTTTGAGAGGACTTGCACTATGAGACAGGGAATTCATTCCCTGGCGGACTGTGGAATGAATCTTTATTCGCGATCGCGCTTCAATCTCAAAACCGATGGCAGTGAACCATCTACTCTGCATATTCACATACTTTGCACTTTCCCGCAATCTATTTTGCACCTCATACTTAATCAAGTCTGTGGGTAGAACGAATGATTTTCCCATCTGGGTTGCTTAAAATTTAAGTCAACTGTCAACTGTCAACTTACTGCGTAACTTTATGAATGCAGAATCAGCTACAAACATTCTAGATAACCTGGTACAGAAAAAGAGAGGCGAACCATTGAACGGCTTACAGCGAGCAATTATTCAAGGAGTGTTAGATGGTTTGACATACCAAGAAATCAAGAATAATTATGCGATCGCGCGGAACTATGAAATATGCTACTTAGCGCGATACGTTGCTTATCATTTGTGGAAATTGCTGACAGAGGTATTGAAAGATGCAGGAATTATCGACCCGGACGAAAGAGTCCGCAACAAAAATTTGTGGGAGTCCGCGATTAGAGTGGCACAGCAAAGCGTGCAGTCGGAATCTGTACAAAAAAGTCAACCCCCCGTACCGCCAGATCCGATGCTGGACAGCAAACTGCGAATGTGTTACCGAATTACCGAACATTTGGTAAGTACCGAGTTTAGCGATACTTACAGCATATTCCATATATGTGTAGTACAGAGAAACCGGGTTTCTTGAACAGAATCAGTTTAAAGGCTAGAACTGTAAAGAAACCCGGTTTCTGAGGTGTACTTCACAAACCTGGAATATGCTGTATCTTGCGGAAGATGAAGATATGCCCGATCGCATACCGGAACTGTTAGCTCGCTTTCAGGAAGATCGATCTTTCTATTTGATAGTTGAATTCATTTATATCTGAAATAGGACTAATGAGTTATCTTCTTCAGTCCTCTTTGAGAGGACTTGCACTATGAGACAGGGAATTAATTCCCGCTAAGGACTGTGGAATGAATCTTTATTCGCGATCGCGCTTCAATCTCAAAACTGATGGCAGTGAACCATCTACGCTACATATTCACATAACTTGCACTTTCCCGCAATCTAGTTTGCACCTAATACTTAATCAAGTCTGTGGGTAGAACGAATGATTTTTCCATTTGGGCCGCCTAAGATTTAACTAAAGAATGAATCAAAATATCGGGGTTTTTAAATTATGTTAGACATCACAACCAATCCTAACGATCGCCTTTATTTCAATCAACAGCCAAAGGATCTCGCCCCATCAACATTTCCGGCTAACAGCGACTTGCTCAAGCCAGCGATCGATCCATTGAATATTCCTGGTTATAGTGCTGAATCTAGCTTGACTAATCCCACAGCATCCAGCTTCGACCAACAGACACAGATAGCAGATTTTATTGTAGCTAATGCAGGCGAAGGCTTCAGTTTCCCTGCGAGCGATCGAGTTACTGGCGATGTCGCCGATGATCAACTCAAACCGCAGTCAGAATCGGCGATCGCAAACGCAGATCCGCTAACAGGAATGATTTCTGCTTCCCAGTTGAATTTCGCCGATCCAGGTAACACTCTTTCGACAGCTCGTAATATTTTTGGCGTTCAGAATGGTAGCATCAGTTTAACTGATTTTGTGGGTCTAGGCGATCGGGACGATTTCTATCGATTCGATATCAACACTAAAAGCAATTTTAACCTGCGTCTAGACGGTTTGAGAGCGGATGCTGATGTACGGTTAATTCAAGATAGAAACCGCAACGGTGTTTTTGATTTTGGGGAAACTATTGACTACTCTCTTGAGAGTGGCACCGTCCCCGATGTCATTAATGTATCCAATCTGGCTCCAGGAACATACTATGTCCAAGTTTATAGCTTCTTAGGCAGCTCTACTAATTACAACCTGAATCTTTCTGCAACCTCTATTCCTGAACTAAATATTCCCACACCTAGCGGCCCTTTTAATAGTAATTACGGCTACGGTTTGGTGAATGCAAATGCAGCAGTTTCCAGCACCTTGAACAGTTCAAATCCTTTCCCTGCTCTCCCCAATTTGGGCGGGAATAATTGGGCGCTAGATGTCATAAATGCACCGGAAGTTTGGAATCAGAACATTACAGGAAATGGGATTGTTGTAGCTGTTGTGGATAGTGGTGTTGACTACACCCATCCTGACTTGGATGACAATATTTGGCGGAACCCTGGTGAAATTGCTGGAAACGGCATTGATGACGATGGCAACGGATATATTGATGATATTCGGGGTTGGGATTTTGTGGGAAGCGACAACAACCCAATGGATATGAGTTTCAACGGTCACGGGACTCACATAGCAGGTGCGATCGCGGCGGAACGAAATGATTTTGGCATCACAGGAGTTGCGCCCAATGCTAAGATTATGCCTGTCAGAGTGTTGCCCGCCTTTGGTAGGGGCTCGGTGAATAATATTGCTGCTGGAATCCGCTATGCTGCTGATAATGGAGCCAATGTAATTAACCTCAGCTTGGGAAATGAGTTTGTCCCTTCCAACGTAGTAAATAACGCAATTCAGTATGCAAATAACAAAGGCTCTGTTGTGGTGATAGCAGCCGGAAATACGGGTGACATCCAACCAGCTTATCCAGCTCGTAATGCCGATAGCTTGGGAATTGCAGTGGGCAGCATTGATGTAAGAGGCCGCATGGCTGATAGCTCTAACCGGGCGGGTTCCAGACCTTTAGATTACTTAGTTGCTCCGGGAGTAGAGATAGTTTCTACTACTCCTGATGAGGATTATGAACTCAGAACTGGTACGTCTTTTGCAACGCCACAGGTAGCGGGTGTAGCGGCTTTAGTTTTGAGTGCCAATCCGACTTTAACTCCGGCTCAAGTTGAGCACATTTTGACGACAACAGCTAATAGAAATGGGTTAACAGGATAGCATTGCAAATCCTCACTTAAGTCCAGCGGACATTAATAGAGCATATTTAGCAGACGGCTCTGGATATGAACGCTCCAAACACGCCAGGTTTTGAGGTTGGATTTGACTATGCCAGTGGATAATGGTTTGATTCAAACCGATCGCCCGATCGCTAAAATTGTCGTCTAATTCAGATTTGAGTCCTCATCCCGGCGGCGAGATTGGGGAGGCAGAGTAAACTTCTAGGAAGGTCGATCGCCTGTGGCAGATTGAGGCGATCGCACCACGACAGCAGAAAGAGCGATCGGGCTAATTCTCTAAATTCCAACTCTAGAATCCTATGCTGTATTCCCCATTTAAGCGAGTCAAATCAACCCACTCTAGGCTCACTAATGTTTTTCTAGCTTCCATTTCCCTGTTCGTGCTTGCCACTATCCCCCTATTAACTACTCCTGACTCTCTCTTCCCAGCGATCGCTCAAACTACCGATGCTCGTGAAGCAGAGGCCGATCGGCTTTTGCAGCAGGGGCTTCAACAGTTTCAGACTAGCCAATTCCCAGCAGCGTTGAATTCCTGGCAACAGGCCCTGCAAATTTATCGCGCCCTCAAAAATCGTGCAGGGGAGGGTTGGGTACTAAGCAATTTGGGAGGTGCTTACATCAATTTGGGCAATTATGCCAAAGCCATTGATTATGGACAGCAGAGTTTAGCCATCGCCCGCGAAATCAAAAACCGCGAAGGAGAAGGCGCAGCAGTGCTCAATTTGGGAATCGCTAACCTCTATATGGGCAACTATGCCAAAGCCATTGATTATGGACAGCAGAGTTTAGTGATCGCCCGCGAAATCAAACACCGCGAAGGGGAATGTCTGGTACTGGTCCATTTGGGACTCGCTTATAACTATCTGGGGAACTATGCCAAAAGCATTGAGTATACACAGCAGAGTTTAGCCATCGCCCGCGAAATCAAAAACCGCCACAGTGAGGTTGTAGCACTGGGTAATTTGGGAGGTGCTTACATCGATTTGGGGAACTATGCCAAAAGCATTGATTATGGGCAGCAGAGTTTAGCCATCGCCCGCGAAATCAAAAACCTCGAAGGGGAAGGGAGAGCACTGGGCATTTTGGGAGGTGCTTACAAATATCTGGGAAACTATGCTAAAGCAATTGATTATGGGCAGCAGAGTTTAGCCATCGCCCGCGAAATCAAACACCGCGAAGGGGAATGTCTGGCACTGAACATTTTGGGAGGTGCTTACATCGATTTGGGCAACTATGCCAAAGGCATTGAGTATACACAGCAGAGTTTAGCCATCGCCCGCGAAATCAAACACCGCGAAAAGGAAGGCACAGCACTGGGCAATTTGGGAGCAGCTTACATCAATTTGGGCAACTATGCCAAAGCCATCGAGTATGCAGAGCAGAGTTTAGCCATCGCCCGCGAAATCAAACACCGCGGAGGAGAAGGTTCAGCACTGGGCAATTTGGGAATCGCTTACATCAATCTGGGCAACTATACCAAAGCCCTTGAGTATTCACAGCAACAGTTAGCGATCGCCCGCGAAATTCAAGACCGCCAGGGGGAGGGTCTGGCACTCAACAACCTCGGAGCGGCCTTCTTGAAAGCTGGCAACGCCACAGAAGCTGAGAAAATGCTCCTCAATGCCATTCAAGTTTGGGAATCGATGCGACAAATGCTCGGCTCCAACGACGCGAATAAAGTCTCCATCTTTGAAGGACAAGCTCACACCTATAGGACTTTACAACAAGTTCGGGTGGCTCAGAATAACCCGATCGCCGCGTTAGAAATTGCCGAACGGGGACGTGCTCGTGCCTTTGTCGATCTCCTGACACAGGGCTTATCGTCAGGTGATGCCAATTCGGTCATCGCCGCTCCCAACCAGGAGCAAATTCGCCAAATCGCGAAATCACAGAACGCCACTTTGGTGCAATATTCGATCGTCTATACTTCGGTGCAATATTCGATCGTCTATAACAACTTCCAGATTCAGGGAAAAAGCGAACCGCGTGAATCTGCGCTCTACATCTGGGTGATTCAACCCACAGGCGAAATCACGTTCCGTGAGGTAGACCTCAAACCCCTCTGGCTGCAGCACAACGCCTCCCTAGCCAACTTAATCATTGGCAATCAAGAATTTCTCGCTGTCCGCAGTCGCAGCAGTTTTGGTTCTGCCCAACCCCAACCCAACTTACCGACGCTGCATCAACTGCTAATCGAGCCCATTGCCAGCCTCCTCCCAAAAGATCCCAATGCCCACGTCATCTTCATTCCCCAAGGTTCCCTGTTCCAGGTGCCTTTTCCCGCCCTGCAAGATGCCAACGGTACTTACTTAATCGAAAAACACACCATTCTCACCGCCCCCTCGATTCAAGTATTGGATTTGACTCGACAACAACGACAGAAGTTAGGCAATCAGCCAGCCAACGGTCGCGGAAATGCTCTGGTGCTCGGTAATCCCACGATGCCACAGGTATCTTTGTCTCCCGGAGAACCCAAACAGCAATTGTCTCCTCTACCTGGGGCCGAAGCCGAAGCTAGAGCGATCGCCCCTCTGCTCAAAACCCAAGCCATTACGGGCGCACAAGGGACAAAAGCTGCGATCGTCCAAAAAATGCCCCAAGCATCGATTATTCACTTAGCAACGCATGGATTGCTGGATGATGTGCGCGGATTGGGAAGTGCGATCGCTATGGCTCCTTCTGGTAGCGATGACGGCTTATTGACCGCAGAAGAGATTTTCGACATGAAACTGCAAGCAAGCTTAGTCGTTTTGAGTGCCTGCAACACTGGAGAAGGCAGAATTACCGGGGATGGGGTGATTGGCTTGTCGCGCGCTTTGATTTCGGCCGGAGTGCCGAGTGTGATTGTTTCTTTATGGGCGGTTCCTGATGCGCCGACATCGGAATTGATGCAGTCGTTTTACCAAAACTTGCAAAATAATCCCGACAAAGCACAGGCACTTCGGCAAGCAATGTTAACTACGATGAAAACTCATCCCCAGCCGCGAAATTGGGCGGCATTTACTTTGATTGGGGAGGCAGAGTAAGGACGATCGCGACAAGCAGATTACAGAGTACGATCGGGGATACAAACCCTTATCGCGAAACAGGCGGCTGCAAAATTTCATCCTCTGGAACTATTTTTGCTGACTCCAAAACCTCCTCTAAAACCGGAGAAGGAATCGGCACTTCCTCAACTACCTGATGCTTTTCCAAAGTCAAGCGAGACTGCGACGCACCAGACAATCTTTTCAACAATTTCGGTGTCGGATCGTACAGCAAATAAATAATTCGATCGCCCGCTTGCCAAATCTGAGTTGCCGACACTACTTGCAAGTATCCCTGCCTTTCCAGCAGCAGCGGCGCTAACTCCCCGGCTTTAACTAAAGCTTGTAAGTGAGCAATCTGAAACTGCAATCCCTCTGTTTTTAACTCAGTTTCCCCCAATTTCACTTCGCCGTCGCTCAAATATTCGTTCCAATCCTTCAGCGACAAATCGGAGACAAAAGCTTGATTGATTTTACTCTGATTAGCAGGCGTATTTGCTTGCGGATCTTTGGGGAATATTGCCAAAACCCTTGGGGGTGCAAACTCTTCAGCAGCTCGCTGAGCTAACACTAAGTTTACCTCGCCGTTGTTAGTCATTGCCAAAAAAGTTCCCATCGATTCCAGTCCGGCTTCTTCTAACACGCTGTGATCCAGAGCACTGCTCAAAAACACCCGCAAACCCTCTCGTTCTGCTTGTGCACAAGCTTCCGGGTTGGTGTCGATAATTGCCACCGATTCTCCGCGTTCTTGAAACAAGCGAGCAATTAATCTGCTCAAAGGATTTGACCCGACAATTGCTGCACCGGTTGCGGATTTTGAGGTAATTCCCAAAAGTTGAGCCATCCGTCCGGCTGTTAGTCCCTGGACGAAAACTGTCATAATAATTGTTAGGAAAACTAAGGCTTTAATCGAGTCGCCGCCGTTGATTCCCCGCTGGGTGAGCAAAATTGCAAATAAAGATGCGATCGACGCTGAGACAATTCCCCTCGGCGCTACCCAACAAACAAATAATTTCTGCCGCCAATTCAGTCCGCTGTTCCAAGTACACAGCCAAACGTTGATCGGGCGCACTACCCACATTAAAGCTAAAACTGTAAACAAACTTCCCCAACCGAGGGCGACCACACTAGCGAGGGATAAATCGGCCGCCAGCAGCACGAACAGCATGGAAATAGCAAGGACTGTGAGTTGACCTTTAAACCTCCTCAGCAGCCTTTCTTCCGGCACAGCAGCGGCTCTGAGGACGATGCCGGATACCACTGTTGCCATCAGTCCCGATTCGCTGCGGATTTCTTCTGCTAAGCCGAAAAATCCCCACAAACCAGCTAATACTACTAAGTTTTTGAGGTCTTCTGAGAGAAATTGCGATCGCTTGAGAATGAATCCCAGCAGCCAACCTCCCGCAACTCCGACGAGTGCGCCAACGAAGAGTCGCACGATTAAATCTCGGAACAAAACCAGCAAATCAGCATTGCCGTTCAAAATAATATTCAGCACCAATACTGCCAGAATTGCCCCGACAGGATCGATTAAAACGCCTTCTGCTTCTAGCAAGGCGGCAACTTTTTTGTCAACGGATACTTGTTTGAGCAAAGGGCCGATTACTGTCGGGCCTGTGACGACTACTAGAGAAGCATACAAAAATGCGATCGGCCAGGGAAATTCTCCCAACCAGTGTGCGGCCATTCCGCCGCCTATGAGCGTAATTAAAGTGCCTACGGTAACTAAATTGCGGATGCTGCCGGAAAGTTTGCCTAAATCTCGCAATTCCAAATTCAAGCCGCCTTCAAACAGAATTAAAGCTACGCAAAGGGATACCATAACTTCCAAACCGCTTCCCAGCAGATTCGGGTGCAGCACTCCCAAGCAGTCTGGGCCGGCTAAAATGCCAAACAACAGCAAAAAGACGATCGCCGGAACTTTCAGATAAGCGGCGATAACTTGAGCGCTGATGCCACAGATGACGGTCATGACCATCAACTGGGTGATGTTAAAGGGGATTTCCATAGATATAATTGTTACAGGCTGCCCGCTCAGTTTTAAATGTTCGATCGCGGGTAATTTGAGTGCAGGCGCTATTTTCGGCGCAGCTTACAAACTCGGCACGGCCCTGGATTTTTCCCAATAAGATTAAAAAACCTTGATAGTCGCTATAACTTTATCAGATAATTCTCTTGGCGTCAAAGATGCGAGTAAGCTGTAGCTAAGCTGTTGCGGCATTTAAAGGGTATGTCAAAAAAAATTAAAGTCTTGTGGGGAGTAGGGGTGGGCGTCCCGCCCGCCCTGAATATACAATTTAAATGCGCGACAGCTTAAGCCAGAGATTGTCTGTTATGTTCGAGAGTCCGAGGGGATGCGGGCACAGAGGGAGAGGATTTGACGAATTTTGATGGGGAGTCAATCGATTTTAGATTTTAGATTTTAGATTTTAGAATTGAAGTATTGACCCCACGGATAAATTCGGGGGGCAAGTTTCATCGGATAAGCTGTTGCGGCATTTAAATGGTATGTCAAAAATTTTTAAAGTCTTGTGGGGAGTAGGGGCCCTAGCGTCCCGCCCGCCCTCAATCTACAATTTAAATGCGCGACAGCTTACAGGTTTTTTATTTCACCGGTCCTGAGTCTGCTTTCGGAATAAATCCGGGGGCTTGTATCCTGGATGCTTTCGGTCAATCTCCAATTAAAAAGCTCACATCTCAAATCGATCGCCCCCAGACTCATCTTTAGAGTAGAGTTTCCATCTAAAAAACTCTAAAATCCCAAGATTCATCTGTAGAGTAAATCTAAAATCTATAATCTAATCTATCGTTCCCACACTCATCTTTAGAGTAGAGTTCCCATCTAAAATTTTACATCACAAGATTCATCTTTAGACTCAATCTAAAATCTATAATCGACTCGCATTCTGCCACCTGCGAAAAAACTCCGATAGAATGGCCGGCGAAATTCGCCCTTCCAGCCAATCTAAAGCCTGGTTTTGCTGGGGTGCGGCCCGATAAAATTTGCACGCATCTATCAGCCGAATCGGAGAATTAGTGACAGTTGATTGAGCTCGCCATTTTTGTGCAAACTCGTTAATAATAGCCGGAGAAAGTTGTTTTTGCAGCCAATCTAAAGCTTGGTCTTGTTGTGCTAAACCGCGATAAAATTTTCCCACATCTATCAATCGCAAATTACTATCTTGAGGTAAGGTAGTCGCCCGCCATTTTTGAGCAAATTCCCCTAAAACAGAGGTAGAAACTTGACTTTGCAGCCAAATTAAGGCAGTATCTTGGCTAGCCTTAGCTTGATAAGACGAGAATACCTGAGTCAGCCGCACGTCTGAGATGGGAGTGGGAGTCGGAGTGGGTGTCGGCGGCGGAGTGGGTGTTGGGGCTGGAGGAGGGACAATTACTTTGGGAGATTTTCGCATCAAAGCGGCCCAGGTTTTGAGGCTGGCAATACCGTCTGGATTGAGACCTTGAGATTTCTGAAATGAGATGAGCGCCGCTGTGGTGGTAGCTCCAAATTTACCGTCCATCGCGCCTTGATAGAAACCTTTAATTCTTAATTCCCTTTGGATGTCTGCAACTTTATAACTTACGGTGCCTTCTCGGACGCTTTCATAAATATTGGTGTCTACATTGCCCGATACGCCCGACACGCTGCCGCTGTCGCTGTATTGCCAAAAAGTCCAAGTTTTCCAGCCGCCGGGAACCCAAGGTTCTTCAGCAGTGGTATAGTGAGCAATCCACAGTGGGTAATCGGCAAACCGTTTTGTCCCCAAGTTGTCCCAGAAACCGGGGTACGTGTAGATAATCGGCCGCATCAAGGTGGCTTTTTCGACTGCTTCTAGCCAAATTGCGGCTCGATCGCACAATTGAGTCGCAGTCAAACCGCCTGTAGTTTCGATATCCAAGACTGGTGGCAAATCCCCCGGTTCGAGTTTTACAGTTTTCAAGAACAAATCTATTTGTCCTTGAATGCTGCTTGCAGGTTGAAAAAAGTGGTAAGCACCGCGTTGAATCCCCGCCGCTTTCATCGCCGCCCAATTGCGAGCGAAAGTTTGGGCAACGAACGTTGCACCTTCGGTCGATTTGACAAAACTGAAGGTGATACCATCCCGGGCAACTGCTGGCCAATTGACATTGGGCTGGTAGTCGGAAACATCTATACCGCGAATACTCATATGACGAAGAGTTGAGAAAAGCTGGTTTGCTCTGAAGCAGCGACTCGATTAAGGGTACATTAAAATTGTAATGCTAAGTCGCTAATTGTTTTTTTACAGGGGAGATGGTGCGAATGAACTTCGATCGAATAGAGCCCGGCCCTGGTCAAGAGTCTGTTTGGGATTACCCGCGTCCCCCTCGGCTTGAGGAATCGACCAAACACGTACAGATAATTTTTAATGGAGTGACGATCGCCGACACGCGCCGTCCTCAGCGGGTATTGGAGACAAGCCACCCTCCTGCCTACTATATCTGCCCCGATGACATCAAAATGGAATATTTGCACAAAACTTTACGAGGTTCTTGGTGCGAGTGGAAGGGACAAGCCGGTTATTACACTGTGACGGTAGAGTCGAAAGAAGTAGTAAATGCTGCTTGGTTTTATCCCAATCCTAATCAGGTTTTTGCAGCTATTAAAGATTATGTGGCTTTTTATCCGAGCAAGATGGATGCCTGTTATGTGGATGGGGAATTAGTGCAATCTCAACCAGGGGATTTTTACGGCGGCTGGATTACCAAAGATATTGTCGGCCCGTTTAAGGGAGGGCCAGGAACTTGGGGGTGGTGAGGGAGTTTTGAGTTTTCAGTTTTCAGTTTTCAGTTTTGAGTTGAGAACAGCGACAGAAACCACGTCTTTTTATTTAAACATTGTTACAGCTTTGACCCAGGTTTAAATAAAAACCAGGTTTCTTGAGTGTGCGATCGCATTGAATGAGTTAAGGAATGGCGCTGAAATATTTTTATTACGACGCAAAAAGCCAACATTAAAAAAATGAATAATAACTCAATAGCTTTCTAATTGAGTGAGGATGAATCAATGTAATGCAATGCAGGCAAGGCAGAAGCTAACGCAGCAGCTTATCCCTTGAAATAAACAGTGTAGTCAAGAATACAGTGACTGTTCATAAATAAATGTTAGTATAAGTTAATATCTGACACTAGCTTTGTAGCTTCTTTATTATTTATTTATTCGGATCTGTGCTGTGTCTGTTGAATTTATTGAGCCGTCCAACTCGCCAGAAAACTCACCCAAAAATTTATCTTTAGAGTCTACTCTTAAGGATCTGGCTCTATTCAATTTTCAGGTTGACTCCTCATATCTAGCCAAAGAAGTAGCCCGGTTTTTTCAATCTCACCCGCTGCTTCCGGGAGTTATCTTAACCGTAAATGGAGAATTTTTAGGGATGATATCGCGTCGGCGATTTATGGAACGCATGAGCCGCCCTTACGGAGTAGATATATTTGCTTGCAGACCGATTATAGCCTTGTATCAAATAGCTCAAACCGATAGTTTGATTTTACCAGGAGTAGCCTTAATTGTCATGGCAGCTCAGCGATCCGTGCAGCGACCGCCGGAACTGCTTTACGAGCCGATTGTTGTGCAGTTAGAACCTCAAGTTTACCGACTTTTAGACGTGCATCAACTCTGGGTAGCTTTATCCCAAATTCACCAAGAAGCTACTTGGTCTATGAGCGAACTTTATTACAATTTATCAGTCACGCAATCCGAGCTAGAAGCAGCTAATTCTCAATTAAAAGCAGCTAATTCAGAATTGTATCGCCTTGCTAACTTAGATGGCTTAACTCAGATTGCCAACCGCCACTGTTTTAACGAATACTTACAAAAAGAATGGCAAGAATTGGGAGAAGCTGCGGCAGAAATATCTTTGATTTTATGCGATGTTGACTTTTTTAAGAAATACAACGATACTTACGGGCATCAGGCGGGAGATGCTTGTTTGCAACAGGTAGCCAAAACTATTGTTGAGGCTGTACATTACTCAGCAGGCGCAGTTTCGGGGGAGACTCTGGTGGCTCGTTACGGAGGTGAAGAATTTGCGGTAATTTTACCCCGCACTTCGTCTGAAATAGCTGTTTGGATTGCAGAGCGAATTCGAGTTTGCGTCAAAGAACTAGAAATCGAACACCTTAATTCAGCGGTGTGTTCTTTCGTGACGCTGAGTTTGGGGGTAGCGAGCACGTTTCCTGTGTCCGAAACTTCCCACGAAAACTTGATTGCAGCGGCAGACCGCGCGCTTTATCATGCTAAAGACCTAGGGCGCGATCGAGTGATTTTAGATTTTAGATTTTAGATTTTAGATTGGAAAAAGCGATCCAGGGATTTATCCGTGGGCTGGTTTAATGGTTTCCATCACAGATTGTCTGGCAAATCTCCGATCGACCTCCCGATGCTAGCCAGCAATTTCTCCAAAGCTTTCATCTGCTTGACGGTGAACGTCGGCACATTCTTCCCCAACTCCCAACGGCTGATGGTTTGCGACGAAACGCCAAGCTCTCGCGCCAAATCTTCCTGACTCATCTCCAGTTCTTCCCTGAGCTTCTTCAAATGCGACTCTTCATTTTCAGGTCGCGGAACGGGCTTTTTCGGCATAACCTCGATCGCACATTGTTTAATTAAGATGCTTAAGCATCTTAATTAAACAACAAACCGATCGCCCAAGGATACGACCCATAGCTGGAAAGGTGCGATCGCTCCTTTCCAGCAATCTTTGTGATAAAATGTGGAAAAGTATTGAGCTGTGACGCATTTTTAAGCTATGGATCTCGCTGGTACTCTTGCAGAAATTATTAGTTTGAGCGTTAATGATAGAATTCGCTTAGTACAAGCGATATGGGACAGTATAAGTGAAGATCCCGAACATCTTGAATTAACAGAATCTCAAAGGATAGAGCTATCTCGCCGCCTCCTAGACCACGAAACAAACCCCAGTGCGGTTATTTCTTGGCAACAAGTGAAAGCTAGAACAATGGCGAGGTTGCAACAGTGAGCCTTTCTATTGTCCTTCGTCCGGCTGCACAAGAAGAGTTTGATGAGGCTGTTGATTGGTACGAGCAACAAAGTGCAGGACTTGGAGTAGAGTTTCTCAATCGTATAGAAGAAGCACTCGATCGAATTAGCGTGACCCCAGAAGCCTACCCAACTATTTTCCAAGAAATGAGGCGCATAGTTGTGCGACAGTTTCCCTACTTAATTTTCTACCGTGTTGAACCGGAGCAAATTGTAGTTATCGGGATATTTCACAGCAAGCGAGAGCCGAAAACTTGGCAGTCACGAGTCTAAGAATTTTACGGATAGGAGATATATCGCGGTATGGTGCGTCGCTATGGGATAAATACACAAGGGCGAGAATTTTCAAGGGCGACGCACCCTACGTTAACTCTACTTGAGTTGAGGAACTTTTGGCTTATGGAATTGCAGGAATGGCAAAAATTGAGCGAAGAACAAAAAAATCGCTACTCACAGGAATTAGCAGCACATCTGCCACAGTCAGTAATTTTTAAAGGTTTGCGATTTTACCCTGATGGCGGCCCCGAACTCTCTATTGCCATTTTCGAGTATGGAGGAGCTTTATTTTCTCTGATGCCAGGAGGTGAAGTCCAAATCGGATACGAAGCCTACAACTTTCGCCCGACAGACGAGCAAATCGAATCATTTCAAGATACTGCCCAGGTGTATGAGATCGATCGAGATATATACTCTTACGTCCAAAGCGTCACTACACCTCCTCGAAAGGTGACATTTTCGCCGATGCTTGTAGAAATTAAACCAACAAAAATCGGTCTTGAGGCAATTAGTTCGGAGTCACTTAAAATCCAGAATTTATTAAAAGAGTTTCCAGACAGGCAGAGGATGATATGTAACGATAGATACGGATTCGATCGTGCTGAGGATGGCTCGATTGAGGCTTGGCAAATTACGAGCAAAACGCATGAAGAACTCGCGACTGAATTGGCGACTGAAGGACTGCGCTTGCTAACTTTCGACGAATGGGAGTATGCTTGCGGTGCCGGAAGTACCACTCTATTTCGCTGGGGAGACTTAAATCCTAGCGATTGCTACCCAACTGACAAGGCAGCCGACTGGAAACTCCACTTGCAGCCCAACCTTTTCGGACTCCACATCGCTCAAAATCCTTACGATGGCGAGGTAATTAGCGACAAACATACAGTCCGAGGCGGAGACGGCGGATGCTCCATTTGCGGTGGACTTGGCTCTTTTTTTGGTTGGTTGCCACTAGCAACTGCCTACTGGGAACCCGATGCACTTGAGTGGTTGGATGAAGACATTAGCGGAAACCTCATGCGCCGCATAATTCCATTACCCTAACGCTGATTCTGGCTTTTTCTTCCCTATTCTTCCTTCGTGTCCTTCGCGTCTTCGCGGTTCAATCATACTAATTCTTCCTGCCCAAAAGTAGATATTTGCAACCGATCGCCCCGTGCCTACAAAGACTCGCACCAAGCACGTTCTGCCGTCCAGTGTCTGTCTGAAGATTCATAAATCCTCAACCCATCCAACCCGGCATTTTGGATCATCTCCTCAACTTCATCCAGCGTAAATGCTGCTTGCAACGAATCGCTGAATAACTGTTTCTGATGCGCGTTGCAATCTCCCGCATACAGATTGACTAAATTATCCCTAATTTCCGCTTTTTCCGGCCGCAGCAAATCCCGCAAAAAAATTGCTCCCTGCGGCTTCAACACCCGCTTGACTTCCTGCAAAAACGGCAGCGGATCGGGCAAATGGTGGATAATGCTGTTGGAAATCACCATGTCAAAATAACTGTCTGGATACGGCATGGCCTTAGCATCGATTAATTCGAGACTAATTTGCGATCGCACCCCCGCCTTTTCCACATTTTGGGCCCCAACTTTCAGCATATTTGGCGACAAATCGATGCAAGTCAATTTCCACTCAGGCCGGAGTTGAGAAAGGGCGATCGGAATTCTCGCCGTACCCGTCCCCGCATCCAAAACGTTTCCAAAAACCGGCCCCAACGCCGCAGCACTCTGAGCAAAAGCAGCATTAACCTCAGTAAAGTCCATCGAATCGTATTCGATCGCCTCTTCCAAGGAATCCATCACTTCCGGTTCCAAAACTCGCTGCATAAAATTTATCTCGTTCTCTGGCATTTCCATATAGGGATTCAGTTTCGCCTGCAAAAGCTCGACTAACTCCGGTTCCATATATTCGTAATTGTCCGGGATTTGCAGGCAAATAACTTTCTTGCCTTCGAGACTTTGCGGAAATTTGCTGCGAAGTCGATCGCCATGCTTCTTCTCCATCACAAATATCCAATCCGCCCAGCCCAGCAAACCCTCAGTTACTCTAATTCTTGCACCTTTTTCCGTTCCCGCCGATCGCACGCTGTAGCCACTAACCTTCTGGTATATCTTCTCGGCAGTCAAACTTCTCCACTTATTCTGACTGCACACAAACAATATCTTGATTTTATCCATTCAGACACAATTATAAAATTCTATGTTTATCGTGGCACGGGCGTCCCGCCTGTGCTTCCGAAGCGGTTAAAAATTTCCTTCTAATTTCCCCCGATCGCACCTTGCATACCACAAATACTGTATTTTGTCAAAAATGGCAAAATCTGCGTTACAATTCTTAAACCATCAAATGCGGATTTTGCATAAATAATTGTACTTATTACATTTGCGAATTCGTTAATTTTACGATTTTAAAAGCTTGCAGCGTCAAAAAGTAAAATTAGTCATAATGCCCCTGGATTATGAAAATCGTACCACAAGCCTCAAAACAAGTAAATAGGTAAAATAATTGAGAATGAAGTCAATAATTTTGGTCGTCTTTAGATTTTCTTAAGATTTCAGCCCTTAAAATAGATCGAACATTTAAAACTAAATCGACTTTTAGATTGTTTTTGCTTATCAAAGTAGCTGGAGTTGCCCCGAAGACCGATCGACCCTCAAGATATAGATACAGATCCTCGATCGCACAATGGCATCCCACCAAACTCGATCGAACTCTGCTAGAATTAGTAAAACGAAGTCGTTATGAGTTTAATTAAATAGCTATGACCGACGAAACCGTAGAAAACCTAGTAATTATCGGCTCAGGCCCAGCAGGCTACACAGCAGCCATCTACGCGGGGAGGGCAAACCTGAAACCCGTAGTCTTTGAAGGCTACCAAATGGGAGGCATCCCCGGCGGTCAACTGATGACCACCACAGAAGTCGAAAACTTTCCCGGCTTTCCCGAAGGCATCACCGGGCCGCAACTGATGGATCGGATGAAAGCTCAAGCAGTGCGCTGGGGTGCCGAATTATACACAGAAGATGTAATTTCGGTGGATTTGACCAAGCGTCCGTTTACAGTGCGATCGGAAGACAGAGAAATCAAAACCCACACGATAGTAATCGCTACAGGCGCGACGGCGAAACGGCTGGGGCTACCTAGCGAACACGTATTTTGGAGTCACGGCATTTCGGCCTGTGCGATTTGCGACGGCGCTACCCCAATTTTTAAAGGAGTAGACTTAGCTGTCATCGGCGCGGGCGACACCGCAGCGGAAGAATCTATTTATTTGACAAAATACGGCTCTCATGTACATATGCTGGTGCGGCGCGATCGAATGCGCGCCAGCAAAGCCATGCAAGACCGAGTGCTGAGCAATCCCAAAATTACCGTGCACTGGAACACCGAAGCAGTGGATATCTTGGGAGAGCCAGGGGGCAAAATGGACGGGGTGAGAATTAGAAATATCGAGACCGGCGCCGAGAGCGATTTGCTGGTGAAAGGATTGTTTTACGCGATCGGTCACACTCCCAACACTCAACTGTTCCAAGGTCAGCTAGAACTCGACGAAGTAGGCTATATCGCCACCAAACACGGTTCGGTAGAAACCAGCGTCGAGGGAGTTTACGCCGTCGGCGACGTGCAAGACCACGAGTTTCGCCAAGCAATCACCGCAGCCGGCAGCGGCTGTATGGGTGCGATGCTGGCAGAACGTTGGCTGTCAGTTAACGGTTTAACGCAGGAATTCCATCAAACTGAGGAATCCGAGCAACCCCTAGCAGCGCCAGAAACTCCAAAAGTACGCAAAACCAGCGAGAACTTTGATATCCAAGAGACGCGCCACGAAGGAGGTTATGCTTTGCGGAAGTTGTTCCACGATAGCGATCGACTGATTGTGGTCAAATATGCCTCTCCGAGTTGTGGGCCTTGCCACAGCCTCAAGCCGATTTTGAGCAAAGTAGTAGATGAGTTCGATGGCAAAATCCACTACGTGGAAATTGACATCGAAGAAGATCCTGAAATTGCTGAAAATGCTGGCGTGATGGGTACGCCGACGATTCAGTATTTCAAAGACAAAGATTTGGTGGCTGAGCTCAAAGGAGTTAAGCCGAAAAGCCAGTACCGCGAGTTAATTGCCAGTAATTTGTAGGAATTCGATCGATTTTAGATTGGAGGTGTGCCAAGAGAGATTTTTCCTAAACTCAACTTGTGTCCCACCTGCCAAAAACCCGGTTTCTCCCCTGCGCGCCAGTCTCGTGCAGGGGAGAAACCGGGTTTTTTTAGCCCCATCGCGCGAAAAAACCCGGTTTGTCGCGAGTGTTTGGCGAATGAGAAAGAGGATTTTTGACCAGGAATTTCAAAGGTGGTACCCGCCACGTGATTTATCCGTGGAATCAATCCCAAATCGAAAATCGAAAATCCTCAAGAAAGAGCATTTATCCGTGGGGTCAATCGAAAATCTAAAATCTAAAATCTAAAATCGATTGACTGTTCCGGGTTTTTTCGCCTGAGTGCTACTAAAATCGAAAAGTCTTATATAGGTCGATCGTCATTATGGCTCAAAGCCGCCTCCGACTGCCGCGATTTCTCAACAGTGCCTCACCGTCAAGCCTGTCAATGAAAATGATGTGGGCAGGTTTGACAATAACTGCCGTGTTTATATTGGTAGCAACCTTGTCTCCAGCTATGCAAGCTTGGGGATGGCTGCAAAATCCTACCGAGGCTTTGAGTAACCCCATCCACGAACCGCCGTCGGCGAATTATTGGTTTGGTACTAGCCGCAGCGGCTACGATGTGTTTTCCCGCACGCTGTTTGCTTCTCGCGCGGCTTGGCAAGTGGTAATTTTAGCCACTGCTTTGAGTTTGTTTATCGGTGTGCCGCTGGGTTTGGTTAGCGGTTATTTGGGTGGCAAGCTCGATCGAGTGTTGTTATTTTTAATGGATACAATTTATACTTTGCCGGGGCTGCTACTTTCTCTGACGCTAGCATTTGTAGTGGGAAAAGGAGTTTTGAATGCTGCGATCGCCCTGAGCATTTCCTACATCCCTCAATACTACCGCGTCGTGAGGAATCACACCGTCAGCGTCAAAACCGAATTATTTGTCGAAGCCGCGCGAGCAATGGGTGCTGACACTTGGACAGTGCTTTCGCGCTACCTGTTTCTGAATGTGATTCAGAGCGTACCGGTGCTGTTTGCGCTCAACGCGGCCGATGCAATTTTAACATTAGGAGGTTTGGGATTTCTCGGATTAGGACTTCCCGAAGCAACTCCCGAATGGGGACACGACTTGCGTTTAGCTTTAGATGCGCTACCTACTGGTATTTGGTGGACAGCTTTGTTTCCCGGTTTGGCGATGACTTTAATGGTAGTGGGACTATCTTTGGTGGGGGAAGGATTAAACGAGTTTGTTAACCCTCGCCTGCGGAATCAGCAGTAATCTGTCTTGCGGTTAAATTAAGTTGGCAGTCAGGACTTTAGTGCTTATTCACAAATATAAAAAAACTGAAGTCCTGACTACAAACAGGCGCTATAAAGAGATGGTAATCTCGGCCCGATTAATTACTAAATCTTTATCTCAATCAGGTGAATTCTTTTTCGTAAACCTTCGTTCTGTTGTCAATACAGGCACGGAGCTGAAATTTTTATTGATAGCTTCCTCCCCTAAAGGTCAAGCCACATAATTTAAACCACACTAGAGGATAAAGCAAGGCTCTGTGCTTTCTGATGACACGCTGTAAATAATAACAAAATTTTGAGCATCGCACCAACGTCCTACCGTTCCATTTCTTTAAGCGCATCCTGCAGCTTATGCCTTCTCCAACAATAGCAAGCACATCGCTAACTGGGTAAATTTTCCTTCCCTGGCGGAGTTATCATCTGCAGGTAGTTGCATCAACGTCCGCTGGGGATTTTTTTCCGTCTGCTTGAAATTATCAAGACAATTCGGGAATCCTACCTAAAATTGATGGAAGGAGTTTATTGAATCTTCACACTGTCACAATGTATTTAAAGGAATCGTGAAGTTATACTTCCGGGAGATGTCGAATTGTATTGTTTGTGAGACAGTGCGATCGCGTAAGTGCGAACCGAAAGCCAAAAATTTTAGAGAAGTCCACAGCCGAGAGTTGCGCGGCGGGTTAACTCTCAGTAGAATTTATCCGGGTGGTTTTTGCCACGGACGCGACAAACTCGTGTCGAACTGCTTAAATAAGAATGTGACGTTAAGAACTTAATGTGATTTAACGTCAAAATTAAAGCCAATTTCTGAGATTTGAGCTAACTTAACAATGAAAGCCCCTGTTGCACTACTCAACCCGCAACGCTTCATAGGGGGTCAGAGTCGGTCTCTAATCCAGAGTGGCCGGCTTAAAACTAAAGCTACGAGCTTTATTCAATCGCAGATTGCGTATGATTCAATTCAGGGAAACAGGGTAATGATGGGTGTATCTACACGGATGGTATTGGTTCCAATTTGGGCAACTCAAAAATTGTCTGCTAACTGTCTGGCCAACTACGCCGCAGCCGTTCACCCAGATATACGCAGAAAACAGCGCCGTTCGATCGTGCCAAAGTTTTTGCGGGCCGTTCTCAGGATTTAGCAGAGCTGGACATGAGTTAGTATTGTCAAGCTAAGCTGACAGAGTTTTCCTAGTTCTTGACAAACAATGGAAAACAACTTCCATTTTTTGTGAGAAAGGCTACAATCGGGAAGGTCTTGGCAAGATCCGATTCTCCCCTTTTGGTGCTTCAACCCTCTGCTGTTGCATTTGAGGCAGCAGACCGACATCCAAGGTGGCGAAAATTTGCCGTGCAACTGTCATGTCTGACAACCAGAGTGAAAGCAAGGCGAATCAAAAGTTCGATACCTCAAATACAAAAGTTAGAGGGTTCCGTGCGGGAAAACTTGTACGGGTAAAAGCTCGAAGTACCGAGTAAAAAAGCCAGTATTTTTGGAAGTGCGATCGATCGCACTTCATGGTTTGCTTCTGTGGGCAAGGTATCGCAGGTGATGTGGTAACTCGTTCCGAAAGAAAAAGCCGCTAGCTCAATTCAAGGTCGCGATGTTAAAATTTGCGATCGATTGAATGCGCTGCCTGCTTCAAACCAGAACTCGAACCGTGACTCATAAAACAGGTGCAGTTTCGGTAACAGATTCAGCTAGCAAACCGAAAATCCCACTATTTTTTCCTGCGGGAATGTCAATACTGGCTAACTTGTCTAAACTACAAACAGACACTATTCCACTGTTATTTATTCTTTAATTCAGGAGCATGAGGAAGACGGCATGATCCAGGCTAACACCGTACTCGCAACCACAATTACACCGGAAATGGAAACACTCGAGTTGCTTCGGGGCGCCGAAAGCGTTCTACCTGAGAGCGAGTTGGAACTCTTTATCGACGAAGAAGACGATCGAGAAGAATTCTTAGACTCTCAATCTGAGGACGACACTAAAGCTGGCAAAGGCGCCAAAGCCCGCCGTCGGGCACAGGCAAAGAAAAAGCATTATACTGAAGACTCTATTCGTCTTTACCTGCAAGAAATCGGTCGGATTCGACTGCTGCGAGCTGACGAAGAGATTGAACTAGCGCGCAAGATTGCAGATTTGCTGGAATTAGAGCGAGTTCGAGAACAACTGCTCGAAGAGTATAACCGCGAACCCAAAGACAGCGAATGGGCGAATGCTGTAGATATGGCACTTCCTGCATTCCGTCACCGACTTCACGTCGGCCGTCGGGCCAAGGAAAAAATGGTGCAATCAAACCTGCGTTTGGTGGTGTCGATCGCCAAAAAATACATGAATCGCGGTTTGTCTTTCCAAGATTTGATTCAGGAAGGCTCTTTGGGTCTGATCCGGGCCGCTGAAAAATTCGATCACGAAAAAGGCTACAAGTTTTCTACCTACGCAACTTGGTGGATACGTCAGGCTATCACCCGAGCAATTGCCGACCAATCGCGCACTATCCGCCTACCTGTTCACCTTTACGAAACCATTTCGCGGATCAAGAAAACTACTAAACTCCTGTCTCAGGAAATGGGTCGCAAGCCTACGGAAGAAGAAATTGCTACCCGCATGGAAATGACGATCGAGAAGTTGCGGTTCATTGCTAAGTCCGCACAATTGCCAATCTCTCTAGAAACTCCGATCGGCAAAGAGGAAGACTCACGTCTGGGAGACTTTATTGAATCTGACGGGGAAACACCAGAAGATCAAGTCTCCAAAAACCTGCTCAGGGAAGACTTGGAAAGCGTTTTGGATACTCTCAGCCCCCGCGAACGGGATGTACTGCGGCTGCGTTACGGCTTAGATGACGGACGGATGAAGACCTTGGAGGAAATTGGTCAAATCTTTAACGTCACCCGCGAGCGGATTCGCCAAATCGAGGCTAAAGCTTTGCGGAAGTTGCGCCATCCCAACCGGAACAGCATCTTGAAAGAATATATCCGCTAGAGTAATTTGCTAGCATCACCCGAAAGAGTGATTATCACTCTTTTGGGGGGGGGAACCCCCCGACCCGGTTTGAGCTATAGCTGTTAAATTTTGTGCTGCTAACTGCCGGGAGCAATTGCCTATTTGTGGCCCAAATCGCGCTGTCAAAATTTTGGGAGTCCGTAACGGAACTCCCAAGCTTTGCATTGTCAAAAAAGTCTTAACTAGAAAATTACATCACGCCCCAAAAGTGAAGCAGACCTTGACCGGAAACCAATTCGATGATGACAGCGACAGAGAAACCAATCATCGCCAAACGACCGTTCCAATTTTCGGCGCCTTCGGTGAAGCCCCAGTTCCAAGCATTGCGTTTTTGTTCTTGCATAGTGCGAACTCCCTTCGTTAACTTTTGTAAGGCTTATGTAAATAAATATAACATTCCTTGATAAAAATGCAAGCTTGTGATTGGTGATATCGGTCACAACGGTCGATCGACCTTGAGGATTTTGCCTAACTAGGAAAAATAGCCAACTCGGTATCAGGGTCGAACAAGTGAATCTTGTCATGGGCGATAGCCAACCAAAGCTCTTCGCCAACTCGGATCGATCGCTCAGGAGGAACCCGCACTTGCATCCTCACCGCCGGAGCATCCGTCAAACAAACCCCCAAATAAGTTTCGTGTCCCAAAGCCTCTACAATTTCCACTTGTACCGAAAGATTTTTGGTAGCCGGAGGGTTAATGCTCAGATGTTCCGGCCGAATGCCCAAAATCAGCCTTCGCCCGTCATATTGTTGTAGACTTTTTGCCCAAATATCGGGTAAAGTAAAGCGAAATTGCGGGTGAGAAATCAACAGCGGAGCACTAAATTCCACAGACAAAAAATTCATCGGCGGAGAACCGATAAACTCAGCCACAAACAGATTAGCCGGCTTGTTGTAAAGCTCTAGAGGTTGAGCTACTTGCTGAATCTGGCCGACCTTCATAATAGCAATGCGATCGCCCATAGTCATCGCCTCAGTTTGGTCGTGAGTTACATAAATAGTTGTAGTTCCCAACTGTCGCTGCAACTGCACAATTTGCGATCTCGTTTGGGCCCTCAATTTTGCATCCAGATTCGATAGCGGTTCGTCCATCAAAAAAACTTCAGGATTCCTAGCCATCGCCCTACCCAAAGCTACCCGCTGCTTTTGCCCTCCCGAAAGTTGTTTCGGCAAGCGATTTAAAAGAGATTCTATTTGCAATAATTCAGCTACCTCCCGCACTCGTTTCCCTACAGCCTTTTCCCGTTCCGACAAATAGCGCAAACCTGGAGGCAACTTGCGAGTAGCTCCTACCAAAAAATCCTCCCATAAAGCATATATTCGCTCGTTGTTTAAAGTATTAGAAGCTAAATAATTAATAAGCTCTTTTACCTGATTCCTGATTTTTTCTGCCTTCTCCCTGCTTCCTTTTTCTTTTTCTGTCTCTTCTCCCTTCTCTCTGCTCCCTTCTAGCTGCTTCCTTCTAGCTGCTCCCTTTTCCCTTGTTCCTTGTTCCTTGTTCCTTCTATCAGTTACATCCGTTACATCCGTTACAGAATCCGTTGCCGAACTTCCTTCTTCCTTCTCCCTTTCCGAGCGGCGCAATCCAAAGGCGAGATTATCGTAAACTGTTAAGTGAGGATAGAGAGCATAATTTTGAAATACCATAGCGATATCTCGGTCTTTAGGAGGCAAATCGTTAAGGAGTCGATCGCCAACCCAAATATTGCCGGCCGTCAAAACTTCCAAACCGGCGATCGATCGCAGCAAAGTGCTTTTTCCGCAGCCAGAAGGGCCCACCAGCACCATGAACTCCCCGTCTTCGACCGTCAGGTTAATGCGCCGCAAAACGCTGTTAGACGCAGGGCGCTCGGCTAGATGCGAGACACTTTCTGCGACGGTGTTTGCTTCTTTTTCCTGTTCTCCTTGGCGGAGAGGAAAGCTTTTGTAGATATTTTCTAATACAACTTGCGCCATTAAACAATTTTAGATTTTAGATTTTAGATTTTAGATTGGGGAATTGGAGGCAGAGCCTCCGAGTATGTATTCCCAGGCATAGCCTGGGAACAAGGCTTAAGAAGTCCTGCAAGAAGAATAATTCCCCATTACCAATGACCCATGACTAATGACTACTGACTGCTGATAACTTTGATAATTTTTTCACCTGGATTCAGGTCAAAAACTCGATCGCCCGCAGCATCTTTCCCCCAAAAAGCTATAGCATCAATAGTCGATCGCAGCAGGCGGCCAGAATTAGTAAAAAGTTTGACATCCGTACCCGGAACAGCCTGCAGCAAGCCAACTAAAGCATCTTTAGGCTCTGAGAAGCGAAAAGCTTGAGTGCCAATTTCGCCCCGGTTAGTAAGTCTGACAGAACCTGCCGGCATTCGTTTTGCCCAACCCAACTCGGAAAATAGCACCAGACTGTCGTTCGGGTCGAGAGTGATGCAGCCCACCAACTGTTCCTGCTTCCGCAACCTGGTTACTTGAGAACCCTGGGCCGCGCGGCCCATTGGCGGCAGTTGTTCATCATCAATCTCAAACCGGAGGACTCGGCCTCCTGAAGTTGCGATCGCCACTTGCTCGCCGACTTTAGCCAGACTCGCACAGCGCAGCCGATCGTCCTCCTTGAGTTTAACAACAGTAACGCCACGATTAGTCAAATCAGCAAATTCCTGCATCGCCAAGCGCTTAATTTTTCCTTGCTGAGTCAGAGTTACTAAATCCGCCGCCTCCGAATTTTCCGGCAAAATAAAGTGTGCAACTGTGATTTCCGACAAAGCGCGATCGGCACTGTCTTTAGTAGCACTCGGCGACAACAAACTAACGATCGGCCTTCCCCGGTCTTTGGCGCTACTACTAGGAATATCCGCCACTTTCAGCGGGTAAGCTTTGCCGTTAGGAGTTAAGACGACCAAAGTGCGATCGGTTTTCGTCAGATTTGCCGTCACAATAAAATCTTCATTTTTTTCTAAAGCTGAAACCGATTTTTCGCGACTTTTCGAGCGTGGCTTTTCCCCAGCAGGCAAGCGTCGCACGTACTGCTTGTGCGAAAATTCAACAATAGTTTCCTCTGGCTCTAGAACGGGCAATAAGTTCGGCTGAATCGTTGCCGGCGACAACTGCTTCACCCCAGAATTTTTCTTACCAGCAAATTGTGATTCGGCGTTTGCTGCGCGTGCAGTTCCATTGGCGAATTTAGTGCGGCGGGGGTCAGCGTACTTGCGTTTGAGCGATCGAAATTCCTTCTTTAAAGCCTTCAAAAGCTCGCGCCTGTCGCTCAACAACCGCTGCAATTCTTGAATATTAGCCATCAACTCATCAAACTCAGACTGCAAATTTTGCCTTTCCAAACCAGTCAGCCTACGCATCGGCATCGCCAAAATCGCATCAGCTTGACTTTCGCTCAAATTTAGGCGAACTTGGAAAGTTTGCTTAGCAGTAGAGCCGTCAGGAGAATTTCTGAGAATGTCGATCGCTGTATCGAGATTTGTCAAAGCCAACATTAAGCCTTCGACAATGTGACACCGGCGTTCCGCAGCCTGCAACTCGTAATTGTAGCGGCGGGTAAGAGTCACTTCCCGGAAATCCAGAAATTCCTGCAACAATTGTCTCAGCGTCAACTGTCGCGGTTGACCGTTGACAATTGCCAGCAAAATCGCCCCAAAATTTGTTTGCAGGTCAGTTTGTTGGTAAAGGCGAGCGAGAACCGCTTCTGGAGTAAATTCCCGCTTGAGTTCAATCACCACTCGAATCCCTTCGCGATCGCTCTCGTCACGCAAATCAGAAATACCGTCGAGGCGGCCAGCATTAACCAACTCCGCCACCTTTTCAATCCAAGCCGCCTTATTTACCTGAAACGGAAACTCCGTCACCACGATCGCCGTTTTAGTACGCACCTTGCGATTACCAGGCACCTCTTCCACTCCGGCCACACCCCTGACCGCAATGCTGCCTCGACCCTTAGTGTAGGCGTCAACAATGCCCTCTGTAGCGACGATTTCCCCCCCGGTTGGAAAATCCGGGCCTGGAATCAGTTCTATCAACTTCTCATCGGATAGTTCCGGGTTTTCAATCAAAGCAATTAAACCGTCTACCACCTCCCCCAAATTGTGCGGCGGGATATTAGTTGCCATCCCCACAGCAATGCCCGTACAGCCGTTGAGTAACAGAAACGGCAACTGAGCAGGCAGCGCCGTCGGTTCCTGCTGGGAATTGTCAAAATTACCAGTAAAATCAACAGTTGCATCGCCGACTTGGGTTAGCATAGCTTCGTGGGCGATCGGTGCCAGCCTCGTTTCCGTATACCGCATAGCAGCCGCCGGATCATTGTCCACCGAACCGAAATTGCCGTGACCCGCCAGTAAAGGATAGCGGCTCGAAAACTCCTGAACCATGCGTACCAGAGCGTCGTAAACCGATTGGTCGCCGTGGGGGTGATATTTTCCCAAAACATCTCCAACTACCCGGGCACACTTACGGTAAGGTCGGTCTGGCGTCAGACCGAGTTCGTGCATCGCATATAAAATTCGACGGTGAACTGGTTTTAAACCGTCGCGGACATCAGGCAAAGCTCGCCCGACGATCACACTCATGGCATATTCGAGGTACGATTGCTGCATCTCGGCGTGCAGAGGCGTAGAAATTACTTGCCCGGAAAGTAGGTTGAGTTGTTTAGCCATGAGTCCTTGTGTCCGTTAATTCCTGAGTGAAAACAGCCTCTGTCAATAATGCCGAGGTTTCCTGTCTCGATTGAAAAGCCTTTGCCCCAGACGAACCGAAAGTTCGACCAAAGCGGCCAGTTGAAGAATAAAAATAAACTTAACTTGTGAAAGCAGAATCAGAGTCCCGAAGACGGGCAACACTTGCCTCTTACTCTCCACTCTTACCCTAACCTCTATGTTGCCTTCATTTGCGCCTACCTGTCTATTTACCTTCTGCCGTGAGAAGGTTGATTCACAGGAGTACACGGAAGGCCATAAACTCAGAACCTAGTGAGGCTTTAGCTCTTCCTAGGAAAGCGTCAATCGATTGCGCGATTTTAGATTTTAGATTAAAGAATTGAAGCATTGACTTGCGCGAGATAAATTCGGGGGCTCCTTGATCGGATACAGGTTTTTTATTTCTGGACGGATGAATCACGTGGCGGGTATCCTCGATGCTTTCGGTCACGAGGGACTTGAGTCCCCGTCAATCTATGATAGAATTTAATTGCAATTAGGAATAACCATCTACACGAAGAAATATTCTCTTCAGGAGAAACCCCAGATTGAGCTCGTCTCGGTACAGCCGTAGCGTGGATCAAGCAGCAATGGTAGACGATCGAGCTTACCTACCGTATTTTGGAAGCGTGATGGACTCCGAAAGTATTAAAAAAGAAAAGTAAGCAGAATTGGAATATCTCTGGGACTGGTACTTGTTCCGATCGTGTAGAGGCGACTGGACTGTCAGTAACCCCGGTCTAAAGACACGGGGCTTGCAAGAGAAATCTGGCAAGCCGTACTGACCAGACTAAGGCTTAATTGCCTACGTTTTGAGAGTCACGACACCCTGTGGATGCGTAGCTAGTCCCCTGCTCTGTCCGAAGCAATTAAACAGTTCTAAGGTAACAGGAACAGTGTTGCAGGTCTAACAAGCTCTCGAAACATTGTCGAAGCTAACATTACCCCATTCATGGGAGGTACAACCCGTGCAAAATACTATGCGTACAGGATTGGAAGATTGGAAGCGGTAATTGTCCCGTTGAAAGTGCAATACAAAAGTACACTCCCGTTAACCAATCCCAAGGCGGTAGTAAATCAAAAATATAAAGCCGTGCTAGAAGCACGGGGTTTCTACCCATTTTTTCTGATGAGTGAACTCCCATTTTTGGGCTTATTCAACCATAGAGCGTGGTCGTGACTCGCTGAGAGTGTCAAAAATGCCATATTAATATAATTCATCAGTCAAAAGCTCTCCTGGCGCTATCTCCTAGTCTGACATCCACTAGATGAACGGAAGCGTCGATATTTTCAGCCGTTTTGAGGGGTTAAAACTGAGAATTAAAAATCTCCAACAATCCCCGCTAGATTCGCTACTTTGAATGCGGTGGCGACGGGAGTATGTGAATAAACATGGCTTGATTCTAATCAGGAAGAAGGAAAATAATTATCACACATTCCCGAATCTAATACCAGTTCAAAAAATAGTGAAACTGTATATCCGTGATCCAAACTGATATCCAGTCAATCAGTTCCCATCTAAAATCTAAAATCTAAAATCTAAAATCTAAAATCTAAAATCTAAAATCTAAAATCTAAAATCTAAAATCTAAAATGGTAGAAGCTGGAGGCTTGACCGAAAGAGAGGGTACTATAAGTGCAGGACTCACGGGTAGTCACAAACCGGGTTTTTTCATAGCAATAGTTCGTTATAGCCCGCCAAAACTAGCAAAAACCTGGTTGCGAGGCGTCGTCCATGCGTCCAGGATTGTACTAGAAACCTGCTACCTGAGAATCTTGAGACTGTCACCAGTAGCAGGTCTAGTTATAAAAAAGAACTAAACTGTCTGTGTATAGTAGTCTAAATGATGGTACTGGATGCTTCTAGGCATCTGTAAACCCTCTGACAGCTAGTGGCTCAAGGATATACATACGGGTTTTGCAGGGTTCCCGGCTGATGGCGCTAAAAACTCTGCATTTTTGACGGGGAATGTAGTCCCCGTGTCGTGTTCCTCTTTGGACTAAAGTCACAAAGTTTCTATACTTCCCATATTTATTTATGAAAACCGTTCTGATTGTAGAGGACGATTTGGTTAATGCTCGGGTTTTTTCCAAAATTCTGACTAAGCGGGGGGGCTTAGCCGTGAAACACACGGAAAATGTTGAAGAGGTGATGCAGATTGCTGCCAACGGCGAAGCTGATTTGATTTTAATGGATGTGTCTCTTTCCCGCAGCGTGTACCAGGGCAAATCTGTTGACGGCATTAAGATTACTCAACTGCTCAAAGCTGACCCGCAAACAGCCTCGCTGCCGATTATTTTGGTGACTGCTCACGCGATGGCTGGTGATAAAGAAACATTTCTAGATCAAAGCGGTGCCGACGGTTACATCTCTAAGCCTGTGGTAGACCATCAAGAGTTTGTGAATCAAATCAAGGCTTTGCTACCTGATTGAGTGAACCATACATGAAAAAGGAATAAGAAGGAAAAAGGAAAAAGGAAGAAGGAAGAAAGAATTGTTTGTTTAAACCAACAAACAATTAAAACTCTCTTATTTACAAAGTTTGTTTAAACTCTGAATCTTTCTTCTTCCTTCTTCCTTTGGATGTCTCATCGCACAATGCTATGAGTTCGGACTGTTAATTAGTGAGGATAATTTGAGATTTTTCAAGTCATGAAATCGAAGTGTGCGGCGCCCGTGGAACCAAATTATCCTCAGCGATCGCAACACCATTCACTCACTTCATGCAGCCTCAAAACTGCGATTAATCCTCATCCTCATCAAAATCAAAACCAATATCATCCTCATCATCAACATCCGAGCCCAAAGCATCATCCTCAGTCTCAGCGACAAAATCGTCCTCATCAACCTCAACTTCCTCAAAATCCTCATCAGGCTCAAGATCGGACGGACGCCCAATCTCATAACCGCTCTCGATCGTATAAGCACGACGCGCAGTGCGATCGTCAAGCACCACATCCTCCTGCAAATCGTGGATATCGTCATCAAAAACAGCACCATCAAAACCCGCATCCTGCACCCCAGCATCCTCATAGGCATTGAACCCAGTACCCGCAGGAATCAGGCGGCCGATAATCACATTTTCCTTCAGGCCCCGCAGCCAGTCGGATTTACCCTCGATCGCAGCCTCAGTCAACACCCGCGTAGTCTCCTGGAACGAAGCAGCGGAAATAAAGCTATCAGTATTCAGCGAAGCCTTAGTAATCCCCAGCAACACCGGAGTATAATCCGCCGGTGCTCCACCAGTAATTGACATCGCCTCATTCACCTGCTCAACCTGCCGCAACTCCACCAACTCGCCGGGGAGCATGGTAGTATCGCCACCATCCTCCATCCTGACTTTGTTGGTCATCTGGCGGACGATTACCTCGATGTGCTTGTCGGAAATATCCACGCCCTGAGACTGATAAACCGACTGCACCTCATTCACCAAAAACGTCTGCACCTGTTGGAAACTCTCCAAAGCCGCCTCAAAAGTAGACTGCCGCTCCTTAAGCACGTGGAAGAACACCTCCAGAATTTCGTGGGGGTTAGCAGGCCCATCGGTCAAAGCTTCGGCGACGCCTACGCGCTGTCCGTCGGAAACGATCGGGTTTTGACCGGGCAACAAAGGATACTCCTCAATCCGGCCATCATCCTCAATCACCGCAAGTTCCACAACGTCGTCATCCGTAACCACGCGAGCCGTCCCCGGCCGCTTGGCTAAAATACAGGCTTCCTTGGGCTTCCGTCCTTCCAGAAGTTCCTCAATCCGTGGCAAACCTTGGATGATATCCCCAGTCTTTGCCCGCTCAAACACCAGAATCACCAAGTTGTCACCCCGCTGCACCAAGTCGCCGTCGTCTACGTGCAGCACGGCACCGGCGGAAACTCGGTAAGGACGAGCTATTCTGAGCAAGAGTTTGGCCGGTTCTGTCTCTGAGGCAGGGACAACCTTCACAACTTGGCCGGATTCTTCGAGAACGACGCCTGGAGCTATTTCGGTACCAGCTACCAGCAGTTGACCCGGACTTACATCCGGCGTGCTGGCGACAGAGATGGAAATAGAATCCGCATCTCGCATCACCAACAGTCGGCGCACTGGTTCGCCCTGGCCCTCACGGATGCCCCGCACGATACCCGCTTCTTTGCAGAGAATCTCTGTGCGGGCGACTACTGCCCCGGGCGCGATCGACTGCCCATCCTCCACCAACAGCCGCGTGTGAGTGCTGCCCTGAGTCGGATCAGCAGACACATCCCGCCGAATCACTAGCGATTCCAAAATGACTAGCTGCAAGCGGAAAGTCTTGGAAACTCGATCGCCCCCATCGGCCAGGGGCATCGCCAACTCTTGCGACGCACTAACGTCTTCAGGCGAACCCCAAGCCGGGCCCGAACCGTCGGCTCCAAAAGCCATAGCATCGTCCTCATCCGGCAGCAGCTCGATATCCGCGGCCAGTTGCGGAGCTCCCGAACCAATTTCCAAAATAAGCTGAGTCCGCAGCAGTTCCAATCCCTCGACAGATTTGACGCGCTCCCCATCCTTATAAGGGAGTCGCTGCACTGCTTTCAAAGAGATCGACTCATTCAGCGCCGTCTGAGAAGGCACTGGTGGCTTATCCGGCACCGGGAACTCCACCACCGGCCGCAGCAGCAAAGCGGGGCCTTCGGGAGTTTCGATATACTCCGCATAGCCCAACTCTTCGGCAATCAAGCCTGGGGAAATCTCTTGACCGGCATTGACGATTTGACCTTCCCCGAAAGTTAGCGGCGGGCGGTCAACTACATGGAGTGTGCCCGGCTTGATCACAATTTCCCGGAGGATGTCATTTTTCTGAGTGATTTCCACTGCCCCGCTGGTTTGGCAGAAAATATCCTTAACGACTTCTGTACCGGCCTCTACGTACTGGCCATCTTCCACCAGCAGTAGAGAAATATCCTTATTGACCTCGTGGCACTCTTCCGGTATCCAGAGCAGAGTCCCCCCCTTCACGACTTCGTAGCCAAGTTTAGCTTTGCCGCGCTTGTGGACTTCGACTCCGCCGTACTTGACGATGCCTCCTGTAGCTGTGCGGTAGCTGTCGTCGAGCAGTTCGGCGACGACTTCTCCGTTGATGACTTTGCTTCCTGGGGCTGTCTTGAGGGAAAACCGCTGTTTGGAAGATGTTTCGATCGTGTAGTGGTCGCGGCCGCCTGCACTTTCGGCCCGCACGACTGCTTGGTCGAGCAGGACTTGGGCGGTGATAATTTCGATTTCTCTGGGGTCAGCGATGCGGACTACGCCACCGTGTTCGGAGACGAGTTTAGTTTCGGCAATCACGCTTTCTGCTGGAATGCGATCGCCATTTTTCACTGCTGGTTCGGCGCCGGGGGGTAAGTTGTAGACTTCTCCTGAGAGAATCCAAATCAGCCCGCCTTTGCTGGCTGTGCGGGTTGTGTTCCCTTGGCGGTCGGTTTTTTCTTCTGGCACCAAATCAGCAAATTTGGCTTCTCCGGCTAAGTCGGAAGCTACGTCTGTAGTCACTTTTTCCGTAGTTTTGCGGGCGGCGCGACCGACGATCGGCACTTCTGCCAAAACTTGACCGGGAATGGCGCGCTGTCCGTCTTTGACCATCAGAGTAGAACCCTGGACGATCGCCAATTCGATTTTCAGTTTTTGATTTTTGGCACCGGATTTTCCTTCTTCAAATCCGTCGCCTTCAAATACGAGTTTGCCGTTGTTTTCGGCTACCAGTGCTTCTTCGCCGTGTCTGGTGCGGAAGGAGCGAGTACGCAGGTTCTTGAATTTCACTACGCCGGGGAAGGGGGCGCGTTCTTGTTTGGCGACTTCTCCGGTGAATACGCCGCCGGTGTGGAAGGTACGCATGGTGAGCTGGGTTCCCGGTTCGCCGATCGACTGAGCTGCAATAATCCCGATCGCTTCTCCCATGTCCACCATTTTCAAGTGGGCCAGACTCCAGCCGTAGCAGTGCTGACAAACCGATCGAGTCGATTCACAAGTCAGGGGCGATCGTAAATACACTTCTGCCACCCCAGCTTTACCAATTTCCGTTGCCAACTCATCGGTAATTGGCTGATTTCGGACGGCTTTTTCGCTGCCGTAAGTCACGATTTCCCCCGTTTTGGGGTGCACCGCATCCCTCGCCAACACGCGCCCTAGCAGCCTGTCCTTGAGGGGAATCAGCACTGTTGCTCCGTCCGTCATCGGCCGGACTCGAATTCCCCGCTGGGTGCCGCAGTCTACTTCGCGCACAATTACATCCTGGGACACATCCACCAAACGGCGAGTAAGATAGCCAGAGTCTGCTGTCCGCAAGGCTGTATCTACCAAGCCTTTGCGCGCGCCGTAGGAAGAAATAATGTATTCGGTGACGGTGAGTCCTTCGCGGAAGTTGGTTTTAATTGGCAAGTCAATAATTTCCCCCTGCGGGTCTGCCATCAATCCGCGCATTCCGACTAGCTGCCGCACTTGAGAAATGTTTCCCCGCGCCCCGGAGAAGGCCATCATGTAGACGGAGTTTAGGGGGTCTGTGGCTCGGAAGTTTTTGACTACTTCGTCTTTGAGGTCTTCTGAGGTGCTGTTCCAGGTGTCGATTACTTTTTGGAACCGTTCTACTTCGGTGATTTCGCCTCTGGTGTATTTTTGTTCGGTGATGCGGATTTCTTCTTCGGCTGCATCTAGGAGCGATCGTTTCGACGGTGGCACCTGCAAGTCATCTACGCTAATCGAAACTCCGGCCCGTGTCGCAAAGCGGAAACCCAAGTCTTTGAGTTTATCTGCCATTTGCGCTGTACGGGCCGTTCCGTAGTGCATGAAAGACCAAGAGATTAATTTTTTGAGCTGACCTTTGTCAACAACTCGATTGCGAAAAACAATTTCCTTATTTTCTGTCATTTTTCTGAGTAGTAGTAGTAGTAGTAGTAATTGGTAATTGGAATATTGACGCAGGAGGCTCTCTTGCTGCGAGGCAGAGGGCAGTAGTAAGTAGGTTGGGTTGAGGAACGAAACCCGACATTTCACCCACCCAACATTTCACCCACCCAACATTTCACCCACCCAACATTAACCCAACCGTATTGATTAGTAATTAGTAAGCAGTAATGGGTAAATTTCCTAACTTAAATCACCATTATTTATTAGCGATTACTTATTAGTAATTACCCACCACCCCTTACCCATTACCTCCTAATTATTTATCACCGACTCAATAGTTTGGTGATAAATAATCCGGCCCGGAGTAGTGCGAATGAACTGATTGAGCACCTTGCCGTCTCCGTCTTCCCGAACTCGGCGGAACTTGTATTCTTTCGTCACGATACCGTCGGTAGAGCGTTCTACCTTCAGTGGTTCTCCTTCAGGTTCTATGTTTTCGATAGCGCCTTGAAACCTCACCCACACATAGGAGTGCAAGTCAACGACTCCTTGTTCGTAAGCTACAACCGCGTCGGTAAGGTTGGAGAAATAGTGACCGGCTCCTTTTTGAGCGTCAGGATTTTCGGCTGTTAAGTAATAGCAACCGAGCACCATATCTTGAGAAGGAGTAACGATCGGTCTTCCGGTTGCCGGCGACATGATGTTGTTAGAAGCCAGCATCAGCAAGCGCGCTTCCGCCTGAGATTCCAAAGACAAAGGCACGTGCACGGCCATTTGGTCGCCGTCAAAGTCAGCGTTAAAAGCCGGACAGACTAGCGGGTGAAGCTGAATTGCCCTCCCGTCCACCAAAATCGGCTCAAAGGCTTGAATCCCCAAACGGTGGAGGGTCGGCGCCCGGTTTAGCATGACCGGGTGTCCTTCAATCACCTCCTGAAGCACGTCCCAAACGCTGGGATCGTTGCGCTGGATCAGTTTTTTGGCAGCTTTGATGTTGTTGACCAATCCTTGGCGGATCAAGCGGTGGATGACGAAAGGCTGGAAAAGTTCGATCGCCATTTCCCTCGGCAAACCGCACTGATGAATCTTCAGTTTCGGCCCCACCACAATCACCGAACGCCCGGAGTAATCAACTCGTTTCCCGAGCAAGTTTTGCCGGAAGCGCCCTTGTTTCCCTTCAATGATGTCCGACAGCGACTTCAGCGGGCGGTTGTTTGCGCCCACCACAGTCCGGCCCCGGCGACCGTTGTCAATCAGCGCATCCACAGCTTCTTGTAGCATCCGCTTTTCGTTGCGGATGATAATCTCCGGCGCCAGAATTTCTTGCAGTCTCGCCAAGCGGTTATTGCGGTTGATGACTCTCCGATAAAGGTCGTTGAGGTCGCTGGTTGCAAAACGCCCGCCGTCTAACTGCACCATCGGCCGCAAGTCCGGGGGAATCACCGGAATCACATTGAGCACCATCCAATCGGGTTGAGATCCCGTAGCGATGAAGTTGTCAATAACCCGCAAGCGTTTAATTAACTTCGCCCGTTTTTGACCTTTAGCATTAGCAATATCTTCCCGCAACTTTTCCGCTTCACTTTCTAGCGGAATATTTTGCAGCAAAACTTGCAAAGCTTCAGCACCAATCCCTACTTCTACACCTGTGAGTGTGGAATCTTCGCTGTAAAGTTCGTCTTCTATTTCCAGCCAAGCATCTTCTGTAAGCAATTGCTTGTATTGCAGCTTCTCTGCATTACCTGCATTGAGGACAACGTAGGCATTGAAATACACGATTTGTTCGACATCTCGCAGCGGCATATCTAACAGAATTGCCATGTAACTCGGGATGCCTTTGAGATACCAAACGTGAGCTACTGGAGCCGCTAATTTGATAAATCCCATCCGGTGACGGCGCACGCGAGATTCAGTTACTTCTACACCGCATCTTTCGCAAACAATGCCTCTATGGCGAACTCGTTTGTACTTCCCACAATGACATTCCCAATCTTTGGCAGGCCCAAAAATGCGCTCGCAAAACAAGCCATCCATTTCAGGTTTTAATGTCCTATAATTAATTGTTTCGGGTTTTGTCACCTCGCCGGTTATCTGACCGTTGGGTAAAGTTCTCTCTCCCCACTGTCGAATTCTTTCTGGTGAAGCTAACCCTATCTTGACGTAATCAAAGCGTTGTTCTATCTTAGCCATTTTGACTCCAATTGATGATTTACAGTCGATTATTTGTGGTAATTTATCTTTTTTGTTTGCTTGTTTTGCGGCTTAAATCAATTTTATTCTCCTCTATATGTGACATTCCTTTTGATATCAGAAATGACATTTCTGGACACCTCAAATTCCTGAGCAATTTTAGCAATGGATTCTCCGGCTTGAATTCGTTCTCTGATTTCAAGAGCTTGAGCAAAAGTAAATTTGCGATCGAGATGTCCACCCATGCGAGGAAGTGGAACCTGTTGACCTGCTTCCTTCCAAGTGACGTGATATTTAATATCGTGTATGGTTTTGCGGCCGACACTGTATTCCTGTGCTACATCCTTCATCCTCTCTCCTGCTGCTAGCTTTTGTCGAATTTCTCGCACCTTTTCCCAATCTAATTTGGCATTGGAAAGAGGATGACTTTTGCCTTGAGTGCGTCCTTTCTTAGAAGCATCTAACAAATTTTGAGTGCGAGTACCAGCCCAAAGGTGTTCTGGATTGATGCAACTGGGATTGTCGCAGGTATGACAAGCATCCATCGAAGTCGGAAGTTCATATCCTAATTTCTCGGCTAAAACAGCACGGGTAACTGATTTTAATTTCCCATTTTTCCAGTATCTGCCATAACCTTGACCATCCTTTCCACCTGAGAAAATGATGCAGCCGCTGTCTTGAATTTCTCCTAAAAAATTGGGTGAAACTGTAGTGAAGTTATCGGGAATATTTGTCTGAAGTATCTTAATAATAGTTTCATGTTGTACTCCATACTCTTTTGCTAGGTGGTTCTTGATGGTTCCAGATAAATATTTAGTCTGAATTTCCCGGAGTTGTGCGATCGACAATATGCCAATACCGGGAATACTTTTGCGTCTGGGAGTTTTGCGATCGCGCCCCATCATCTGCCCGGTATTTTCAGCCGCAGTTCCCGCTACGAGATGTGCTGGGTTGATGCAGCTTCGATTGTCGCAGGTGTGGCAAGCAAAATAACCGGAACCAAGGAATCCTGCTATTTTTGATTCGAGGACTAATCGGTGGACTAATACCGTTTTGCCATCGAGCCACTTGCGCCCGTAACCGTTGCCAAACTTGCTCCCTTGCCAGTTAATACAGCCTGTCGCCCGGTCAAATTCTCCTTCTATTCCTGGGACAACTGTTACAATAGTCATGTCAGCGTCTCTCCTCTTAAGAGCGTTGATTCGCCTCACCAGTGTTCGTACCACTGCTGAGGCATTTTAATTGGGACTTCTCGATTTTAGATGTGAGATGTAAGATTGAATGCTGTCAAACAATTCTTCAATCTAAAATCTAAAATCTAAAATCTAAAATCCCTAATCCTCGTCAAGTTCGTCACGAGAAAGCGATTCGTAAGTAGGCCGGGAGGGCGATCGCTTGCCCCCAGCATCTGCCATCAAATCCACCTCAACGTGCTCGCTGCCCTCGTCGGACGTATTCACCTTGTGCACAGCAATATCCAAGCACAAAGACTGCAACTCCCGCATCAGCACCTTGAAAGATTCCGGCGTACCGGGGCGCGGGATAGCTTTGCCTTTGACGATCGCATTCAGCGCTTCATTCCGCCCCTGCATATCGTCCGACTTGACAGTCAGCAACTCTTGCAAAGTATAAGCGGCGCCGAACGCTTCCAGAGCCCAGACTTCCATTTCTCCGAACCGCTGACCCCCCTGCTGCGCTTTGCCGCCCAAAGGCTGCTGCGTTACCAGCGAGTAAGGGCCTGTGCTACGGGCGTGGATCTTATCGTCTACCAAGTGAACCAGCTTCAGCATATAAGCGATGCCGACTGTGATCGGGCGATCGAACGGTTCCCCAGTTCTGCCATCGTAGACAATAGTCTTGCCGGGGTGCTTTTCATTAAACACCCAAGGCTTACCGGTTTTTTCCCGTGCCTCCTGTAGCTTACCGTGTACGGTTTCCCGCGACTTTTCAGCCCCGTGCATTTCATCAAAAGGCACCATCTTGAACCGCATCGACAGATTTTCGCCCGCCCATCCCAGCAAGCACTCAAAAATCTGACCTACGTTCATCCGCGACGGTACGCCCAAGGGATTGAGCACTATGTCAACCGGAGTCCCGTCGGGCAAATAAGGCATATCCTCCATCGGCAGAATCCGGGACACAATACCCTTATTTCCGTGGCGGCCGGCCATTTTGTCGCCGACTTGAATCTTCCGCTTTTGAGCTACGTAGACGCGGACGACCATGTTGGCGCCAGGGGGCAGTTCATCGCCCTGTTCGCGGGTAAACACCCGCACGTCCACCACGCGGCCTTTTTCGCCGTTAGGGACGCGGAGGGAATTGTCGCGCACGTCGCGGGCTTTTTCGCCGAAGATTGCCCTCAGCAGTTTTTCTTCCGGCGGTTGGTCGGATTCGCCTTTGGGGGTGACTTTGCCGACTAGGATGTCGCTGGCTTCTACCCAGGCACCTTTGCGGATAATTCCTTGTTCGTCTAGCTGGCGCAGCGCGTCTTCGCCGACGTTAGGAATTTCGCGGGTGATTTCTTCTGGGCCGAGTTTAGTTTGACGGGCTTCGATTTCGTATTTTTCAATGTGGATCGAAGTGTACACATCTTCGTACACTAAACGCTCGCTGATTAGCATCGCGTCTTCGTAGTTGTAGCCTTCCCAAGGCATATAAGCTACGAGGATGTTGTGGCCCAGAGCGAGTTCTGCCCCTTCGGTGGAGGAACCGTCGGCGAGCACTTGACCTGCTACGACGCGATCGCCCTCATAAATCAGCGGACGCTGGTTTAAACAAGTATCCTGGTTAGAACGCTGATATTTTTGCAGTTCGTGTTCGATGCAGCCAGCATACTTTTGCTTCCAAACCGAGGGCTGTTTGACTTTGAGATCGTCGTATTCCTTAATCAGGAAATGTTCTTCGCTGGAATTCGATTCGGCATCTACAGCCAGGGGTTTGACAATAATCCGGGTAGCGTCGATGTATATCACCTCGCCGTCGATCCGGGAAACCACAACCATCCCGGAATCTCGCGCCGCCTGAGCTTCCAAGCCCGTACCGACGAGGGGCCGTTCTGGTTTCAGTAGCGGCACAGCTTGCCGCTGCATATTCGATCCCATCAGAGCTCGGTTGGCGTCGTCGTGTTCCAAGAACGGAATCAGCGATGTCGCGACGGAGACGATTTGCACGGGCGAAATCGCCATGTAGTCCACCTGCATGGGAGTGGTGGTAGTAAACTCTTGGCGGTAGCGGACGGCTACGGTTTCGCCCAAGAGGTTGTTGTTTTCGTCGAGGCTGATGTCTCCGGGGGCGACGCGCAAATCGTCTTCTTCGTCGGCTGTCATGTAAACAGGGGCTTTGTCGCGCAGCACCCGTCCTTTTTCTACTGGATAAAAAGGAGTTTCGATGAAGCCGTAGGGGTTGACGCGGGCGTGGGTTGCTAAGGAACCGATCAGACCGGCGTTGGGGCCTTCTGGTGTTTCGATCGGGCAAATCCGGCCGTAGTGGGACGGGTGAATGTCCCGTACTGCAAACCCGGCGCGTTCGCGAGTCAAACCTCCAGGGCCCAAGGCGGAAAGCCGACGTTTGTGAGTCAGTTCTGCCAGAGGGTTGGTTTGATCCATGAACTGGGATAGCTGGGAGGAACCGAAGAATTCCTTGATTGCTGCTACCAGCGGTTTGGGGTTGACCAGAGAGGCGGGGCTGAGGGAGTCGGCATCCGAGACGGTCATTCTTTCGCGGATGATCCGTTCTAAGCGGTTGAGGCCGACTCGGACTTGGTTTTGCAGCAGTTCTCCGACACTGCGGACGCGACGGTTGCCTAAGTGGTCGATGTCGTCGGTGGAACCGATGTCGAATTCGAGGTTAATTAAGTAGTCGATCGCGGTCAAGATATCTTGCGATGTCAGCACCCGCGTGGTATCGGGGACTGTCAATCGCAATTTTTTGTTGAGTTTGTAGCGGCCGACTCGGCCCAAATCGTAGCGTTTGGGGTCGAAAAAGCGCGAGTTGAGGAGCTGTTCGCCGCCCGCCACGGTGGGGGGTTCGCCTGGACGGAGTTTGCGATAGAGCTCCATCAAAGCTTCTTCTTCGCCGAATTGTCCTTCTTTCTCGATCGTTTTTTGGAAGTATTCCGGGTGGCGGAGTGAGTCGTAGATTTCGCCGTCTGTAAGTCCGAGGGCTTTGAGCAGCACCTGAGCCGATAGTTTGCGGGTTTTGTCGATTCTGACCCAGACTAAATCGTTTTTGTCTGTCTCGAACTTGAGCCACGCGCCCCGGTTAGGGATGAGCGAGGCGTTATAGGAACGCCGACCGTTTTTGTCGGTTTCCGATTTGTAGTACACGCCGGGGGAACGCACGATTTGGTTGACAATCACCCGTTCCGCGCCGTTGATGATGAATGTGCCGCGCTCGGTCATCAAGGGTAAATCGCCGATGAAGACTTCTTGTTCTTTGATTTCCCCTGTTTCTTTGTTAATCAGGCGGGTGGGGACGTACATTTGCACCGAGTAGGTGCTGTCCCGGCGCTTGGCTTCGTCCACATCATATTTGGGGCGCTTGAGTTTGAAGTCTTTGCCCATGAAGTGGAGTTCCAGCTTGCCCGTGTAGTCTGTAATCGGGGAGAAGCTGTCGAGTTCTTCGATCAGCCCGGCTTCTAGAAACCAGCGAAAACTTGCCCGCTGGATTTCGATCAAATCGGGCAAGGTGAAGGCGAATTCTGTGTAATCTTTAGTGGTCATGGGTGTCCTTTTTCCGCAGTGGCTCTAGCTTTTTACATGGCGCCAAGGCTGGGTTTTTTTTACCTTGTTGCGTTTTTTTGATGGATTGTGTGAGAGAATTTATATGATGTTTTCGATCGCCTGCCAACTGCTGCAACGGTTATTATTGCTTGGGGCTCGCAGTATTTTTGTGCGGATTTTAGTTTCGATCGAGATGCTTTTAGCTCTGATCTCGTGGTATCCCGGGGTGAATTCCCTACACTTTTGACTCCTAAAATTGACTTGACAGCTATTGCCAAATTGCTGAGGTTCCAAGTTTCTTCTGATGTGTAAGTTTGAGTGTGTAAGTTTGAGGTATTGCCTGAAGTTTTGACCGATCCCGAAGTTTAGCGTACTCGCGTTGTGTTGGTAGTTCCTGGGCGACCTCGCAGGATCGGATACTAAGCCAACGCCCGATCGGTCGGTTCTTTTTATTATAGGACGCAAATCCGATCGCAACAGGCAACGCCAAAAGAATCTCCAATAAAGGATGAATCCGGTTTTTCTGGCAGGATAGAAATGGGATTATCCCGATCGCTGGCTCCTAAATCAACCTGTTTTTCTCCTTTCTGTGCTCTGCTATAACTAAACAGAAAAGCCGAATAGCTGACAGGCATTTTCGGTTGTCTGCTGGGACAAAGTTAAGAGAGAAACTCCTCTCAATTTAGCAACTTGCTCGGCTACGTAGTAGACATAGGCTGGTTCGTTGCGTTTTCCCCGCTGGGGTACGGGGGCGAGAAAAGGGCAATCTGTCTCGACTAGGATGCGATCGCTATTTACCATACAAGCTGATTCTTGTATTTGCAAGGCTTTTTTAAAGGTGACTGTTCCGCTAAAACTAATGTAGAAACCTAGGTCTAAAAACCACTGGGTTTCTTCGGGTGTGCCTCCCCAGCAGTGCATGACCCCGCGCACGGGCCCGCGTGTTTGCCAAAAGTTCCTCAGCATTTCGGCCATTGGGGCGGCGGCGTCGCGACAGTGGATAATGACTGGTTTGTCAAGTTCCTGGGCGATTGCAAGCTGTGCCTCAAACACTTTAAACTGGTGTTCTCGATCGTCAGCTTTATAAAAGTCCAGTCCGGTTTCGCCGATCGCTACTACCCTAGAGTCCGAACTTGCTAATTCCCTAATCTGGCTCGCAGTCTCGTCTTTCCACTTGTCCGCATCTAGGGGGTGAAGTCCAACCGCAAACGAGACTTCTGCAAACTGATTGGCGATTGCTTGAATGCCGGCAAACTCTTCTGGCTCTACACAAGAATGAACCAGCCGAACTACACCAGCTTCGCGCCAGCGTTCTCGAATGGCTTCTAACTCAGATTTGTAGATTTCAAAGTTGATATGAACGTGAGTGTCGATGAGCTGCATGGGGGAAGCAGATTAGAGGTGATACGGGAGAGTCTTGGTGGGATAGGGCGAGGGGGGAGTGAGAGAGTCGGGGAGTGGGAGTGGGAGAGAGTGTGTGGGAAAAATCTTCCGTCTTCTTTCTTCCTTCTTCCTGCTTCACGCTTGACAATTCCCGCATCCAGGATACCCGCCACGTGATTCATCCGTCCAGAAATAAAAAACCTGTATCCGATGAAACTTGCCGAACGTATTTATCTCGCGCAAGTCAATGCTTCAATCGAAAATCGAAAATCGAAAATCGAAAATCGAAAATCGATTGACTTCTTCCCTCAACATCCATCCCTTCAATCTTGTACACTGCTTCGTTGCCGAACTTTCTGCTTCCTTAAGATGCTACCGAGGATGCTTCGTGTGGCTTGAGGGTTCTTGCCAAGCGGGACTTTTTGCGAGCGCCGTTGTTGCGGTGGAGTACACCTTTTTTGACAGCTTTGTCAATTTTGCTGTATGCCTCAGACATTCGCTGCTGGACTTCTTGCATTAATTCCGGGCTCGGAGCTGCGGCGTACTTGTCTACCGCAGCGAAATACTTCTTCATCAAAGTTTTGACCGCTGACTTGTAAGATTTGTTGTACAAGCGGTTACGTTCGGCGATTTTGACTCGTTTGACGGCGGACTTAATATTTGCCATAGTTCAGTTGCTGGAAGTAGGTATTCATTGATACACCCTAGTCTCAAGACAGTCCCAAGACAGGGGGATTTTGAAGGACAACCTTTTCGGGAGCAATCCGCAAAAAGCTTGATTTTTAAGGGCGGAGTGAGAAAGCCACTCTCCATTTGCTCAGATTGAGCTTCAAATTGAGCTTCAGATTGAGCTTCAGATTGAGCTGAGTCTGTGGCTACTTTTTGGCGACGCCCGCGCAATAATTTTTTATTGACTCATTTAACTGCCTGTTCTTTACCCCTGACAATACCCAAAGGTATGACACGGGTTTTACAGAGGCGTTTTGCGGTGTTTCCACCGTCACGAGTTAAAGTCACGGTTTCTTGCGCGCAATTTTCAAGTATACAATAATTTGGCGTTTTTTTATAAAAAAATTATCAGGTGTTGGAAAAACTAATATAGCACCTATTTTGCTGAAAATCCAATTCTCTGAAAAATCCAAGTTAAGCTATAAGAAAGAATACGGGTTATTTGGGCTTCGGCAAGAAGCACTTACCGAAGGTAGAAGGTAAAAAGCTGAAGGTAGAAGGTAGAAGACAGCCGGATCTGAAGGTAGAAGGTAGAAGGCAGAATCAAAATTCTCCCCCTCGAACACTCTCCCTCTCGGATATTATCGGGGTCGGACACTCTCCCCTCTGCGTTCCCACCCTCTCCCTCCGCAACCGGTTCTCTGGCGGGCAATTCAAGAGAGAAGGTTGTGACTTGTCCTCAGTGTTGCAAAATCCTCGACAGAGATTTAAATGCTGCACTGAAGCCTTGGAAAATGCCGCGACTCTCGCGGTTTAAGCTTGTGGACTGGTGGTGACCTACTTCTCTAGGAGATAGCCACAAAAATCCCAAATTGTCAAGCAAATGTTAGTGAAGTTATAGACGGCATTCCTAATCTCCATGCTGCGAATCATTACTCAGTGGGTTGAGGCACAAGCTGAACTGCGACGGATCTGCGATCGCACCCATGACGAACTTGTCGTTCACAAAGAAGCCACCGTGCGGGAGGTGCTGCAAGCTGTAAGGCGCAGAGGCGATCAGGCTGTGCTGCACTACACTGCTGAATTTGACCGCATGACCCTAAATGTGGAAGATTTACGGGTGAGTGGCGCCGAATTGGATGCTGCTTATCAGCAGGTGTCTAAAGAATTATTAAATGCAATCCGCACAGCTTGCAAACAGGTAGAGGCGTTTCACCGACAGCGCGTACCCAAGTCTTGGGTGCAGTTTGGTGATGACGAGATTGTTTTGGGCAAGCGCTACACGCCGGTCGATCGAGCGGGAATCTACATTCCTGGCGGTCAGGCGTCCTATCCAAGCTCGGTGATCATGAATGCGGTTCCTGCGAAGGTCGCCAAGGTGCCGAGACTGGTGATGTGTACTCCCCCCGGACAGGAGAAGAAAATGAATCCTGCGGTGCTGGTAGCGGCTCAGGAAGCGGGAGTTGATGAGATTTATCGGGTAGGCGGGGCGCAGGCGATCGCAGCTTTAGCCTACGGTACGGAAACTATTCCGAAGGTGGATTTAATTACTGGGCCGGGGAATATTTACGTCACCCTGGCTAAAAAACTGGTTTACGGGACTGTGGGGATCGATTCTCTGGCTGGCCCGTCGGAGGTGTTGATTATTGCGGATGGTTCGGCGAATCCTGTACACGTGGCTGCGGATATGTTGGCTCAAGCTGAGCACGATTCGATGGCGTCGGCAATTTTGCTGACGGCGGATTCGGTGCTGGCTAGGAAGGTGGTGGCTGAGGTAGACAGACAGTTGGCAAATCACCCGCGCCGAACTTTAACAGAAAAGGCGATCGTCAACTATGGTTTAGTCGTGGTAGTTGACTCGCTCAAAGCGGCGGCGGAACTCTCTAACGAGTTTGCGCCCGAACACTTGGAATTGCAAGTTGCAGATCCTTGGGCTTTGCTCGACCAAATTCGCCACGCTGGGGCGATTTTCTTGGGATGCTCGACGCCGGAAGCTGTAGGTGATTATTTGGCTGGCCCGAATCACACTTTGCCGACTTCTGGGGCTCCGCGCTATGCGTCGCCGCTGGGTGTCGAAACTTTTATGAAGCATTCGAGTTTGATTCAATATTCGCCGGCTGCACTTAAGAAGGTGAGTAGGGCGATTAATGTTTTGGCCGAAGCAGAGGGGCTTCCTTCTCACGCTGATTCGGTGCGGCTGCGGACTGAAAATGAGGGAAAGGGTGAGTTTTAGATGGTAAATTTGAGATGGGCGATCGGCAAAATACATAGGTAGTCAAAAGCGATTGAAATGCAATGAAAGGAAGCAATTCTCTTGCGATTATGGTAGCTTTACATTCTGTGACAATCGACCCAGTTTATTTGCACCTACTTACTTACGCACTGCGGGTTTAAGAAACCCGGTTTCTTCAAGAATCTTGCTGAAAAGACGCAATTATGTTAAGAAACCGGGTTTATGGGTAGGTAATAATTATGTTGGTGGGAAGCGCGAAATTGTGGACAGTAGGCGAGAATCATCGAAAAATTTAAAGTCTAAATATCGGAAATTTAAAGGTGCATGGTATTGAATACTGTTTTGGTAGCGATCGACAATTCAGAGCTTGCAGAACGGGTTTTGCAAGTTGTAGGACAATTTCAGCTAGAATCGACGGCCAAGGTGATTCTAGTTCATGTTGTGAGTTCTGGTAGGTCGGATTTTGACGCGGTTGTCGATCGACCTCACGCTCAGGGAGATGAGATTGCTTACCGAGAGGTAGAGAAGTTGCTGCAATCTTATCAGGAAAAGTTGCCTTGCCAGAGTGAATTGGAAATTGTATCGGGACAACCTGCAGAAGAAATTGTCCGTTTGGCTCATATCTATAAGGCGGATTTAATTGCGATCGGCTGTCGGGGTTTGACTGGTTTAAAGCGGATTTTGGAGGGTTCGGTGAGTGCGGAGGTTGTGGCTGAGGCTCCTTGTTCGGTGTTGGTGGTGCGGGCGAAGTAAGTAGGCTGGTAAATGCGATCGGGAGCATCTCAGTTTTGCATTTACAGTGCGAGCGTCCCCGCTCGCACTACAATAAAAAAAATGCTTTTTACAAAACTGAGATGCTCCCATGCGATCGACTATTGCATTTACATAAACCAAGATAGCTATTAATACCAAATCCGGGTATCGTACCCCCTTGATGTTTATTGACACTCCCCTGCCTGAAGGCGAGGGGATTCTTGGTTCTGCGACATACCTTAAAACTATCTATCCTTGCGGCAGTGTTTAAACCTGGTATCCGTTCAAAAGAACCAAATATCGAGCTTAATTTAGATAACCTCAGAGGGTTTGTCTCCCCAAGCTTTCGAGAATTGCTTCTCTTGTTTCTGTGGGGCACACAGTACATTTTAGAAATAAAAAGTTTAGTCTCTGATTTTGGCTTACATTAGTTAGCCCAGCTATGTTTTTCGTGGTTTTCGCCACCCACTAACCATTATTGTTTTCCGACCAGTCGTTTGAGCGTGGTGTCTCTTATGTATCGGCGGTTATTCTACCTGTAGTATAGTTATTGTACTCTACAATGAACACAATGCAAGAATGTTCAAGAAAACACTTAACAAAAGTTGATAATTAATTAAAGCCGTCAAGCTTATGACGGGGCTTTAGACCCAATTTCTTGGTAGCCCAGATTTGGTATAATATCATTGGTTAGTTGAATGTAAAAATTAACGACCTATCAAATATATGCTTTTTGTCAATTTACCGACCAACGAATAAATAAAAAACTTCCAGTAAGCGATCGCTTTTAACCGCAAAGTAACGGGGCTACAAAAAGAGCGATTCACGATCGGGATAGCTCCGCTTCAGGCTCATTTGATGAATTGATATTATGATAGACAAAGAACCAATGGCTAAGCATTATCATCTATGCCTCCAACTGCGAAGTGCCTAAAAATTCCTCTGCGCGGTGTTCTTGTTGTTCCATTTGTTCTACAAATCTTTACAGCAGTGAGCTTAACAGGTTGGCTTTCCTTACGCAATGGACAAAAAGCGGTTAACGATGTGGCGGCTCAACTTCGTCAGGAACTAATAGCACGCATTGAAGGAGAACTCAAGCAATATATCAACAAACCTCATGATATCAATCGTGTGAATTCAGCCGCTTTTGCACAGGGCCACATGGACATGGTGAATGGCCGCAACGCTAAGCAATTTTTAACCCAAGTGCAGATATCCCCTTTTGTTTTTTCATCCTATTGTGGCGATGCTCAAGGATATTATCTGGGTGCGACTCGTCGAGAGTCAAAAATCGCGATGACTGCGAGTAATCAAGAAACAAACTATAATTTTTATTTTTATGAAATGAATAATTGGGGCGATCGGCAAAAATTCCTAGAAAAGGTAAACGCCCCTTACGATCCTCGCCAACGCCCCTGGTATCTTTCTGCTGTGAAAGCAGGGAGGCCTACTTGGAGCAATATTTTTGTGAATATTGTCAACAATGGTAAGCCTGCAATTACTGCCAGCGAACCTGTCTATGACTCAGAAGGTAAACTTCTGGGTGTCTGTGCCACTCTTGTTGTCCTCTCAGAAAATTTAAGGGAATTTCTGGGAAGTTTGTCTATTGGTAAAACAGGTAAGGCTTTTGTGATGGAGCGATCGGGTTCAATGATTTCTAGTTCCACAACAGAGCCACTAATCAAAGGACAAGGTAAAGCTCAGAAAATGATTGACGCCGTGGAAAGTAGGGAACCATTTGTGCGGGAGACAGCCAAATATTTGCTGAAATATTTTGGTAACTTTGACCAAATTCATAAATCAGAACAGTTAGAATTTACCCTCAAAAGTGAGCGGCAGTTTGTTCAGTTGCTACCGCTGAATGATGGTAGAGGCATCGATTGGCTAATTGTACTCGTCGTGCCTGAATCTGATTTTATGGAGCAAATAAATTATAATAGAAATACGACGATTATCCTTTGTCTGTTATCACTGGTAATCGCAACAGGATTAGCAATTATCACTTCACAATGGATAGCTAAACCTATTCGGCGATTGAGTCAAGCCAGTCAGGCGATCGCCAGTGGAAATTTCGAGCAAAATGTTCCCGACACTCTCGTAGAGGAATTGGTAAGTTTATCAGTATCTTTTAATCAAATGAGTCACGAATTAAAGAACTCTTACCACACCCTTGAACAAAAAGTAGAAGAACGCACTCAAGAACTACGGGAGACTCAAGCCCAACTCATCCAAAGTGAGAAAATGTCATCTCTGGGGCAACTGGTAGCCGGGATTGCCCATGAAGTGAATAATCCCGCGAATTTTATTCACGGTAATTTATCTCATCTTAGCCAATATACCCAAGATTTACTAGAGCTAGTACAGCTTTATCAAAAGTATTATCCCCAGCCGGTATCGGAGATTCAAGCCAAGTCGGAAGATATTGAGATCGAATTTTTGAGCGAAGACTTATCAAAACTGCTCAACTCTATGAAAGTAGGTTCAGAACGTATCCGCGATATTGTTAAATCTCTACGGAATTTTTCTCGATTGGACGAAGCAGATTTCAAAGCTGTCGATATCCATGAAGGCATTGAAAGCACCCTGATGATTCTGCAAAATCGTCTCAAGCCCAGACACACACATCCAGAGATTGAAGTGATCAAAGAGTACGGTAATCTGCCACCGATCGAGTGTTATGCAGGACAGCTTAACCAGGTATTTATGAATATTCTGACAAATGCTCTGGATGCTTTAGATGAGCATCGGGTGGAGAAAAAGACAATTCGGATTAGTACGAGTCTGTATAACTCAGAATTGGTCAGAATTTGTATTGCTGATAATGGGTGTGGCATCACAGAGGAAGTCAAAAAACGGCTATTCGACCCATTCTTTACAACCAAACCGGTAGGAAAAGGTACGGGAATGGGGATGTCTATAAGTTATCAAATTGTGATCCAAAAGCATAAAGGGAAACTGTGGTGTACATCAGAACCCGGAGAAAGAACAGAGTTTTGGATCGAAATTCCCCTAACTCAAAGTGTTATTTAGTTGAGGATATTCGCGAACTGTGGTATTATCTTGCCGAACCCATGAATCCGGTCTATCGATTTTAGATTTTAGATTTTAGATTTTAGATTTTAGATTGAAGCATGGACCCCACGGATAAATTCGGGGGCAAGTTTATCGGATAAGCTGTCGCGCATTTAAATTGTAGGTTCAGGGCGGGCGGGACGCTAGGGCCCCTACTCCCCACAATAGTTTGATTATTTTTTGACATACAATTTAAATGCCGCAACAGCTTACAGGTTTTTTATTTCTCCACGGATGAATCCGGGGGCTTGTATCCTCGATGCTTTCGGTTACTTCAAAGCTGTGGAACCTTCAATTTTGATTTTTGATGACCCGTTTCCCGATATCACCGAACCGCGCGAGATGAGGGGGAAAACCGCATAACCGCTGCAATCGGTAGAGTAGATATTAACCCTATTGCTGCAATCCCTTACTGTGCAAATTCTCCTCGATGTGCCGCATTTCCTTCATATCCTCACCCGCAACTATCCCGTAAATTTCCGTGTAGATTTTCCCGTATTTAACCTTCTCTAAAGCTGACAGGATTATCAAGTCCTTGCGATCGAGTTCTGGTTTCAGCGTGACAAGAATCGACTCCAAAGTCCCATCCATTCGCCAATCACTGGAATATTTAGCCACCTCCTTTCCCCGCCCCAGTAAGGTATGGCGCTGTAAGCAAAGCGGAGTCGAGCCATTAACTCGGAAATTGGCATCAATAGCATACAAAAGTCCCTCCGAGTCTTCCAGCACGTCGAAGCCAATAACGCCGAAATAACCCTGTTGATGAGCATATTTACCAATAGCGGCAATCATCTCAAAAAACCTACTCATGTCGGTTTCGCGGTAGTGAATCAGTCCCCCTAAATAGTTGCCCTCTGGAGTGACAAGTTGGCCGGTAGTGCCGATAAGCGTGATATTTCCCGTTTTGCTTACATAAAACTGCACGCAATAGTTCTGCACTTCATTCTTGACGAATTCCGAGACAATAATCGTATCCAGCAACTTAATATCGAGATATTTCCTCACTTCCTGCAAGCAGTAGTTCATATCGCTGGCGCTTTTGATAATATAAGTGCCTTCTCCAGAAAGTCCGTGAGATGTTTTAATCAAGTAGGGGAATTGCTCTGGTAACTGAATGCTTTCGAGATTGACTTCGTGCAGATTGTAGGTTTCGTATTTCGGACATTGCACGCCTAATTCTGCTAGCGTTGCTTTGCTGAGTAAGTGGTAGTGGATGTCGGGATGAACGGCGTGTTTTTCGGGTTTGAGATTGTCGAAGGGAAATAGAGTCAGGAGTTTGTCAAAGCGATCGCTCATGCTGATACAGCACTTCCGGATGTTATGAGGTACAGTAGCAGCAATTAGTAAACCAGTTTTTAAGATGTTTCGGATTAATTA
>NZ_JAUBOR010000001.1:0-39735 GCF_036700305.1 Microcoleus sp. Z1_A1
TAATTAATCCGAAACATCTTAAAAACTGGTTTACTAATTGCTGCTACTGTACCTCATAACATCCGGAAGTGCTGTATAGTCCAATACGGTTCAGTTAAGCTCGATCCCCCCTAGCCCCCCTTAAAAAAGGGGGGACAAGAAATTACTCTTGCGTCCCCCTTCTTAAGGGGGATTTAGGGGGATCTCGCCCGGAATAAATAGTTTTAACTGAACCGTATTGTGATATAGTCTGTATTTTAAATAACTATTAAAAATCAAAAGGAAGCTGAAATATAGATGATTTTTCAGCTTCCATTTTGAATTGATTTTGATTAATTTAACGCAGACCCAGCCAGGTGAAAAAATCCTGGCGGGTGAAGAATTCTAGCAGCAAAAGTCCCACGAACCCCACCATCGCAAATCGTCCGTTGATTTGTTCGGCGTAGGCATTCCACCCAAAGGCTGGTTCTGGTTTTGGGGTATTTGGGGTTGTCGGTTTTGGGGATGGAGGAGTTTTAGCAGTCATTTAAAAGTTTTAAGTTTCGAGTTGTGAGTGATGATTTTGGGGAAGCTTTGCGATCGCACAACTTGTAATTTACCAGGAAAAGGACAGCCGATCGCTAATCTGCTGACTTTTCTAAACTTTGAACCGATTCGATCAGATTTCGCACGGTTTCGGTACCTTCTGAAGGCTCAAAAAACAGCGGGAACTTGCCGCGAGCGATCATTCTCAAACCCAACGGGCCCAGACTCAGCAAACCTTTAACATCGCGGAAGTAGTTTCCTACTACTTCGATGCCAAATTTGCGCTCGTCTATCCAGCCCCCTTCTTTGACGAGATTGATTAAAACTTTGCGGTGGCGGATCGATCGACTGGCTTGGTCGTCTTTGCGATCGAGAATCTCTTGTTTAATCTTACCAATTTGATCCATCGGCGCAACTTCCATCGGACAAACCGAGTTGCAGTAGTAACAGCGCGTGCATCCCCAGACGCCTGCGGTGCCTTCATTGTATTTTTCCAGTCGATTTTCGGTTTCGCTGTCGCGGGAGTCGGCGATCGTGCGGTAAGCTTTGGCGAGGGCGTGGGGGCCGACAAATTCCGGGTTGACTTCGCGGGCGTTGCACTCAGAATAGCACGCACCGCAGAGGATGCAGTTGCCGGTTTGGTCGAGTTTCGATCGCTCTTCTGGAGTTTGCAGAAATTCCCGTTCTGGAATTGCTCGCGAGGCGGTGCTGATATATGGTTCAACTGCTTCTAGGTTGTCCCAAAAACTGGTCATGTCAACAACCAAATCTTTAATGACCGGCATATTTCCCATTGGGGCGACGGTGATTTCTGGGATGAAATCAGTAGGCATTTCTGCTGAGCTGGAAGCAGCTATTTTTTGCAGTCTTGCGAGTTCGCTGGCCACATTTTCTTTGCACGCTAATGCCGATCGACCGTTAATTCGCATAGAACAACTGCCGCAAATTGTATTACGGCAATTTTTGCGAAAAGCTAAAGTGCCGTCGTGTTCCCACTTAATACTGTTGAGGCAGTCAAGGATGGTATTGCTCTCTTCCACATCTAGGGTGTAAGTGTGAATCCGGGGAGCCTCGTTTTGATTTTGGCGCACTACATTAAAGCGGACTTTCATATTTTGATTAAGGAATTTAGTGTTTATTTTAAGCTGAATTTTTGCACTCTCTAGAAAGCTCTTATTTTTTTAACAACTATCTAAAGTCAGAAATTTTTATTTTTTTTTTATTGTTTGATAAACATCAATAATTCTCAAGTTATAAATCCTAAATTGCCAATTTTTTAAGCGGATTTGTGAGCTATTAATTGGAGATGAAAGTAATTAATCGCTACAATTCGCTAGTCGGAGGTGCGTGATGTCCAGCTTGTTTGTATTAACTTTTATGTTTTCCACACCTGCTTTTTGTCTGGGTCTGCTAAATCCTCAATGGGTGGGACTGGGAACTCGCAAGCGATCGGCTGCCTTGTACGGCGGGTTGATGGCAGTTTCGTTCGTTTTGCTTGGGGTTACAGCACCTAAGACGCCACAACCAGTTTCATCGGGGCTGCTGGCCTCAACTGAATGGCCAGAATTTAAGGTCAGCGCACCTTTGCGCTGAACGTAGCTGGGTATGCCTCTCACTTTTTTGGTAGCATTACAAGAAATTTTACCAGGAATTACGCCCGGTTGGGCCTACAAACTTAGTTTTTTAACTACCAGCCGGGAAGTCCCGGGCGTATATTCAGAGGGGACGCATCTGAGCGCTACGCCCCGTACCCCGAATGAATTACGCCCGCGTGATGAAAGGCTCGTCGGGTGTAGGTACGGAAACCGACAATTAGACATTGCGAGTACCTTTAACTTTGATGTACTTTCTAACTATTAAATCGAAAAAATGGTACATTAAAGTAGGTGGAAAAAAAGAAGTTTCCCATGCAACTAACATACAAATACCGCCTCAAACCCACACAAACCCAATTAGCAAAAATTGTGGCTCATCTAGAACTCGGTCGTCGGCAGTACAACTACCGACGGGCGTCAAAGATTCAGATGGTGGTCAGCCACGAGAACGCCCGTCAACGCCTGTCCCTTGATTGTTTCGATAGTCCCTATTGAGGAGATTTATCAAAACATTCCTTTGACGAGAGTGCAGACTAGGGATGGTAGAAAAAAGGATGAATTAGGTAATCCTTTGACTAAAAAGGGTGACATTTTCTCGAACATTGAAGGCGGTTATGTGCAGTGGCAAACCATACAGCTTGCCGACCTGAAAAACACTAAAAAACTATTTCCTGATTATAAATTGTTGGATGCACAGGTTTTACAAGATGTCCTCAACAGGGTGGAAACTTCCTTTTCAAATTTCACCACGCCGGATAAAAATGGCAATCGTAGGGGCCAACCCAAGTTCAAAGGGTTTCACTACTACAAATCTTTCACTTATCCTCAGTTGGACAATTTAAATATTGTCAAGGACGAGCAAAATAGGATTTGTATTAACCTCGCAAAAATAGGTAAGCGTGCCTATGGTCTTTCACCGCCCCATACCAACGGGTTTCAAAGTTAAGACGGGTAGTGTTATCTCAGAAGCGGATGGGTGGTATATTTCCCTGACGCTAGAAGATAAGACGGTTCCTGTAACGGTTGCAGAAATTCAACCGACTGATGAAAACACTGTTGGTATAGATTTAGGAATAACTGTGCGAATCGTTGGCTAGAAACCAGTCCTATAAAGGATTAGGGGGATTAGCCGCAAGGAATAGAACCTTGACAACTGAATGACCATGTAGGTGAGAATCAGTACCCTAGAACACTCAAATCCTACCCCGCAGGTGCAGCGGTGAAAGCATCTCCCCTACGGTAGCGACTAGCTATCAATCCGTAAAGCGGGGAGAAAAGATGTTATTACTGACAGCCTAAGTCGGTAAGCATCGAGCAAAAGTACCCATGAGTAAAGCCTTGGCTTGAAGATGTGTTTGAATCGTCGTTACCAAAAACCAGCGAAATAAGGCTTAATGCGCTGGAGCCAAAAGGCACAGGATAAAAGGAGTTGGCAAGTGGGTATTTGACCAACAAGCACTTCCGATAAACCCGGCGAATAACATCACTCTAAATGTACACAGTATGGTCATTCGGAACGAGATAACCTCTCGTCTGTTCTCAGGTGGTCGAATCCCTGTAGTAGGTGCTAACCGTATGCAACGAGTAGGAAAGATTGGGTCAGAAGCTTAAAGTCTGGGGTAATGCCCAGGATATGCAGACGGACTCACGATGATTTGGAAGGGAAAGTCTCAAGTAGTGAGTAAAAATGTCTAAAACGAGTTTAAAGACTACGGTAGAATGGAACCAAGTGAACTGGCGAAAGCTAGAACGTAAGGTTTATAAGCTCCAAAAGAGAATTTTTCAAGCCTCTCAACGTGGTGATGTGAAAGCATTACGCAGACTCCAAAAGACGCTGATGAAGTCTTGGTCAGCAAAGGTATTAGCGGTTCGTAGAGTAACCCAGGATAATACTGGCAAGAAAACGGCAGGAGTGGACGGGGTGAAATCCTTGTCCCCAGCAGCACGTTTGAAGTTAGTAAATAATCTAAAAGTGGGGTCTAAGGTTAGTCCGACTAGGCGAGTATGGATTCCCAAGCCTGGAACGGAAGAGAAGCGACCTTTAGGCATACCTACAATGGAAGACCGAGCCTTGCAAGCACTTGTCAAGCTGGCATTAGAACCAGAATGGGAAGCGCGATTTGAACCTAACTCTTTCGGGTTCAGACCTGGACGTTCATGCCAAGATGCAGTCGAGGCTATATTTTTAAGCATCAATAAAAAGCCTAAATATGTGCTTGATGCCGATATAACTAAATGTTTCGACCGGATTGACCATGAAGCACTGCTCAACAAATTAAATACATTCCCCACCATTCGCCGACAGATTCGTGCATGGTTAAAAGCGGGAGTGATGGATGATATGCAGTTGTTTCCAACATCTGAGGGTACTCCACAGGGCGGGGTTATTTCTCCGTTACTGGCAAATATTGCCCTCCACGGGATGGAAGAACGAATTAAACAGTTCGCAGAAACATTGCCTACTAAAAGTGGCAAAGGCAAAAGGGATAACCGTAGTAGTCTTAGCCTGATTCGTTATGCCGATGACTTCGTGATTCTCCACGAAGACATAACTGTTGTTCAAAGATGCAAAGAGATTATCTCTGGATGGTTAAAAGGCATGAATTTGGAACTTAAGCCTTCTAAGACGAGACTTGCCCACACCCTTAATCAGTATGAGCAAGAAAACCCAGGGTTCGACTTCCTGGGATTCAAGATACAACAATTTCCAGTAGGAAAGTATCACTCGAAACAAGGTTTTAAGACAATCATCACCCCAAGCAAACAGAAGCAAAAGGTACATTACGACCAAATCGCTAGTGTAATTAAAGCCCATAAGGCAGCACCGCAAGCAGTGCTAATCAGCCATTTAAACCCAATTATCCGGGGATGGGCTAACTACTATGCGACTGTAGTAAGTAAGGTTGTTTACTCAGATATCGACGACCTCATGTACCAAAAGTTAAGAGCTTGGGCAAAACGCCGTCACCCCTTAAAAAATGGGGAATGGGTGGCAAAGAAATATTGGCACCCAATAAACGGTGATAACTGGGTATTTGCAACCAAGAAGGAAGGTTCAACCCCACTTCGGTTACTCGACCATGCCGACACTCCAATAGTGCGACATATAAAAGTTAAAAGCGAATCGTCTCCATACGACGGAAACCTGGTTGTGCGAATCGAAGCCGCACGAGAGAGTGGGAAACTCAAAGACTCCCCTGGCAAGCGCTCAAATGCCAGTGTCCATTTCCTGGGGGCATAAGGAGCAATTCTTGTGTCTCATAGCTCAGGAAAGAAGCCGAACCTAAGTAGGAAGTCACGTCCAAAAAGGAGGCAAGGGCAAAACTAATTAGGTGTAGCAACAGCGAACCTGCGATGACGCTTCGTTAAGCCGAGCTTCTGAAAGTGACTGAAACAGGAGTGTAGGGACAATAGATAATCCAAAGAATTAGGTGGATTATGTGAGCGCCTAGTCCCCGGAGTAAAGCAGGACACCGAATTAGTTGTATCTCCATCTGGTGCGGAACGAGATAACCCCGATAGGGTCTACTGCCTAATTTCCAACGCAGTAGTAAAGAAACCGTAAGGTGACTCTAACTCCCTAGCGGGTGAGGGATGTCTTCAGAAGCGAATGCCGTCAGGACGAAAGTCCAGAGGAAAAAAGGCACAAGCCTATAACTCGACGGATAGGGCAGGTAGAAACCTGAGATACCCAACCCGAAAGGGTGCAGACGGAAGACAGGTGAATCTCTTGAAGTTCAATGAGACGGGAATGAACCTGTCAGGAAAAGTTAGATATGACTCATCGAGCCGTAAACGTAACTGACAAGAACGACACTCAATGGCAAGCCATCAACTGGCGCCAAGCCAATCGTGTAGTTAAGAACCTGAGACAGCGAATCTTCAAGGCTACTCGTGAAGGACGCTGGAAGACAGTCCGAAATCTTCAGCGATTACTTATGAAATCGCTGTCGAATATATACCTGGCTGTAAGGAGGTGTACACAACAGAACCAGGGCAAGAAAACTCCAGGCGTTGACGGATTGGTAGTTCTCAACCCCAAAGGAAGAGGAATTCTAGTGGATGCCCTCAAGAAATTCATCCCCTGGAAACCACTGCCAACTCTTCGGGTGTACATTCCAAAGCCTAATGGAAAGAAGCGTCCACTAGGAATTCCCACGCTAATAGACCGATGCCTTCAGGCAATCATACTAAACGCACTAGAACCATGCTGGGAAGCACAATTTGAACGCGCTAGCTACGGATTCCGCCCTGGCAGATGCACCCATGACGCAGCAGAGAAAATATTCAATGCTGTTCGTCCCAACAAGAAGAAAAAGTGGGTAGTAGATGCCGACATTAAAGGATGCTTCGACAACATCAACCACGAATTTCTAATAGGTCGAATTGGAAATTTTCCTGCAAGGAAACTAATACAGCAATGGCTAAAAGCAGGATATGTGGATAAGAACGTATTCCATGAAAGCGAAACCGGAACACCACAAGGGGGAATCATCAGCCCCTTACTGGCGAATATCGCACTGCATGGAATGGAGAAGGCACTAGGGGTCATCTACGAGAAAAGCGGAGGGTCACGAGGAAAACGGATTGTAGTCAGATACGCCGATGACTTTGTTATTCTCTGCGAAACCCAAGAAGACGCCAATAAAGCTAAGGACGAAATAATCCACTGGTTATTAGAGAGGGGTTTGAGCCTCTCTGAAGAAAAGACCAGAATCGTTCATATGACAGAAGGGTTTGACTTCTTGGGATGGAACTTCAGACATTACAAAGTGTCTGACAGAAAATCAGGGTACAAACTACTAATCAAACCAAGTGCCAAATCCATCAAAAACATCCGCGACAAACTCCGACAAATCTGGCTCTCTAACCGGGGCAAGGAAATTGGGGCAGTGATTACAGAGCTGACTCCCGTTGTCAGAGGATGGGCAAATTACCACCGAAAGATGGTAGCCAGCGAGGTCTTTCACGAACTCGACAAATGGATGTTCGACCGTGCTAAGAAATACGCCAAACAGAGACACCCAAACAAAAGTGACAAATGGAGAAACCAACGCTATTTCGGACGATTCAATCATGATAGGGAAGATAATTGGGTATTTGGAGACCACCAAACAGGGGCGCATATCCCAAAATTCTCTTGGTTCCACATCGAACGACACACCCTGATACCTGGTGATTATTCCCCAGATAATTCTGACCCTGACGTACAAGGATGGTTTAGGAAAAACAGGGCAAAACAAGCCAAGGACTATAATAAGTCGTGGCAAAAAATAGCCAAGAGACAAAACCATGTGTGTCCGAGGTGTGGTGACTCGCTATTCAACGGCGAGAACATACATAAACACCACTCGACCCCCAAAGCAATCGGAGGAAAGGACACATACTCCAATTATCAACTTGTCCATCTAATGTGTCACCAGCAAATCCATCATGAGAAGACACAGTGATTTGCTTGAGCCGTGTGCAGGGAAACTTGCAAGCACGGTTCTTAGGGGGGAAGGGGACAGCAATGTCCCTGCCCTACCCGACTACTGGAGTACAAGAATGGGTAATAACCCAGAAATGCCAAGTAGGGTATCAAAACTCCTGAAAAAGCAAAAAGGGAAGTGTACCCACTGTGGCTTGTTTTTCCGTGAAGACGATGTGATGGAAATTGACCACAGAATCCCTAAATCGCAAGGTGGAAAGGATTCTTACGATAATTGGCAACTCCTTCACAGACATTGCCACGACACAAAGACAGCTATCGATGGCAGTCTCGGCAACCAATCTGGCTGCAATAGTGCCAAGCCTAAGCCCACCAGAAGACTTGAAAAAGTCGATGATAGATGGGTAATGAGGTATGCGTAACAAGCACCAAAGCATTGAGGAGCCGTGTGAGGTGAAAGTCTCATGCACGGTTTTGAAGACCAGCGGGACTGGTGACAGTCTCGCTGAGTTTAATAATTACGTCGCTCTTTCTAATGGCGAAAGAGTTGAGAATCCTAGATTTTTGAGGAAGTCGGCCCCGAAGCTGGCAAGACTTCAAGCGAAGCTAGCTAACCGAGTTAAGGGTTCTAAGCCTTGGAAAGTTATCAAGGACAGGATTTCTAGACTTCATCAGTTCGTAGCCAGAGCTAGATTGGATTTTCAGTTTAAAACGGCACATGAGCTGTTCGGGAAATGTGAAGTTTTAGCTGTTGAAGACTTGAGTGTCAAAAATCTGACTAGACGCGCTAAGCCCAAGACCGATATTGAGGATGGTAATTTGGTTTATTTGCCCAACGGTCAATCAGCTAAGAGTGGCTTGAATAAATCCCTGCTTGATGCTGCTCATGGGCAATTCGCTAGCGTCCTAAAATATGTCGCATGGAAATTGGGTAAAAGCGTTTTGTTTGTTGATCCGAAGGGAACTTCTCAAAATTGCTGGAACTGCCTAAATAAAGTTCCGAAATAATTATCGGAGCGGTGGCATTCTTGTCTGTGTGGAGAATCTTTGGATCGAGATGAAAACTCAGCTAAACTTATTAGAAAGATTGGTCTGAGTTACGAAAGTGGCGGGGGAACTCCGTCACTCAAAAAAGCATGAGCAAAAAAGGAAAAAGAAGCCTGCGGTCTAACTGTACCCAGTTGACCGTCAGGTTAGTTCACATAGTGGTTCTTGATAAAGCGGGACAGTAAAAGTAACAGTCGCTCCCAGCCCTTCTCCCATACTGTAAAAATTTACTGTACCCCCCATTGCTTCTACCAGTTTTTGAGAAATAGCCAACCCCAAACCGGTGCCGCCGTATTGCCTGGTACGATCGCCATCCACCTGAAAAAACGACTCAAATAATTTATCTTGCTTGTCGAGAGAAACCCCAATGCCAGTATCAGCGACTCGGATTTTCACCATTCCGGGGAACTGCTGGTTGTGAACAGTCACCTTTTTCTTAATAACCTCGGCACTAATGCGAATTCCCCCTTCCCCGGTAAATTTAATCGCATTGCCCGTGAGGTTCAAGATTACTTGAAGCAGGCGTTGGTAGTTGCCATACACAATAATCTCGTCCTCCACAGGGGGTTTTTGGATTTGAAATTGCAATCGCTTTTGCTCGACTTGAACCCGTGTAAAATCCTCAACTTGTTGCAACAGTTCACCGAGTTTGACGGGAGCGAGGTCTAACTCCATTTTGCCAGCTTCGATTTTAGCGACATCCAAAATATCGTTAATCACATTGAACAAATGTACTGCCGATCGGTAAGCTTCTTCGATAAATTGGTGCGCTTCTTCTGGGTCATCTGCCATGCCGTCCATAAGCAGTTTTAGGAAGCCGAGGATGCCGTTGAGGGGGGTGCGGAGTTCGTGAGAAGTATTAGCAAGAAATTGACTTTTAAGTTGGGAAAGAGCTACGGCTTCGGCGCGAGCGTGTTCTAATTCTTGGTAAAGTGTAGCGTGGGCGATCGCACTGCCGACTTGAGCGACTAACTCGCGGGCGAATTCGAGTTCGACTGGACTCCATTTCGGGGAACTGCCGCAGCGGTGCAAACATATCAGTGCATTGGGTTGGTCTTCATAGGAGGTAGCTGCTACGAGCACGGAATGGCGGTGGAAGGGATCGGCGGCGGGGGAGGCGTAATCGACTGCTACTGGTTTTAAGGTGGCTAAAGTTTGAATCCACCCTGGCTGTTCGGCTGCGCGCAGTTCTAATCCCAGCATAGAAGAGTAAGCTTCTTGGCGGTACTCAGCTACTACTTTAAAAGTTTTCGATTGGAGATTTTCGATTTGAGTTGGGGAAAGCGGGGGCGAGGGGTAGCTAGCTATTGACTGTTGTAATTCGGCTGCTGAGGCGGTCGATTTTTGCTGTTTTTCGGAGGCGAGGAAGGGGGATGTTTCGAGATTTTCGCTGTCTTTTTTGTAGGAACAGATGATGCAGCGACTCGCGTTCAAAACTTGACCCAAGCTGTTAACAGTTTGCTGCCAAATGGTTGCTAAATCGAGGGTTTTGTGGAGGTTTTGAGCGATTTGCGAGATGATTTTACGATCGATTTCCGAGTAGGGAGGGAGCGATCGACCGGGGATACGGCTCGCTGGAAGCGACATTCGTTGGCGGGCGTCCAAGAGGGATGGCAAAGCTCGATAGAGCATGAATTCTGGGGAGTCTGGCCGTCTGTCTGTGGGTTTGTCAGACAGCAGCCTTCCCATAACTAAGACTTTTGTAGCTTTGCCGTTTGAGTCGATCGCCGGAGTGAGTGTCAAATCGAAGAGAAAATATTGTCCGGCGTGGCAAAATGGATAGCTGAACCGTTGCGGTACGAGGGTTTCGAGCGCCCGCCGCAGGATATCGAGATAAGGCGCGGGGGGGATGGGTTGCAGGGTTTCGCTGAGGGGGCGATCCTCTTCGAGGGCTTCGCTAACGACAATTTGTTCTGCTGTAAGGTTGTACTGTTCGGCTTTTTGCCAGTAAAAAGATAGATATCTACCCCTTGCGTCTTGGGTAAATACTAATTCTGCCCCTAACTCTTGAAAAAAAACTGTAGAGGCGAGGCTCGATCGCCGAAAATCTGTGTTAGAGTCCATCAGAGTAGGGGATGAAAGTAGTTCGGATTTTGGAGTCTTGAGTTTTGAATAAATATCTCAATACTCCCCATTGTTTGATGCTTCTACTGTTAATTTTTGAGTTATTAATCAATTAAAAAGTTGTTGGCTTTTTAATTAAAACATTTATCGCTCAAAACTCACAATTAGCACAAATTTTAGGCTTCTATTATTGAGTATTGAGTGATTAATGAACTCAGAAAACATTTATTATTTAATTCTGAACTCAACTCAAAACTAAAAACTATTCGTTCTCAGCCGTTTTGGGTAATTTAAAGATAAAAATTAAGATTGAGAAATTAGGAATCTGCACCGATTAACTATCAAATGTGAAAATTACGCCAAAATATGAGGCTGCGAACCACCACCTCGAATAGTTCCGAGGTTGTGATTTAGCCGAGTTCACTCGCCCACCACTTGTAGCTTTCGCCGCGAAATCTGCAGGATCTCGCCCGCGCGATCGAAATTTCATTGCCAGAAACTTTACAGCCTGCAGATTTGCGCGCGCCGTCTGGGGCGAGAGTACCTCAGTCGTTCCACTCACCGCGGGGCGGGACTGGGGGGTTGCGGCGTAAACTCAGAGCCAGCTCGTCTTCGCGGCGCTCGCCTCTGAGCCACTGCTTGATTGCTGTTTCAATGACTTTGCTGGGGTCATTCGTCAAGTGCTTAATTTGGTCTAGCAGTTCAGGATCGATATGGATGGACAGTTCGACTTTTTCTGACGAACTGTGGGATGGTATTCTTGATTCGCTCATAGTTAAAAAATCCTAGTTTTAATTCTTAAGTTTCAATTCTTTTGATGACAACCGACTGGACTAGATATTGGCAGTCCCTGATTTGCACCCAACCTTTCCTCAACCGCTTAACCGCTTTCTGTACAATGAGAGAGAGAAAAGTTTTTTCCTTTTGGGTGTCCGGCCTCGATCGGACACTTGAAAGGCTAATAACTGATACTCTTGAGGTTTGCCTCAGTTGTGGTTTCATCTCAATCCCCAGTAAGAGGTTGAAGTAAGCACTCTACTCTTGCTTGTGTAATCATACAACAAAAAGTATCCTTTGCCGATTAGCTCTTCGATAAAAAACATGACTAACGTCCCTGTATCTCGCATTCGTAATTTTTCGATTATTGCTCACATCGACCACGGAAAATCGACCTTGGCCGATCGCCTGTTGCAGGCGACTGGGACTGTGCAGGCACGGGAGATGAAGGAGCAGTTTTTAGACAATATGGATCTCGAACGCGAACGTGGCATTACGATTAAGCTGCAAGCCGCTCGGATGAACTATACTGCCAAGGACGGTCAGGAGTACGTGCTGAATCTGATCGACACTCCCGGACACGTGGACTTTTCTTACGAGGTGTCGCGATCGCTCGCTGCTTGCGAAGGGGCGCTGCTGGTGGTAGACGCATCTCAAGGCGTGGAAGCACAAACCCTCGCAAATGTCTACCTTGCCTTGGGACACAATTTGGAAATTATTCCAGTTTTAAATAAAATTGACCTGCCGGGGGCAGAACCGGAACGGGTAAAAGGGGAAATTGAAGAAATTATCGGTCTGGACTGTAGCGGGGCGATTGAGGCTTCGGCTAAGGAAGGAATTGGTATAGATGAGATTTTGGAGTCGATCGTCGAATTGGTGCCACCGCCGCAGGATACTGTTGACAAACCGCTGCGGGCGCTAATTTTTGACAGTTATTACGACGCTTATCGCGGGGTAATTGTGTATTTCCGGGTGATGGACGGAAGTGTCAAAAAGGGCGATCGAGTTTTGTTGATGGTTTCGGGTAAGGAATATGTCATCGATGAATTGGGCATCCTTTCACCGACTCAAGTTCAAGTAGACGAACTGCACGCCGGGGAAGTTGGTTATCTGGGCGCGGCAATTAAAGCCGTAGCTGATGCTCGCGTCGGCGATACGATTACTTTGGTCAAAAAGCCTGCACCGGAGCCTTGGCCGGGTTATACAGAAGCAAAACCGATGGTTTTTTGCGGCTTGTTCCCGATCGATGCTGACCAATTTCCCGATTTGCGGGAAGCTTTAGAAAAACTCGAACTCAACGATGCGGCGCTTTCTTACGAACCAGAAACTTCGAGTGCGATGGGATTTGGTTTTCGCTGCGGTTTCTTGGGTTTGCTGCACATGGAAATTGTGCAAGAAAGACTGGAGAGAGAATACAATTTGGATTTGATTGTTACGGCTCCTTCTGTGGTTTATCAAATCACAACAATTAAAGGGGAAGTGTTAACAATTGACAATCCCAGCCACTTGCCCGATCCTCAGTATCGCGAGAAAATTGAGGAACCTTATGTACGGGTAGAAATGCTGTCGCCGGAAACTTATGTGGGCGCGCTGATGGAACTGTCTCAAAGTCGGCGGGGCATTTTTATGGATATGAAGTATCTGAGTCAAGGCCGCACTACGCTGGTTTACGAGTTGCCTTTGGCGGAGGTGGTGACTGACTTTTTCGATCAGATGAAATCGCGATCGCGCGGTTATGCGAGCATGGAGTATCACCTCATCGGTTATCGCGAAAATCCGTTAGTGAAAATGGACATTTTAATTAATGGCGATCCGGTTGATGCTTTGGCGATGATCGTACACCGGGATAAGGCTTACAATGTGGGCCGCGGATTGACGGAAAAACTCAAGGAGTTGATTCCCCGCCATCAATTTAAGGTGCCGATTCAAGCAACAATTGGTGCGAAGGTGATTGCTTCGGAGCACATTCCGGCTTTGCGGAAGGATGTGTTGGCGAAGTGTTACGGCGGGGATATTTCGCGGAAGAAGAAGTTGCTGCAAAAGCAGGCGAAGGGTAAGAAGCGGATGAAGTCTGTGGGTACTGTGGATGTGCCGCAGGAGGCTTTTATGGCTGTGCTGAAGCTCGATCGGGATTCGTAATTTGTGTGGCTTTTTGTCAGGAACAGGCAAGATGCCTGTTCCACAAAGAGTCTGTTTTTTGTAGTTGTTTGCAGTCATCTAGAACAGGCAAGATGCGTGTTCCACAAAGAGTCAGTTTGATTGTGGGATTTTGTCAGGAACAGGCAAGATGCCTGTTCCACAAAGAGTCAGTTTTTTGTAGTTGTTTGCAGTCATCTAGAACAGGCAAGATGCCTGTTCCACAAAGAGTCTGTTTTCTTGTGGGATGGGCATCTTGCCCGTCCCTGTGGGGGCCCAGAATATGGCTGCAGCGTCAGTGGCGATCGCCCCCTCGCATCACAGCTTACTACAAGTTAAACAAGAATGCTTTGTTGCAACTCGCGCTGAATTTCATCTACAACTTTGCGATCGCTCAAATCGCGATGCCACCAGTGGCTACAGCCATCTTGACAATATTTGCCGTACCTGCGCGCATCGGCAATTGCCAATAAACTCATTAACAGGAAAAAGGTTTTGATAGATTCTGAGGGCGGCAGTTTCAAAAGCTTTGCCATTTGTTCTTTTAATCGCCCTCTACTCAGCAACACACAAGGGGTGTAAGTTGGGCGAAGTTTTGATTTGGCAATAGCTAGGGAAACATCTTCTTCTCGCGCCCCTGCTTGGAGGGTCATGTAGGATAGCCGCTGCAATATTTCCTGCTGGTATTCGGTTGGGAAGCTTAAAAACCAGTTTTTTGCATCTTCTTGGCTAATTAATTCTTGTTTAATTTGATTGATTGTAATTTCATCGGCTAGATTCATTTGCCTCTCCTAAGTCTGGCTCAAATATAACGTGAGGTTCTCCTGAGATGAGGGGGCCAGTAAAAATATCGATTCCCGTTTCTCGACCTGAAGTATTAATTTCGCCGCCACTTGTACCGCGAGGGACGGAACTGCTAGCGGAATGCCGCTGGCGAGAGTTACCTAACATTATATAGTCCCAGTCAGAAGTTGGCGTACTTGTCCCGTTTGCTCGACTGCCAACAACTATGATGGTTTGTTTTGTCCGATCGGCTGCATTCTGAATTCTCCTGGCATCTTCTGGAGATATGCCTGCTTCTTGCCATGTTTTTACACCTCTCATTTAATGAATATTAGCATTGCCGTAGGCGAGTTTTTTCGCACTTCTCGATTTTAAAATTAAGCACGATAAATCAAGTTTTAGTTTCAGTCATCTGTTGATTGGAGCTTGCCGGATGCTTTTGCTCGATCGATCGCCTCTTGAATCAGAAGGTAGACAAAGTTGGAGATCGATCGCTTTTCGAGATCGCACAACTTTTCGAGATCCTTTTTAGCCTGTGTTGGCAAAACCACTGAAATCCGCTCGCTGTCGCTCATGCCCTGCAATCTGTTGGAAGTTTCCCCTATTGTGCCACCTCGCCCGTCCAGCTTGCAATGGGCGATCGTCGGTCGCTATCGCAGCCGGATGCGGAGGGACATCTTCAGTTGTTTCGGCAACGAGTGCCCAACATCCGATTTGAAGTGGTGTTTGATTTACCCTCTCGCCGGGGATAACTTTTTGGAGGGAGGGTTTTTGATAATTTAACTGTCAAATTATCGACGGCGATCGCACTTTGGGACATGAAGGGCGATCGTACTTAATTAACAAATAGCCGAAGCAGGCGCAATTTCGCGGAGTGGCATCAGGAATTCTTGCTTTTCTTCGCGGGTGATATAGCCGCCATTTAGAGCCATTTCCATGAGTTGTTCGACAAATCCCTTTAACTCTGTTATAACTTGAGTTTTATTCAGTTCAAAGTGTTGATTTCGGGATTTTAGGGTAAACTGGTTTGGAGATAAATATCCAAATTCTTTGAAATTACAGCTAATTTTATCGTTGGTTAATGGCTGCAATTCAAGAGAAAGGCACACACTTTCAACAAATTCTATTTTGATGGGTTTCCCTTGGGATAACTCACTAATTTTTTTGGGGAGTTCATCTTCTAGGAGCATACAGATATCGGGGTCTAAAAAAACTTTTAGTTTTTCTTCACCAATTTCTATTGATACTGGGCGATCGCATTCAAAGCAAAATAGTTTCAGACCTAATTCAAAATGCGAAAGTTCTCCTAATGAATCATCGGGTGCGTCAGCATATTGTTCGCAATTAGGTTTTTCTAACTGGATTGTAAAATTGATATAGTTATTCATTTTCATCGCTCCTATCTAATGAGGACAGCGTAGCATCATTGAGAACAGGATAAGCAGATTTGAATGTTCCATCTGGTTTCCTTTTAATAAAAGCATGGGTAACATTTTCAATTATTTTCCCATCGGGATAGTGAACTTTCCCAATAGAACGCTTAAAATTTATAATGTAACAACCGGGATATTTCGGTGTCACTTGTTCAGCTTTTACCCAGTCTCGATCGTTTAGCCACTGGCCTTGAGGCTGATTTTTGGATGCTGCCCTGCCTCTAAAATTAAGGGGTTTCAGTTTTGGGCCATGATGGCGATCGATATGGTCGTAGGCTTTGATGGATTTTGGATTATCCCACTGAGGTTCTACTCCACGGCTTGTCCAGTCACAACCACTTCCTACTTCAATCGTTTGGTCTATTATATCCTGTTCTACAACTTCTGGAGTGTCTTCAGAAGTATCTGTGCCATTATTCAAAATAAGTGGTTTACTCCTAAATGGTATGCGATTGATGATTATACCATTAACTAATTTTAGGAGGGCGATCGCACTTTTGGACGTGAAGGGCGATCGCACTTGACCAAAGAAATTGATTGAGATCAACTAAAATCTAGTTTAATAGTCCTGGACGATGGGGGCCCAGAAACCGGGTTTTTTTACGAAATACTTGGTTACACACCGTAAATTCGGTAAAAAACCCGGTTTCTTTGAGTGAGATTAAGGGCGATCGCTCTTTTGGAGATTAAGGGCGATAACTCTTTTGGAGATTAAGGGCGATCGCAGTTATCGCTCTCCGAGAATTGCTCTTTCCTTATACCGCTCAAGCCTCAGAAAGACTAGGCAATATGACAGCAGTTTGAGCAACGATTTTGTCGAAGACTGTTTTTTGTGATAAGCTGTCCTTCGAGCAAATCTTGACTTTTTCTAGTAAAGATGAATAATCCTCTTCGGAAGTTATTGGACTAGCCATTCCTTTGAGCTTGGCTTCATAGAACTGGCAAGCTGTATAGCCTACTAGATTGAATACGAATACATTAGTGGAAGCGCTAATTGTCCAGTTAGCAATTGGAGTATGTTTGAACAAAAATCCTAGACCTAGTTGGGTAGCTTCTGTACCACTAAGAGCGAGACTAAAAATTCCTAAAAGTTCTGTTTGACGTGCTGGATCGTCGATATCGTCAAATCCATACACAACTGAAATCTGATAGCAAAGTTCTACCAATAGTAAGCTGCTATTATAAAAATCAACTAATGCTGTAGCTGGTGCAGCTAAACCACCACTTATTATCGTGGCTCCCACACCCAATGCTGCTACCGCTGTTGAAAAAATTGCTTTTTCCTGAATGAGACGATTGGCAATCTGGCTAGGTTTTTCGCTAGGATAAACTGCTTTTAGCTTTTTAACAGTATCCTTAGCTTTATCCAGGTCAACGCCTTGGGTAAGATTATAGAATAGGCGATCGCGCCAAGTTGTATCCCATAAAGTCATTATTGTATTCCTGAGAGAGGCTGGTATCTTACCTACTCCCTTAGTTGCTTCATTAAGCAAATGAGATACCTTTTTAGTTGTATCTCCTACCCCTCCTCCTACAGTTTGAGTCCCTTTTTCTATTGTTATTTGACAATCTTTCAAGAAGCTCTTTAATATTTCAATGTCTTTGGCTGATTTTTTGTCAATAGCTTTTTTAGCGTCGACCACAAAATTCAGCAAGCCCATGATACTTTCTGCCGCCGATTGATTGGGTGTTGAAGCTTTATCTACTTTTCCGCCCATGATACTTTCTGCCGTCGGTTGATTGGGTGTTGGAGCTTTATCTACTTTTTCGCCCAGATTTGATGGGTTCTCACCTAGCTTACAGAACTTTATCTTTGGTTCAAATCCCAAGGCAGTGTGAACTTTATTAACAATCAAATTCCACTCTTCATCGTTGGGTTCTTGATAACCTTGAAGAGTCACCTCCCTTCCTTTGACTGTTGCAGAAATCGAACCGCCTGTATAAGCCCATCGGGGATAAAGGGCTATGTGTATCTTCGATACATATTGTTGATCTGAATTCATTGCTAAAAATCCTTGACGATGAATATCTGTTTCTTAGGAAATATAGGCAATTAATGCTAATAATTGACAAGGAAAGTTATCTGACGGATTCAATAGCCCTCCTCGGTTTGACTTTTTCCTCAGTTTAGTGAGAGCGCTTTAAGCAGAGCTAGGCGCTTTGGGGGATGAGGAGGCGATAAACGGTTACGCAACACTTCTGGGGTATCATCAGTACGCCCCTCTTTGATAGCCCGTTTTTTCAGTCGTTCGACTAAAACGTTCTCCGGCACCTCAAAACTAATCACACAGTTAAGCGAGAAATTTACCAAAATTCAGCCCTACTCCCCTGTCAGGTCGCTAACTGTAGTCAGTAATAGCTCAAAAGCCCTCCCACCAAGTTTTTGACTTGTAACTTGCATCATTTGCGCTTTAGCATTCACTTATCATAGGCTAGCTGAGTCTGGCAATAACCTGACACCCATCAGGAATTATGTTAGACTTCCATCAGGAAATTCACACACACCCATCTATGGCATCCACAAACGATCGCTTCGTCGAAGCCGAAAGCCGCTGGGACTTAAAAACTCTGTACTCGGACTTGGCCGCCGTTAAGGGAAAGCCCCTCACCCCCGTAGAAAAGCTGCATCTGCGGGGGTTGCTTTGTGGCTACAGTCCCGCTGAAATCGCCGAAAAGCTGAAAAAGAATCCCAAGGGTGTTGAAACTGACCTGTGTGCCACTATTTATAAATACGTTAAAGCCTTTCTGGGTAAAGGCGTTGAAAAGATAGAAAATTGGAGAAATATTGCGGAATGGCTTGAGGATGCTGGATATAAAACTCAGTCGTCTGCTAAATTCCCAACCAAAGATTTATTACCTGAAAATTGTGTTGTTAATGTAACGAATATAAATATAGATAAAAATCAAATAGTATTTTTTATTAACCTGCGAATACCAACCTCACCAGATTCAGAACTCTCCATACAAAATCTAGACATCAACGATAACAACGGTAACTAAAATTTTGTCGCTATTCAACAGATTGGTAGGGTGTAGCGACTAAAATCAGGAAGGGCGATCGCACCTTTACCCGATCGCGCGGGGCGATCGCACACTGCATTTCTCAAAAAAGGGCGATCGCACTTCTATTGTGCTAGGATTAGATTAGAGCGTCAGCGAGTAAAAAAATGGCAACAATTACCCTTCAAATTCCCGACGAACTAGCACTGCGGCTAGATCCTCTCAAAGATGAGTTACTACAGATTTTGATGCTGGGATTAAGGGAAGTCGAAGCCAATCCTTCAAGCGGATTTTCTGGGCTCACGAAGATATTAGAATTTATAGCAAGTTTACCCTCGCCACAAGAAATATTAGCCCTGCGTTTATCCGACGATCTTCAAGCTGAAATCGATACTTTATTAGAGAAAAATCGCACAGAAGGACTCACGCCGATCGAGCAGCGCCTGTGGCAGCAATACGAATTTGTCGAACATTTAGTACGCATTGCCAAAGCGCAAGCCCTACTGAAACTGAGCGAGGCAGCATGAGTAAAACCTACGTTTCAGCTAGTCTGCGACGAATGGTATGCGATCGCGCCAACGGATACTGTGAATATTGTTTAATCCCAGAAACACTCGCCCTCTCGTCTCATCAAATAGACCATATCATTGCCGAAAAACATAGCGGGGAAACAGTAGAAAGTAATCTGGCTTTGTCTTGCTCAATTTGTAACAAAAATAAAGGCAGCGACATTGCCTCGCTCGATCCAGAAACAGATGAAGTGGTTCGACTTTACAACCCTAGAAAAGATAGCTGGGAAGACCATTTTCAACTTCAAACTGAAAGTGGTACAATCGAACCTCTAACTGCGATCGGTCGAGTCACTGTGCGTTTATTGCAGGTTAATCGTGCAGAATGTCTGACCGAACGTAAGCTATCGATCAAAATTCGATCGTTAACAAAATCCGATTAATCGATCGTGTTCAAGCCACACCATAACCTGTATACGGATGCTTATAGGTCGGCTGTAATCCCAACACAATATCCTCTTTAGATTTTGGCGATCGATTATGACCATCAAAGAACAACTTCTCCAAACCATTGAAACACTGCCTGATGACTTGCTAGCACAAACCCTACAATTCGTCCAAAGCCTTCAGCATCCCATTCACAAAACTCCAGGAATTTGTGGCGGTGCAGCGCGAATTCGCGATACCCGCATTCCCGTCTGGACGATTATCGCCTACCAACAACAGGGCGCAACTGAATCCGAACTTCTCTATAATTATCCAGGACTCACCCTTCAAGATTTGCAAGCGGTTGCGAACTATTACGAACACAACCGAGAAGAAATCGAGCTGTGGCTTGCTGAAAATGAGTAACTAAAAATGCTAAAGTTTTACTCGAATGAAAACTTTCCGATCGCAATGGTTGATTTACTGCGAGCGCGTGGCTATGATGTTTTGACATCCTAGAGCGCTGGACAAGCCAATCAAAAAATTCCCGATGATGAAGTCTTGATGTACGCGACAAATGCAGGGCGAGTAGTCATTACAGAAAATCGTCAAGATTTCATCAATCTCCATTCTACAACCTCAAATCATGCAGGAATTGTAATTTGTAAAGCCGATCGAGACTATGCAGGCAAAGTGCAGGTACTTCATGAATTTTTCACCCAAGATACACAGCCAATGGATAATCGTCTGCTTCGGGTGATGAAACAGAATCTTAAAGGTAGTCAACAGACATTTATACTTCAGGAATACCCAAAGTCTTCTTAAAAATAATCGTGACTTTAACTGCTGCTGAGATTCCACCGCGATCGGATAGCGATACTGTATAATTCTAATTCCCGTCGTCGCAGTTAGTCGATCGCGACTAAGGCCAAATAAACCGGGTTTCTCGGAAAAATATTTGCTTGCTCAACTTTATCTACGAATAAACCAGGTTTCTAGCCTCTGACAAGCGAATTTCTTCATGTGGTACCCGCCACGTGATTTATCTCGCGCAAATCAATCCAAAATCTAAAATCTAAAATCACTTATTGCCCCCGCATTTATCTCGCGCAAGTCAATTCTTTAATCTAAAATCTAAAATCTAAAATCGATTGACGCGCGTCAGCCCTGTTTACATAAACTGGATTAACCTATTCTCAAACAAGCCCGTGAAGCGTAGCCATACCTAGGGAATCAGCCTTTTCTTAGATAACTCAAGACAGAAGCGATCGCCTCACCAATCACAACAAACAAACAATTAATACCTATTAACTCAAAAGTGAATTATTGTCAACAGTATTTTTGCGAAAATATTGAAGCTTCACTAAAAATTGCTAGCTGACATTTGCGAATTATAGCACTTTGTTCAAAGTATTGGCAAATGCTAAGTTAATTAAAGATTTAATAAAGGTGACGCATAAGTGTTTACATCGTCGATCGCAATTTTGTTATTCTATTAGCAAGTTTCATTTGATAGACTGAATTTTTGTACCCCAGTCCTACCCCTAAACAGAACGGCAGTTTCCACAATGAGAATTTTAGTCACAGGCGGTGCAGGTTTCCTCGGTTCCCACCTAATCGATCGCTTAATGGCCCAAGGACATGAGGTAGTCTGCCTGGATAATTTTTACACCGGGACTAAACGCAATATCCTCAAATGGCTGGACAACCCGTATTTTGAGCTGATCCGCCACGACATCACGGAACCGATTCGGTTAGAGGTAGATCAGATTTACCATCTGGCTTGTCCCGCTTCCCCTATACACTATCAGTACAACCCTGTCAAGACAATTAAAACAAACGTCATCGGCACGATGAATATGTTGGGATTGGCCAAACGGGTAAAAGCAAGATTCTTTCTCGCTTCCACTTCCGAAGTGTACGGAGATCCTGACGTACATCCACAAACAGAAGATTATCGCGGCAACGTTAATTGTATCGGGATCAGATCGTGTTACGACGAAGGGAAGCGAGTAGCTGAAACCTTATCTTTTGATTACCACCGTCAAAATGGTGTAGACATTCGAGTTGTGCGAATTTTTAACAGTTTGACAGGCGATCAAAAAGTTCTCTATTACAAAGGAGATCGACTTTATTACGAAACATTTGAGGAATGCTACAGCCGGATCGGAGGTGACATATCAAATGTTTCAGTTCCTTGCTTTGACGAACAGGGAAAAATGCGCTTAAAACCAATCTCGGCAATTTGGAAACACAAAGTGACGAAGAAAGGGTATAAAATTGCAACAACCTGGGGCAAACAAGTAAAAATTACTGAAGACCACAGTTTGTTTACTCGCGACAGCCAAGGGTTGCCTCAAGCCGTATTTGGCAAAGACTTAAAGGTTGGGGATGATGTAGCTGTTCCCAGTTACATTCCTTTTATCGATCGTCCCTTGGAACCTTTTTACATCAGCGATAAAGTTAATGCACCAGGGCTGTGGGTAATCAGCGAGGATGCGATCGCATACTTAGAAAAATTCCGAGAGCAGATATATGGATATTTCGCTCGAAAAGGAATCAGCAATCGCCAATACTTCAGCACCATCAAAAAATACGAAGCCGGCAACAAAATTCCCTGGCAACTTTGGCAAGAATTGGGATTACCTTTGACCCAAAAAGACAAAATAGCTGGCTATCAATCCGTCAAAGCCATCAACAATTACATCGAAAATGTCAGTGATTTCCTGTGGTTTTTGGGATTTTACTTAGCAGAAGGCTGTTTGGTTCATACAGAAAAAGACCGCCAGCTCGTATTTAGCTCAAATGTCAAATATCTGGAAAAGCTGATCCGGGTGACGCGAGAGTTATTTGGCTGCGAGTGTGAAATCAGATTTGACAAAGAGGAGAAAAGAGCGCCATCCGTTAACGTCAGGTCAAAAATAATTGTCGATCTAGTTGTCAATATTTTGGGGTTTGGCAAAGAATTAAGCACCAAAAAAGATATACCCAATTGGATTTTGCAACTTCCCAAAGAACAGTTAGTTCACTTTTTACACGGTTTCTGGGAAGGCGACGGGAATCACGACGCGAAAACAACGGGTTCGCTGCTAGTGTTTAACAGTTCCAGCCAAAAAATCATTGAAAAACTGGTGCTAATTCTAGCTAAATTCGGGATAGTTGGAAGTGTGTCGGAATTCGAGACAACAGTGCGAAAAGGAGACAGCAAAAAATACAAGTCTTACCGGATAACTGTTCAAGGGTTGGACGAGTACAGCATTCTCAATCTTGCTAATGCTAAACAAAAACTGCAAGCTCAAATCACAGGGGATTTAGCTTGGGCAAAAGTTAAAGCCATAGAAGAGTTTGAAATCGATGAGGATGTATACGACTTTTCTGTTCCCGACGGAGAGAATTTTGTAGGCGGTACTTACTGCGTTTGCTGTCATAATACCTATGGCCCCCGGATGTTGGAAAATGACGGCAGAGTAGTCAGCAATTTTATTGCTCAAGCTTTGCGGAATCAACCGCTGACAGTATACGGCGACGGTTCCCAAACGCGGAGTTTCTGCTACGTTTCTGATTTGGTGGAAGGATTTATTCGTTTGATGAATAGCGACAAAATCGGGCCGATGAATTTGGGGAATCCCGGCGAATACACTATATTGGAACTGGCACAAAAAATTCAAAACACGATTAATCCAGGGGCAGAAATTATCTTTAAACCGCTGCCGGAAGACGATCCAAAACAGCGACAACCGGATATTACTCGTGCTAAAACTTGGTTGGGGTGGGAGCCAACTGTGCCGCTGGATCAAGGTTTAGAGTTGACTATAAAGGATTTTCGCGATCGCATCGAGGGAAACCAAAAGTAGAGAGTGGGGATTTGTAGGGGCAAACCCCCCGTGGTTGCCCTCTAGGGGTAGGCACGGGGAGTAGGGGTAGCACTACCCCTACAAGCTGTTTTTTCCTTCTCTCCTAGATAACTAAAGGCTTCTCCCTTCTTCCTTCTTGTTTCAACATCCCATCTAATTTATTTACTAGCTTTGAGGAGATTTCTATGCAGGTTTGTGTCATCGGTACAGGATATGTTGGCTTAGTCACCGGCACTTGTTTGGCCCACATCGGCCACCACGTGATTTGCGTAGACAACAACGAAGAAAAAGTTAAATTAATGAAGTCTGGACAGTCGCCTATTTTTGAACCTGGACTGTCTGAATTAATGTCTTCTGCATCTGCATCTGGCAATCTAGAATTTACTTCGGATTTAGCAGCGGGAGTGTCTCACGGGGATATTTTGTTTATTGCGGTGGGGACGCCTCCTTTGCCTACTGGGGAAAGCGATACTCGCTACGTGGAAGCGGTTGCTCGGGGAATAGGAGCTCACCTCGATGGCGATTACAAAGTCATTGTTAATAAATCTACTGTGCCCATCGGTTCCGGGGACTGGGTGCGAAGAATTGTACTAGACGGTTTAGCAGAACGTCAAAAACCTCACAGCGGTGATGAGGTTACTGGTGAGGAAGTAGCAGCAAACAAAGGTGTTCAATTTGATGTGGTTAGCAACCCGGAGTTTTTGCGGGAGGGCTGTGCTGTTTTTGATACTTTTAATCCCGATCGCATTGTTCTCGGTAGCAACTCTCGGCGGGCTATGGATATGATGCTACAGTTATATCGGCCGATTGTCGATCGCAAGTTTGCAGAAAATCAGTCTTTGCCGGAAGTTCCTGTGGTGATGACTGATATCAGTTCAGCGGAGATGATTAAGTACGCAGCTAATGCTTTTTTGGCTACGAAGATTAGCTTTATTAATGAAGTTGCTAATATTTGCGATCGTGTCGGTGCAGATGTTAGTCAAGTGTCCCGAGGTATCGGTTTAGATTCACGGATTGGCAACAAGTTTCTGCAAGCTGGCATTGGTTGGGGCGGTTCCTGTTTCCCCAAAGATGTCTCGGCTTTAGTTCACACTGCTGACGATTACGGCTACGAGGCGCATTTGCTGAAAGCGGCAGTGGAAGTTAACCAACGCCAGCGGTTCATTGCTATTGAAAAGTTGCAGCACGTTTTGAAGATTCTCAAAGGTAAAACTGTCGGACTTTTGGGTTTGACTTTCAAGCCGGATACTGACGATTTGCGGGATGCCCCAGCGCTGATTTTAATCGAGAATTTGAATCGGTTGGGAGCGAAAGTTAAAGCTTACGATCCGATTGTTTCTCAAACTGGGATGCGTCACGGTTTGTCGGGAGTTTTGGTAGAAACTGACCCGGAAAGGTTGGCCGACGGTTGCGATGCTTTGGTGTTGGTGACTGACTGGGAACAGTTTCGCAATTTAGATTACGATAAAATGGCGAAGTTGATGAATCATCCGGTGATGATTGATGGCCGCAATTTCTTAGACAAGAAGGCTTTAGAAGCGGCTGGTTTCCAATATGTGGGGATTGGAAGGTAAAGAAGAGTTTTGATCGGAACCTCTATCCCGTAGGGTGCGCCGAAGCGCACCTTACATTTACAGCATATTCGGTGGTTGATGAAGTACAGTAGCCACTATATTTATGTTGTGTGATTTTAATACAGCACTTTCCAGGTAAGTGAAGTACAGAGAAACCGGGTTTCTTGAATAAAACCGGTTTCTGGCGAGAAATCCAGAAGAAACCCGGTTTCTGGGGTGTACTTTATAAACCTGGAATCCGCTGTATGTAGGGTGCGGATCTGCGACCTTTTAAATAGAACTTGCAGATTGATGGGTGGCGACGCACCGATGCTTACTACAAGATAGTGTGTACTACATATACATGGAATATGCTGTATCTTGCTGGTGGCCAACAATTGCCGATTTATCCGCCCCGCCTGCTTTAAAACTTTTCCATCAATGTTTTTTCTTGAGCGTAAACATCTCGTAGCTGTTGCAGCGCTGATGCGGAAATTACCGATTTAACTGTAGCTACTAATTTACCCCACTCAAGCAAGCTGTCAACTGAAACAGCCGCTTTGAAGTTGTACGTATAGAATTTAGTCCAAAATTCTGGTGCTTGTGTCCGTTTCCAGCGTTTGTACCAGGCGACAAAATCTTGAGCACAGGGCGGTTTTACTTCTAAGATTGGGGGGAAATCGGCGTAGCTGACAAATCGACTCAGGCCTTTGGCATGAACGTACACCACGTTGTGGCAGCAATCGATCCGGTATATCTGTTCCGGTGATATGTTGAACAGGAGTGCTACTGTTTCTTCGGTGACAAATCTCGATCGCGGATTGACGATCGACGATTTGTGAATAATTTTTGAGGCGCTGATAGTTGACGATCTTAACTGATTTTCTGATATCATTGTAGTTGCATCTGGTGGTGGTAGCTAAATCTATCTCTGCTAAGTGCGATCGACAGAAATTATCTGTCGGGATTAATTTTAACTGGCGATCGTCTTTAGTTTCGTTGACTCCGCCGCAAAACGGAGACAAGCCCCGACTTCTGCCATGAGAGGCGCAAAATTTTCGACCAACGTTCCAGCTACCAGATTCATCTTTAGAGTCAATCTAAAATCTAAAATCTAAAATCTAAAATCGAATGACCGGGGGCGATCGCTTTTTGATATATTATACTAAATCCAAAATTTTGTAAATAGTGAATATGAGCAAAGGCTTAGTAAGGTTGCGGGTTCGAGAGTTGGCGGCCCAGAAGGGATGGACGCTCAAAGAGGTTGCGGAGCGATCGGGCGTGGGCTACAGTACGATTAGCAATTATGCCCGTTCTCAGGGTATGGCAATGGTTGACTTTGCAGCAGTTCACAAGCTGGCTCAAACTTTTGATGTGATGATTGAGGATTTCGTGGTAATCCTAGAAAAATAGTAGAAGGTTTTGCTTAAATTATAATGTGGTAGCGATCGACTTTTGATGCGATCGTCGAAGTTTTGATGTAATGATTTGAGCAATTGTCGATCGCCCGCAACCAAACTCGATCGCCTATCATTAAAGTAACTCGCTTGCAGCAGCGCGTCAGGAGAACCAAACTGTTTGCTATTATGCAAAGACCAGGAGTTCAACAGCTTGCAGACATTCAGTGCGAAATCCTAAAAACAGTCCAGAACCAACAAATTCGGGAATATCAATTTCCCAGCGACAGTGCGAACTGCCGGCAAAGTTTTGGATGTCCGTACAGGAATCCAAACAACAGCAGTCCCCGAAGTGCACGGGCGACAAACTTGACTCATTTATCAAAGCTGGTGTGCTGCTGAAAAATTGATTTGCACATTTAGAGCAAAATTTCAGCTAAACTCAAAAATACACCCCACAACTAGGAGAACTCACAGTGGAAGTTCTAGACATCAAACACAATATCGAAACATTGTCCGATCGACTGGGTACAACCCAGGACTATCTTTGACATCCCCGCACTCACAGCCAAAATTCAAGACTTAGAGCAAATCTGCGCCCAACCAGCATTTTGGGACGACCAAGATAGAGCTCAAGAAACCCTCCAAGAACTTAATGACTTCAAATCTCATTTAGACCAATATCGCGGCTGGCAAACAAGCTTGGAAGATGCTAAAGCTATTTTAGAACTGCTGGAGTTAGAAGCCGACGAGTCCCTGTTCCAAGAAGCCTCATCAAGTCTTTCTCGGTTAACCCGCGAACTCGACCAGTGGGAACTGCAACAATTACTATCCGGGCCCTACGATGAAGGCGGCGCCGTTTTGACAATTAACGCCGGGGCCGGCGGCACAGATGCTCAAGATTGGGCCGAAATGTTGCTGCGGATGTACACCCGCTGGGGGGAAAGTCAAGGTTACAAAGTACATTTAATGGAAATTTCCGAGGGAGAGGAAGCAGGTGTTAAATCGGCTTCTTTGGAAATTGTCGGCCGTTACGCTTACGGTTATATGCGATCGGAAAAAGGCACTCACCGTTTGGTCAGAATTTCGCCTTTTAATGCTAACGACAAGCGTCAAACCAGTTTTGCAGGCGTTGAAGTGATGCCAATTCTCGATCGATCCGTCAAGTTGGACATTCCAGAAAAAGATTTGGAAATCACGACTTCCCGCGCGGGCGGCAAGGGCGGGCAAAACGTTAACAAAGTAGAAACCGCAGTCCGCATCGTTCACATTCCTACCGGTTTGGCTGTCCGCTGTACAGAGGAACGCAGTCAGTTGCAAAACAAGGAAAAAGCTTTGGCATTACTCAAGGCTAGGCTGTTGGTGGTTGCTAAGGAACAGCGGGCTTCGGAAATTGCCGAGATTCGCGGCGATATGGTAGAGGCAGCTTGGGGCAACCAAATTCGCAATTATGTTTTTCACCCATACCAAATGGTCAAGGATTTGCGTACTGGAGTGGAAACAACCGCCATCGCAGATGTAATGAACGGCGAATTAGAGCCGTTTATTCAAGCTTACCTGCGGCAGGAAAATCAGTTGGTAGCCCAAACTGATTCAACCGCGGGAATATAATTGGCGCCTTGACATACAAAGTCTGCCTGTGGAGACTAAAGAATCAAGAGCCGTGATGGCAGCGGATTTGGTATAATTTTGGGGTTTTGGTCGATCGCCCGACCTTCAACAGGTCGCGCGGCCAAAAAGCTTGATATGATAAAACTTGATCTACCGAACAAAAGGAGAAATAATGACCCAAGTTGTAATAGGCGAAAATGAAGGGATTGAGTCAGCCCTACGACGGTTTAAGCGACAAGTTTCTAAAGCGGGCATTTTCCCCGACATGAGAAAGCACCGCCACTTTGAAACCCCGTTGGAAAAGCAGAAGCGCAAAGCTATTGCCAGAAGGACTAAGAGACGCTTCCACCGCAACAACAAACCCTAGAATTATTAGCACTAAATTGATTCGGCAGATATAATGCCTTGCGATTCTAGTACCGCAGCGACTCGGAGAATCACCGCTTCGCTGTAGGGAGCACCAATAATTTGTACCCCCAAGGGCAAAGCGCCGGGCCGCTGTACGGGCACGCAAAGAACGGGCAAGCCAATAAATGATAGGGGTTGGGTGAACAGTCCGAGATTGGGACGCACTCTTGTTTCTTGTCTGGCTATTACCATTTTCTCGACGCCAATTTCAGGGGCTGCTATCGGGGTGGCGGGTGCGAGGATGATGTCTGTTTGTTGGAATATTTCGCGAATTCGATCGCGGTACCACTGTCTGAATCTCTGCGCTTGCAAGTACCAAGTCGCAGGGATCAGGGTTCCCGCTAAAAATCGATCGCGCGTGGCAGGATCGAAGTCTTGAGGGCGCGATCGTAAATTGTCTAAATGCAAGTTTCCGCCCTCGCAGGCGGTAATGATAAATGCAGCAGCCCTGGCGCGATCGGATTCCGGTATGCTGACAGTCGCAAGCCCCCCTATTTTTGGGGGGTTTGTTGTTTTTTGTGTGTCATTACCACAATCCAAGACATTTGTCAATGCTTTAGCAACTATTTCTACAGCATCCATTGCTTCCGGTTCGGCCCCTGTGGCGAAATACCCGTCAGCAACAGCAATTCGCAATCCTTCGATGCCTTGATTTAACTGCGGCGAACAAAGTTCTGGCGGGCGTTGAGTGCAAACTGGGTCACGAGAATCAGGGCCTTGCAGGATATCGTACAGCAGCGCCATGTCTCTGATCGATCGCCCAAACGGCCCCACACAATCCAAACTACCCGAAAATAAATAAGCGCCAGCCCTGGACAAACGGCCGTAAGTAGGCTTAAACCCAAAGACACCGCACAAAGCAGCCGGTACGCGGATGGAACCGTTAGTATCAGAACCGAGGGTGATGGGTACAAAACCGGCGGCGACTGCTGCTGCGGAACCGCCGCTGGAACCGCCAGCGATGCGGGTAGTATCGCGGGGATTGCGAGTCGGGCCGTAGTGGCTGTTTTCCGTGACGAAACCGTAGGCGTACTCATCCATGTTGAGAGTACCTACGAGCACAGCCCCGGCTTGTTTTAGTCGGGCGACCACCGCCGCATCCTGGGTAGCGGTCGGATTGTCAGCGTTGATTTTTGACCCAGCTAGAGTAGTAATTCCGCCGATATCGAACAGGTTTTTGACTGCGAAGGGAACGCCTGCTAAAGGGCCTGGGTTTTGGTTATTTGCGATCGAATTATCTATATTTTCGGCTGCTGCGAGTGCGCTTGATGCAGTGATTGCAGTAAAGCAATTGAGGACGTTATCTCGATCGGCAATTCGTTCTAATGCCGCAGTCACAACCGCTGTCGCTGTAATTTTGCCACTTTTAACCGATGATGCTGTGGCGACTGCATCCGCTTGTGCTAAAAATTTACGTTCCTCTGCGTTCATCTGCGGTTAAAAATCAGGGTTCAAATACCGGCGCGACTTCTACTTCTGGGGGTAAAGGGAATTCAGTAACGAGTCGGGCGATCGCAGCTATCGTCTCTAAGTTTACCACAACACCGGGGCGGTGTTCCGGGTCTAAGGGTAAGTTTATCAGTTCGGCGGTGCGATCGACATATTCTTCTATATTTGTCATTTTTTTCTTGCTAGCCTTGGAGTGCGATCGATTATTGTATTGTAAGGGCGATCGGGCTGTCATTTATTATCGCTCAGTTTTTTGTATTCCTCGGATTGTCTGATGTCATCTAAAGGTGATATAGGTTCATTTGGTAGATCGGGACTGAATTCTATACATATATCAAGAACAGCTTTATTATACTTTTTATAATCATCATTTTCTGAATATGAATTTACGACTTTTGCCTGCATTCTCAATTTTCCTTCCTGCCATCCTCCAGAACCCACTTTGAGAATTTTACAATTTACTGATTTTATACATTTCCATTGAATCTCACTGCATCTAAAATTTCCCGAATCAAACGAGATAGTGCTTAATTTGGATTTAATATCAGTACGTTCTTCATAAGAATCACCCCGATAACTTGGTTTTTTTTGATAACTTATTAAAAATTTTTCCTGAAATTCTTTACTAATTAAATTCTTCAGTTTTCCTACTGTAAATGTATTATTGTTGTCGAACAACAATACATCATCATCGCGGTCTAGTGGTTGAAATTTATCACTCATAAAATTTGAGGCTGTCATGTATCTTTAAATATCATGCGTGTAGAAGCAGGAGTTACAAATGTTCTCGTGAGAGTGTCTACCCTAGGAATACAACTATCTTTACCTTTTTTATGTCTGCTTGCTTAGCAGATTTTATGAACTCACTCCGCTTCGATGTTTGTCTTTAACTCAAACACTGACAGTTTCCCGCAACCTCTCAACGGCAACATCCAGCGGAGGCAAAGTAAAATCCTCAGCATCCATCAATTCCTTAACCTTCTCAAAAATCTCAACCTCCGCCTCTTCCTGATCCGTCAGCTTATCATAAAAATAAGGGTCAGTAAACCACTGTTCAAACGCTATCATTAACAATCCATTGGGCGACAGTTCAAACCGCCAATACTTAGAAATTCTGCTGTCAACCACTTCAAACATCGGCGCCGGATTATGGATGGGATAATAGCTATAATTATCATTGCAGATGTAGTACCAAATAGTCCCTTTCCATTCTCGGATAGCATAAACAACATATTCCTTGCCTATAGTTAGCGGTAACTCAACCTTTCTAGTGTAACCGCGTGGCGGATCTATATATTCTTCAGGGAGAGATTCACCGGTATTAGCAATACAACGAATTTTCATAACTTGATTACCTACAGATTTTTAGGGGCTGTTTTGGGATACTGTCGCTTGAACTTAAACTCCACATCTTGAAGAGTCTGACTGTTCCGAAACCAATGGACTTGTACGGAAGCTCCATTAATTTCAAAAGCCTCAATACTTGTCATTTTATCCCAGTCTTCAGCATTCCCGCCATAAACAGCAATAAGTCTCCGTGCATCGCCCAACAATCTATCTGTACCGCAATGAATTACTATGCAATTACCAGCCTTAGCATCTTGCAGTAGCAGTTGCTCCTGCAAATTTCTCGGACTCTCATCGGGAATAGCACCTTGATTCATAGTTTAACAGCTTCAAATATTGTTTGTCAAATACCATAAAAACTAATTTTAGCAGGTGCAGTTTCCGCCAGCAACTTACCCCGCGAAATCACATACCGAACCGCAGCGCGCCTCCTAATTGCATCATAACAATCCTCAGCATCCAACACAATCAAATTTGCAGGTTTTCCCGCATCTATCCCATAATTATCATCTCCCAGATTGAGAGTTTTAGCACCGTTGACAGTGACCATATTAAAACAAAGGGAAATCAGCCTAGATTTCCCTGCACTTGCAATTCTTATCCTCTGCAATATCAGTGTGTCATCCACTGTTGCAGGCGAGAAAATAAAGGACTCTCAGAATACAGCCAAACCACATCATCAGTCATCTTTCCTCCTTGCGCTTTAGACAATTGTAACCGATGGCCCAAACCTTCCCGTTTCGCCTCCAAGTTAAAAGCTTCATAGCCAAAGTCACCCATCACAGAGCAAAGTTCTGCTACACTTGAACCAGCCCGTTCCAGATGACTTCCTACAACTTCTGTCAACACCGCAGGGCGAAGCTTTTGCAGCGTTTGGGAGAAACCTTTAATCACATTCACCTCAAACCCCTCCACATCAATTTTAATAAAAGTAGCACCAGGAAGATTATCTGGGAGCATTTCATCTCCGCGATACACAGGTACTTGATACTGATTAGAAATCAGACTTCGATCTTTTTCTGGGAGTTGAGCGAAAGTACCCAAACCAGTAACATCTGTAGGCACTGTCAGTGTCAGTTCATTTCGCTCGTTAGAAAGCCCACACTGGTGCAGAGAAACTTTCTGCAATTCATTGTCTGTTACCGCAGCTTTTAATGTTTGAAACGCCAGAGGATTTGGTTCAAAAGAGTGTACGCATCCCGTTGTTCCTGTATGATAAGCAGCCAAAAGAGTAATCATGCCCGTATTTGCCCCCGCATCAATAAAACTGTCCCCAGGCTGTACAGCATTTTGGATGAAAAGTTGCGTGGGCAAGTCATAATAACGGCCTAAAAAATAGCTCATGCGATCGTTCCACTTGGAAAGATCCATCGCCATCCGATAACCGTGGAACTTGCCTCGAATCTCCCGTATAGGAGCATTTTTCCACAAATCATCCCGGTACACCCCTGTGAGTGTCATCAATTTTCCCCATCCAGGGAGTTCCCGGCGCGTATATGGTAAAATCAAAAGAGAATAGAGTGGATAATTCATAATTATTAGACCTCTCCCAAAACTATTAAACACGGTTAAGCAGGTATAATCAGCTTCGTTGATATACTATCAAAATTCTACGATAAATTTTTCTTAAATTCAGACAATCTCAAACTCCAGATTGTGATTTTTCACAAAATCAAAAGTAAAATGGTCAACCACATTAGTATTGCTCAATTCCAGATTGTAAAAATCAACAAAATCCGCATCAAAATAAGGCCCAGCGTGCCAAGTCCCCACATCTAACTTAATAAAACAATTGCCCGGAATCCGAAAAGCAGCCATATCCTCTAAACTCGGTTTATAGCTATCCCCAGGAGGCGCAACCGCCATCAACCAATCCTTCCCATCCAAAGAACCCAAACACTGAGTACATTGAACGTGCCGCGTAATTTTGCGAAACTTGCGACCTTCCTTATGGAGCCGCATAATGTAAAATCTAGGAACACCATTTTGCAAATTTAACTGAGCATCCTCAGCATCGAAAGACTTGCCATCAATAGCCGTAAAGATAACTTGACCGTAACTCCGAAAATTCTCCCGTGTCACCCATTGGGCAAACAACTGCTTAGTCGAAATTGATTCGCTCATAAATCCCAACACCCCCTCCCTGCTTTCCATCAAAAACATTTTAATACAGTAACTCCTCTCTCTTCTCTTCTCTGTGCCCTCTGTGCCCTCTGCGGTTAATTAAATAAAAAAATCCAGTTCGCTTTCTCGATCGCCCAAAACACCCTTACAATAAAAATCAGCACACTGCTGCAAAAAACGAACCGGAATATCAGGCCGAGCACCCCAATGCAAATGCAAATAAGAAGCGTGCACCTGACAAACTCCCCAACCTTCAGCAACCGCCTCAACCTCCCCCCGCTTCCCATACCTCCAACTGTGATAAACTGGATTACTCGGTTCCACAGTTAAATGCGATCGATGAAACTCATGTCCCCAAACCTCATCAAAAGCAGTTAACACCGAACTATCCCTCACCGCCACAGCTTCTCGGTATCCCAGCGTCAAACGCTTACCCATCGCAGCAGCAGTTTCCAACACACCCACCCCTGGCCAAGAAATGCCATCGAAGTCTACAATAGAATCGCACAAATACATCAAACCGCCGCACTCCGCATAAGTCGGCATTCCCGAAAAAATCGCCCTTCTTACCGCATCCCGAATTAAAACATTACCGCTCAATTTTTGAGCAAACACTTCGGGAAAACCGCCACCAAAATATAACCCTTGCACATTGTCAGGAAACACCGAGTCATCAAGGGGACTCCAAAATACCAACTGGGCACCCAACTCTTCCAACAAATCAAGATTGTCCTGATAGTAAAAATTAAAAGCCCGATCGCGCGCAACTGCAATCCTCACTCCAAATTGTTTTCCCAAACAGTTGACAACATCATCTTTTTGAGTTATAATTCCCGAAGGGAGACCGTGCCTACCCAAAAGTTGCTCAGACCCCTCATTTCGAGTTGCAGCCAACAAAGGCAAAAGTTGCTCCCAGTCAAAACTAACAGCAGCCAAATCAGCCAGTTTATCGATCGCAGCATGAAGATTCGGCAACTCCTCAGCAGGAATCAAACCCAAATGTCGATCGGGAATACTAACAGCCTCATCCCTACGCAAAACCCCCAAAATAGGTAAATTGAGCGGTTTTAGAGCATCTTGAAGCAGTTCCAAATGTCGATCGCTCGCCACCCGATTCAGCACCAAACCAGCGAATTTAAGTTCAGGGTTAAAAGAACGGAAACCGTGGGCGATCGCAGCCACAGAACCAGAGAGCCTGCTGCAATCTATCACAAACAATACCGGCAAATTCAGCAAATAAGCAACATGAGCCGTAGAAGCAAAGGAAAAATCATAATTGCCTGCTTCTTTTCGATAATTAATCCGTGTATCCGTGTCAAAATCCGTGTCGTGCCTTCCTGATTCCTGATTCCTTCGACTCACTCCATCAAAGAGTCCCATCACCCCTTCAACTAAGGCATAATCGACATCTTGAATATGACGAGAAAAACACTTTTTTACATAAGATTCAGACGTTAATACCGGGTCTAAATTGCGACAGGGGCGACCGGTGACAAAAGCATGAAACATCGGGTCAATGTAATCGGGACCCACCTTAAAAGATTGAACATTCAAGCCGCGACGGATTAAATAAGCTAAAAGGGCGATCGTTACAGTAGTCTTTCCCGCACCGCTGCGTTCGCCAGCAATTACTAAAGCCATAGTTCTAGGTTATTCACAAAAAATACATATTTAACGAACCGCGAAGACGCGTTAGGCGAAGCCGCGCGTAAGCGCTAGGGCGCGAAGGAAGAAGGGAGCATCTCACCTTTGCAGCCCTCCGCTAGAAATTGGAGTTTTGAGGCAGGAGGCAGGAGGCAGGAGGCAGGAGGAAAGGGGAAGAAGGAAAGAGGAAGAAGGAAAGAGGAAGAAGGAAGGAGCCAGAAGAAGGAAGGAGCCAGAAGAAGTATTTTTACAAATATGAGATGCTCCCAGGAAGAATGAGAAGAAGAGAGGTAATTTAGTGGCTTTTGGGAAGTAATTTAGAGTTTTGAGTTAAATAACAGGATTAATTCAAAACTCCTAACTTAAAATTCATAACTCCTAAAAAAGTAGGGCAGACATTGCCTGCCCCACTGAATATTAACTCAATCCGTCTTGCTTATTCCTTTCTCCTTTCTCCTGATTCCATCCATCCGTTACATCCGTTACATCCGCTACACAATCCGTTGCCGAACTTCTTTTTACCGCTTAGCTAACTTCAGCATTTGAGCCGTCACTGCCAAACTTTCTTCGTAAAGCACATCTCGGCCCCAACTCTGGAGGTGCTGACCCAGCAACTGTTCCGTCACCTGATCGAACAGAGGACTCACCTGGTTAAACCGATCGGTTTGAGCGCCACCCTTTGTTTCCATCCGCATACAGCCGCCCGCTTCCGAACACAGAACCGTACCGCAGTCAGCCTTTTCGTTTGTAGAATTCAAACGCAGAGCAATCAAATCGCCCGCGACATCGCCCGAATCAGCAGTAGGAATAGCAGCCAACTCGGCTTCGATAACCCGTTCGTCCGGCCCCGCGAATTTAATTCGCTTGATGTGGTAATCGCCCTCTTCCTGTTTGAAAGCAACCGGACGCCACTGAAGCCGGCTCGCCAGCCAACCCAAATACATCAGCGCTTGAGTAGAATTGTCCTGTTCGTAATCGATCGTCACCCGATCGATTTCCCGAATCGCAGCGCGACGTTCCGGGGCGTCAAAAGCCTCAGCAGCCAACTCCTGCCATGCGGCCAACCGGCGCCAATTCAGATCCGCGATCGGAATTCCCTCCTCGATCAGACTTTGCATCAACAGCAATTCAGCTTCACACTCAGCAAAGCTGCTAGAGTCAACAATCACAGAACTGCTAACTGCCGCCAGCCGCTGGAACAAACCTCGATCGGCATCAGGATTCGCCTTCCACCACAGCAGCGTCGGCAAATCAGCGATAGTCAACGCCGTCACAATGCCGCTCACCCGTTCCAGCGCAGCTTCCGTACCCCGCAGCGTAATGTACTCGCAGCAGATCAGATTGCCACTGGTGCGCTTGTGAACCGGACAATAAGCAGCCACTTGAGCCTGCACGCCCGTATCTTCCCCCGCTGTCGGGCACAGAGCAATAATCCGGCAGGGATTGGCAGCCACAATCGCGTCAGCCACCCCCGAACCCCCGGAACCCAAGCCACTCGATCCCATCTCCTCGCCTGTGGAATTTTTGCGAGCCACTTCTTCCCGCAAAGTCGCCAGCAATTCATCGTTAGCTTTGCCTGTTCTCGGCAGCCCATAAGCTTTTTGAGCCGCCCTGATGCTAGATGCCGTCATCGGCCCGGTAATACCGTCCACCGGCCCGTCGTAAAACCCCAGATCCGCCAATAACCGCTGAGTTTCTTCCGGTTCGTAGACTACAAAAGTAAAAGTTGTTGCCCTACTAGCGATCGGAAAATCGCCCTTCGACCCCGATTCTCTGTAACTTTCCCAAATTTGACTCAATTCGGCCTCTATTTGGTCGATCGACACATCTTTAGGACTTTGTAGCGAAACCAGAGGCGGAGCTTTCATCGGTGTCATCGTCATAAATCTTTTCTCCTTTCTTATTAGTTATTAGTCCTTAGTCCTTAGTCCTTAGTCCTTAGTCCTTAGTCCTTAGTTAGCCGTTCTTAGTTAGCCGTTCTTAGCTAATAACTAATACTAATGCTGACCTATAACTAAGGACTAATGACTGCTGACTAATGGCTCTTAAAGTCTTCGCCACTTGCGGCCATCTCTGTTAATTAGCAGTTCTGCTTCCGCAGGTTCCCAAGTACCGGCTTCGTATTTAGGAACCAAATCTTGGTCGTTGGACGATTCCCAAGCCATCAAGGCCGGCGTTACCACCCGCCAAGCTTCTTCCACTTCATCAGAACGGGTAAACAAAGTTTGGTCGCCCAGCATACAATCAATTAACAGGCGATCGTAAGCATCCGAAGATGTCACCCCAAACGAAGAACCGTAACTGAAATCCATATCCACCGTCCGCGTCCGCAAATCCGGCCCCGGCATTTTCGCCTCAAACCTCAGCGAAATCCCCTCATTCGGATGCACCCGCATGGTCAAAACGTTAGGAGTAGTTTGTTGGGCTGCGGACTGAAAAATTAGCAGCGGAACTTCCCGGAACTGAATCGCAATTTCGCTAACTTTTTTCGGCAACCGTTTGCCGGTTCGCAGGTAGAAAGGCACTCCCTGCCAGCGCCAGTTGTCAATCATAAACTTCATCGCCACAAAAGTCGGCGTTGTCGAATTGGGAGCCACCCCCGGTTCATCGTGATATCCTGGCACCTGTTTGCCCTTCATCCAACCTGCGGAATATTGACCCCGAATCGCTGAGAACTCCAAGTTATTCAAATCTGCCAAGCGAGTTGCTTGCAGAACTTTCATCTTTTCGGTGCGGATGCTGTCAGCGTCGAGCGAGTTCGGCGGTTCCATCGCCGTCAGACAGAAAATCTGCATCAAGTGGTTTTGCAGCATATCCCGCAACGCCCCAGAGGATTCGTAGTAACCGGCCCGGTCTTCTACGCCTACTGTTTCTGCAACTGTAATTTGTACGTGATCGACAAATTGCCGATTCCACAGCGGTTCAAAAATCGCGTTAGCAAACCGGAACACCATTAAATTTTGAACAGTTTCTTTACCCAAATAGTGGTCTATCCGGTAAACTTGCTGTTCTTGGCAAACCTTCTGCACGACTCGGTTGAGAGCTTTTGCCGAACTCAAGTCGCGGCCGAAGGGTTTTTCAATTACCAAGCGGTGTTTTACTGGATCGACCAGCATTTGAGCCGCGCCCAGTTGCCTAATTGCTTCTGGGAAAAAGTTCGGGGAAACTGAGAGATAAAATATGTGATTGCCGCGAGTTCTCCTTTCTTCGTCGATTTCCGCTAAGAAAGCTTTTAGTTTTTGATAGCTTTCGGGGTTGTCTATGTCGCCCGGACAGTAGTACAAACCTTTAGCGAATTCTTGCCAAAATTCTTCATTGCCAATCCCGCCGCCAAATTCTTCTATGCCTTCGCGCATTTGCTCGCGGAAGTAATCGTGACTCCAAGGGCGGCGGGCTACTCCCACCACGGTAGTTTCCGGTGGCAAGCGTCGATCGCGCTTCATCTGATAAATTGCAGGTACCAGTTTGCGCTGGGTCAGATCCCCAGAAGCTCCGAAGATTACCAGAATTTGTGGTTCCGGCACTCGTTCTTTTCGCAAACCGACGCGCAGTGGGTTTTCAAGTATTGCGACCATTTCTTATTTTGCTCCTTCCATAGCTGTCAACCTTACTGATAAATCCTGAATTATGGCTTCATATTTAGCCGTCAATTCTTTAATTTGAGCCTGATACTCAGATTTTATTTCGGCTCTGATTTCTTCCCTGAGTTCAGCCTTAAGTTCCTCTCTGAGTTCTCCCCTAACCTCCTCGCGAATTTTGTTCCTCTCAAAAGCCAGTCGAACTTCCCAATCCTTATCCCGCTGTAGCAGTTCAGCTTTTAGCTGCCTATTCTCTGAGCGCAACTGCTCTAACTCTAAAGCCACAGCAGCAGCACGCCTATCCCTTTCTCTGTTTTGCTGTCGGATTTGCTCTCTGAGCCGCTGATTGTCCGATCGCAACTTCTCGACTTCCGAAGCACTATCTTTAGGCGTTCGCCCGTTTCCGTTTGAAGGAAATCGCCGCTCTACCAGGCGCTGAACTGCTGCACCAGTGGGCATACTATTAGGCGATAACTCCAGAGCTTCTTGCCAAATTTCGAGTTGTAGCTCTGGGGGTAATCCTGTTAGAGGACGGACTTGATTTTCCTTTGTCGGAATTTTGAGACCAATTGGTCTCAAATTTTCGACAACCTGCGCTGCTGAAATAAATCGATCTGCTGTCCGTCTTCCGATGCCCCAGTTGTCAAGGCAATAAGCCTCAAAAGTCTTGTGAGTTTCACGGTACAGTTTCTCTTCCCGAATCTCATCAAGGGCTTTGCCAACTTCGTAAAATATCTGAAGTCCATGTTCGACAATGGATTCTAGTTCTTGAAGCCTTGTCCGTTCAGCTACATCAAGTTGGGCAGTGCCATATTCGGTTTCTACTAGGGTATTGATAGTTTGCATGGCAATTCCTCAGCGGTCGGAGATGGAAAATTCGAGTTGGATCTTCTGGCGAGATTTCTGCTAGAGAAGGCAGTTGATTTTCCTCTGTCGGATTTTTGAGACCAATTGGTCTCAAATTTTCCCGGTTCGAGATTCAAAACTTAGCGCCAAGAGCCAAAGTAATCGGGATTTGATTTTCCTCTGTCGGATTTTTGAGACCAATTGGTCTCAAATTTTCCC
>NZ_JAUBOR010000001.1:39835-139331 GCF_036700305.1 Microcoleus sp. Z1_A1
CCAAGAGCCAAAGTAATCGGGATTTGATTTTCCTCTGTCGGATTTTTGAGACCAATTGGTCTCAAATTTTCCCGGTTTGAGATTCAAAACTCAGCGCCAAGAGCCAAAGTAATCGGGATTTGATTTTCCTCTGTCGGATTTTTGAGACCAATTGGTCTCAAATTTTCCCGGTTTGAGATTCAAAACTCAGCACTCAAGAGCCAAAACAATTATCTATTCCGACTCCTAAATGCTTCTGCCTTTAAGGATACAGATATCTGTCTAGGCGACGGGTGACAACTTCTGCACTTTCTCTTGCAAGGAATCCATCAGGGATTGGAACGGGGTGACGAATTTATCAATCCCGTCCAAGAGCAAGTCTGCCATCACTTGATCCAAGTTGATGTCAATGTCGGGATCTTTGAGACTTTCGATCAGCGTGTAAGCTTCTGCAACGTTGTTCTCAATCCGGGGTGCGACATCGCAGTGATCGAAACAAGCTTCAACGGTGTTCGGCGGCAAAGTGTTAACCGTGTCCGGGCCGATTAGTTCATCGACGTACATGACATCGCTGTAGTTGGGGTTTTTGGTGCTGGTGGAAGCCCACAGCAAGCGCTGTACTTTCGCTCCCTTGGCCGCTAATGCTTGCCAGCGATCGCTCGCTACGATCTCTTTATACTTCTGGTAAGCTACCTTCGCATTGGCGATCGCCACTTTCCCTTTCACCGCTTCCAGTTTGGCTTTGGTGGAAATATCCGTGACATTTTTGAGTTTCTCATCAATCTTGCCATCGACATTGATGTCGATCCGGCTCAAGAAGAAACTGGCAACAGAAGCAATATTGCTCACATCCAAACCTTTAGCCACCCGCGCTTCCAAACCGCGAATGTAAGCCCAGAAAGTTTCGACGTAGCTGTCAACCGAGAACAGCAAAGTCACGTTAACGTTAATCCCTTCGCTGATGACTCGCTCGACTGCGGGCAAACCTTCAGCGGTTCCCGGAATCTTAATCATCACGTTTTCTTTGCCAAGGGCTTTGTAATAGCGCAGGGCTTCGCTAATCGTGCTTTCTGTGTCGTTGGCGATCGTCGGTGGCACTTCAATGCTAATGTAGCCGTCCAAACCCTTCGACTCTGCGTAAACTGGGGCGAAGATGTCGCAAGCGTTGCGGATATCTTCAAATACCAGAGATTCGTAAATCTCCATTACAGATTTACCCGCCCGGATGCCCGCTTCGATATCCGCGTCGTAAATCACATTACCCGCGATCGCTTTCTCAAAAATAGCCGGATTAGATGTAATCCCGCGCAGTCCCCGACTTTCAATCATCTGTTTGAGTTCGCCGGACTCGATCAGATCGCGAGTCAAATTGTCCATCCAGATACTTTGGCCAATTTCTTTGATTTCTAACAGGTGATTCGTTGGTGTTGCTGTCATTACTGTAACTCCTACAATTTGATAGCTGTTAATTGGGACTTGGAAATTGGAAATTGAAAATTGAAAAGTGGTAATTGAAAATTGGCAATGGGGAATTGGTAATTGGGAGTCGAAAGTTATAAGTTAAAACCCTCTTCCTTCTTCCTGACATCCGTTACATCCGTTACATCCGTTACATCCCGTACATTGCTCGTTGCCGAACTTCCTTCACTTTTGGACTGTTCTAGGATTGCGCGATCGATCTTGAATAAAAGACTCCACCATTGCTACATTTTCTTTACTGCCGACAATCAAGGGCGATCGCTCATGCAGTTTGGTCGGCACAACGTCTAAAATGTCTTGAACTCCCGTACTGGCGCGCCCGCCGGCTTGCTCCATCAAAAACGCCAAAGGAGCCGATTCGTAGAGCAAACGCAATTTGCCCTCGGGGTTTTTCACCGTTCCGGGGTACAAAAACACGCCTCCCTGGAATAAAATCCGGTGGAAATCTCCCACCAAAGCCCCACCGTACCGGGCGCTGTAGCCTTCGCTGCGGTGTACGTAGCGAATGTAGTCTCTCAAAGATTCCTCCCACTGCCAGAAGTTGCCTTCATTAACGCTGTAAATCGGGCCGCGATCGGGAACCTTAATGTTTTCGTTAGCTAGAATAAACTCGCCCAAACTGGGATCGAGGGTAAAGGAATGAACACCCTGACCGATCGAATAAACCAGCATGGTACTGGGGCCGTAGAGTACATAGCCAGCGGCAATTTGTTTGTGTCCATGTTGCAGCAAGTCGGAAGCAGAACCATCTTCATCGTCCCCCTCTTGCTTGCGGATGCTGAATATGGAGCCTACATTGAGATTGATGTCAAGATTGGAAGAACCGTCTATGGGGTCGTAGAGAAGACTGTAACGCCCGATCGGACAATTTTCGGGAATGTAATAGGGTTTTTCCATTTCCTCCGAAGCCAAGCGGCAGACAAGTCCGCTTTGCTGGAATACCGAGATAAACACTTCATTGGCATAGATATCCATCTTTTTGACGGATTCTCCCTGCACGTTCGTAGCCCCTGTAAACCCTAAAGCATCTTCCATTAACCCGGCTCTGCTGAGCCGCCTCGCGATCAGCTTAGCCGCCAGCCCGATGCGATTCATCAGGGCACTGAGATCCTGAGCATCTGCACTAAAGCTGTGAAGTTGCTGGAGTACGTGACGGGATAGAGTTGTGCAATCGCGGTCTAAGGATTGCACCTGATCGATCGGGCCCAGGCGGGTTTCCCCTGTCGGCGCGTTTACCATGATTTTGATGTCCTCCCTGTCTTGCGGCTCTGGATTTGGGTTCGATGGAGTCCTTGACACTTGCCCCTGAATCGGCTATGTGACCGATCGTCCCCTAACTTCTATCTTAGGGAGGGTTTTGCCAAAGGGCGTCGAACTTTAGGTGAATTTTAGATCCCCATCGAAAATTGAGGCGTTCGATCGACTGTTGAGTCGCGAATTGTATCCAAAATAACTAAATTTTTGATTTACGATTGACTTAGCCCACCTAGGGCGGGGCTTGAGGATTCTAGATTCGTTATGAGTGCGATCGGTCAAGATTGTATCAGACGAGCGATCGTGCTTTTCTAAAACAACTTTTGCTGCCCATTAGGTCTTGAATTACCTAAATATATCTGCTTGGAGCCCTTGGAAATGTTAATCAAGCCCAAATCTTGCAGGCGATTTGTTAAATTTGATATTGTTACGCCAAGTTCGTCAGCCATTGCATAGAGGTGAGACCAGTTTGTCAAATTACGTCCCCTTCGCGTCTTTTCCAACATATATTGAGGCATCAACAAACAGCTAGCAAAATATTGAGCTTGCCATTCAATCTTCCAATTTGATTGAGTTGGAGAAGGAATTTTATCACTCTGAAGACCGACACTGCGACACAAAAATAGCTGTTCAGTAGCTTTGCACATTAGAGGTAGTTCGAGCTGCTTTACAACACCATCAGCTTCATCTTGGTTGACATGAAGTATCCAGTGTCCTATTTCGTGAGCTATTGTCGATCGTTGCAGCCCTTCATTTTTTTCTAACTCTGCGAACAGTTCATTAATGGTAATTCGACGTTTGATAGGTTCTATTTTAGCTGCTATTATTCCATCATTATCTGATGGTATTTTGTCCCAAACTATACGGATTTCCAGAGCATCAGCCACCAGAGACGCTTCAAAAGGCCACTTAGTCAGAAAACCTTCTTTTTCCATCTGCATTAAAACCTCATTTGCCTTACCTTCTATTTCTTCTTTTTTTAAGAAGCGATATGGCTTAAATAAACTCATTTTTTCTTATCCTCACTTTTTACAATTGTTATCAAACCTATGGAAATATCATTTGAGCTAGCCTTTACCTGGGTAAATCTGTCGGGAACCTTTTGGTATGTAAACCCAGCCTAAATCTTGCAGGCGATTTGTCAAATTTGATAGTGTTACGCCAAGCTCATCAGCCATTGCGTAGAAGTGTGACCAGTTTGTTAAATTACGTCCCATTCGCTTCTCTTCCAGAATATATCGAGGCATTAACAAACAAGTAGCAAAATATTGAGCTTGCCATTCCACCCAATTCTCCTGCTTATTCAAACTGTACCGATCGAGTTGTTCGCTAGCAAGGCGACACAAGAATATATCTCCTTTTTTTTCAAAATTAGAATTATTTTTATGCTGTTCAGATAAAGTTTCAACTTCATCTTGGTTAACTTGATGTAGTACCCAGTGTCCTATTTCGTGAGCAATTGTTGAAGAGGAAAGTTTATTGTGAAATTCGCAAATATCTTTATTAAGAATAATGGTGCGTTCTTGACGTAAAATTTTAGCGACAATTGGTCCTTCTTCATCAGGAGGAATTATAGCATAACAAATACTAACTTCTAGAAAATCAGCTACACGAGTGACATCAAAGGGCGATTTAAGAATAAAATTTTTTGCTTGCATGCGCTGCAGAATTTCATTAGCACTGCGTTCTATTTCCGCTTTGGAAAAAAAACGATAGATCCGTAGTTGTTTCTCTAGCTCTGAAATTTTGGATTGGAGGGTAGCATTTTCTTTTTGTAGTTTTGCGAGTTGATCCTCCCGTGCTTCTACGAATGAGTCAATGCCAGGATTTTCCCGCACTCGACGGAATAAAGCAGGCATTTCCTTGTAATTCGCCCTGACCATTTCCTCAAGAGCTTCAGTGTCATGTTCGGTCATGCGACCGCCTAGGTAGATCAATTCCTCTGCGTTCAACTCTAGATGCTTTGCTAACGAGCGGATGACCTTCTCACTTGGCTCAAGGTGGTCATTTTCCAGTTTTGAAAGGTAGGTGTAGTCCACTCCTACCTTTACAGCCAGTTCTCTCTGACTCAATCGCTTTTTCCTGCGGGCTTGCCAAATAACCGCACCAAAACTTTGACCTTCTTGTTTATCCATAGCCACATCCGATTTACTGACGAGATTCCCTAAGCCCACTAATTTTAACGTTGCGAGCATTCAAAGGGAGTGAAAGCTACAACCTTTACCTCATAAGGGTTTCAATGCTTTTATTGTCGAGCTATTACCCAAAGTGGTTAATCCACCATAACTTATAGGTCGATCGTAGCTGATGTTGAATAGCTATGTCAACACACTTTTTTATCTCTCGACCCCTTGACATAATTTTTCATGTTGCATATAATTTCAACATTAGAGGTATCTAGCCAGTATGTTGAAATTATATATCAACTAAGACTGGCATCCCTCTAGTTGTTGAGTTACAAAGCTTTATACAGGAGGCAAAGTATGAAAAAACAGCAATCGAATCCGGATCAACTGTGCTTCTCAATCGGCCGACCCCTGCCACTGCTGCTGGAAGAAGTGCAAAAGACGAGCCGGAATCCAAACGTCAGGAAGGCTGTCGAACAAATGCTAGAAGGCTTGCGTACTTTGGAACTAGCTAACCAGACTGGAATTTCCAAGTCAGCTAAAGCCAAAGAGGCAATTCACGCAATTCTCACGAAATGAACCAATAACTGCCCTCTATTATAGAGGGCTCAGCCTGTGAAAAAAATTTGGGCATTTGCCAGTTATAATCTCTGGTTGCAGTTTGCTCCACCAGTGGGAAAAGAACACTTACACTGCGATATGAAGCGCGGTTTTGCCAAAGCACTCCAGCGAGAACCTCAAATAGCAGCACTGTTAGCGACTGACAGCCAACCTCAGACAATTGGACTGCTGGCACAAAGAGGAGTTTATGAATTTCATCAAGCCCCTGAACTGTTATCCCGAAAAGATGGTGCACAGCAAGTAGCAGAAATGCTGAAATTAAATCAACAGTCAGCCGTGGTTGAGGAGCGAGTAAAGCTCATCTTACAAAATTACCAACAGCATCCTATTCTTTTTGGCAAGAACATCATTCAATTGAGTCGAGGTGATGAGGGATTTCCCCAAGCAATTATCATCAAGCAGGGGAATTATCTGTTTAACTTCTATGCAGCAATTGACTGCATTTTTGTTGAGCCTGATGGCAGGCTGCACATTTTGGACTTCAAAACAGGTAAATCTGATTTTGACAGACGACAGGCATACATTTACCTGCTAGCAGCCAGTTATCTCTATCCGAACCAACCAGCTATTGCCTCATTCTACAATTTGGAGACTGGCAAGCAGTCTGACCCAATTAGCGCAACTGCTGGTACACTCAAAGCTTTTCAGATCGAGTTAGCACTAATTGCTCAAAAGCATCAGAAACAGTTAAAGCTTTACAGAGATAATCCTGCTGATTTCAGTATTATTTTTCCAGCGAATCCAGGTTTTAGCTGTGGCTACTGTTCCTTTAATTCAATTTGTCAATTTTCTTCTGTATCAGAGGTTGCTGCATGACTACTGCTCCCGTTCAAATTTCTCGGCCATCAGCCCCATCTCCTACATATCTGAGTGAAATTTTTCAACTGAGTATTTCTCAACCAAATTTAATCTGCTTTCGGCTAGCTCCCGAAGTCGATCGCAAGATTGGCAATCGATTTAGCTGGCGTTTCAGTCAGAAATTTCCTGATGCGATCGTCATTTGGGAAGATAAATGTTTCTGGGTTTTAACTAAACCCGATCAACTAATGCCGAACCAAGGTGAATGGCGAACAGCCCTGAATGAAATTATAGAAGAGTTGAAAAAAGATATTGGCGATCGCTCTTACTCAATTCAATGGGTAAATCAACCAGAGCCAACAGCTTGTATCTTTGCTCAACTAGCTGTAAGGGTATTACAAATCAGGCGGACATTCTCACCTGCTGACACTGTTTGGTCTGATAATCGTGTTGCAGTCAAGCGTGAAGTTGACTTTTGGGCAGAAACTTTTGAACTGCAAGGAATTCTATACCCAGCAATGGTTTTAACGCCTCACAGTTACTTTACTTTTAATGGTACTCTCTCTGATTTCTATGAAAATCATCCTTACCGACACAAGCCTCAAGAGCTTTTGATCGGAATGAAAGTGCGAGTAATTGAAACTAATAGTTCTGCTACGATTGTTAATCTGGCAGGAAACATTGGCGAACGTAGAGAAGAATTGATTGAGAAAGCAACTGGTTCAATTAGCAAAGAAAAACTCAGAGCAGCACCTGACGAGCAACCAGTAGTAGCTGTTCAGTTTGGCAAGGAGACAAAAGAATTTCACTATGCCATGGCAGCTCTTTATCCTTGTATAACAAAGGATACAGCTCACAAAATCGAGGTGGAATATGGGGATTTACTCAAGCATACTAAAATTCCCTACCTAGAACGAAAGAACTGTTTAACCTCCTACAAACAAAAGGCTGGAGAACATCTAGCTATTTATGGTTTTCAGTTAGGAGATAGTATCAATAGCCGTCAGCAGCCCAAAATATTTCGATCGCTGCCATTTAAGCTTGATGAAACAAAACTACTTTTCGGAAAAGACAAGTCCGGTCAAAATGTTATTGGCAAAAGAGGTGAAGTCTTAAAGGGACTGTCTAGAGGTGGTGTTTATCGAAAGCATAAGGAATATGAAGAAGATCCATCGAGAGAAATTCGCATTTCAGTTTTAAAAATTGGTAACTTTAAAGTCAATTCTTTCTTCCTTGAACAAATCTCTCAGCGGCTCAAACTATACAAATTTGAAAGCATCCCTTTGATAGAGCGAGAGAGCAAAAAGATTGATGAAGATAGAGTAAAGGTAGTTTTGACAGATGGCTTGAGTCCAGATGAGGCTAAAGCCCGAGTGGAACAAGCGATAGATGAGTTATTGCCAATTCCCCCGGATCTGGTTTTGACATTTCTACCCCAGAGCGATCGCCACGCTGACAATAGCGAGGATGGCAGCTTTTATGCTTATATATCTTCGCGCTTACTTCGCCGTGGAATTGCTAGCCAAGTCATTTACGAGGACACGCTGAAAGATACTAGCAATCACGGAAATATCCTCAATCAAGTCATTCCGGGAATTTTGGCCAAATTGGGAAACTTGCCTTTTATTCTAGCTGAACCTCTGGAGGTTGCGGATTATTTTATCGGCTTCGATATTTCCCGAACTCCCAAAAAGAAGGGAACTGGAAGCCTAAATGTCTGTGCAAGTGTCCGTCTCTACAGTAAACAAGGAGAGTTTATTCGCTATCGGCTAGAAGATGCTCTTATAGAAGGTGAAGAAATCGATAAAAGAACTCTAGAAAGGTTTCTCCCTGCTGCTGAACTCAGTCGCAAAACTGTACTAATTTACCGTGATGGTCACTTTTGCGGTAGTGAAATCAAGCATTTACGGGAACGATCGAAAGCCATTGGTTCCAATTTTATTCTAGTGGAGTGCATAAAGTCAGGAATTCCCCGACTTTACAACTTTGAGCAGTCAGTTTTGAAAGCACCAAAAAAAGGGTTATCACTTTGCTTGTCTTCCCATGAAGTGATTTTAGTGACAACTGAAGTGAAATCTGAGAAAATGGGTTTACCTTATCCCCTGCGTTTGAGGGTTATTCCTGATGAAGGACAGCAAGTATCACTTGATAGTGTAGTAGAAGCAACTCTTAAACTTACCTTACTACATCATGGAGCCCTTAAAGAGCCGCGCTTACCTGTACCGCTATATGGCTCTGATCGCATCGCTTATCGTCGTTTACAAGGGATTTCTCCGGGTGCATTGGATGGGGATAAACAATTTTGGCTGTAAAAGCGATCGCCTCTAAATCAATCAATATTAGGAGTCACGCACCCCACAAAAGAAACCGGGTTTTTCACCGAATCTGCGGGCTGTAACCAGTATTTTCGTCAAAACCCGGTTTCTGGGTCGCCATGCGTAAGTTCTACTTAATTAAGTCGAGATTTGTGCGCCTTGGGTGTCGAGGCCGATCGCCCTTACATCAGCCTTTACCCCAAATTCCATCCAAGCAGCAGCCATCGCTTTCTCAACCGCATCAGCATTAGTAACATCCATTAAAGCTAAAAGTGTTGGCCCGGCACCGCTAATTACCATTCCATAGGCCCCTGCATTCAGGGCGGCTTGCTGCACCGCTTCATATCCCTGAATCAGAGATTGGCGGTAAGGCTGGTGAATTTTGTCTTGGAGGGCGCAGCGCAGCCAGTTTTCATTCCCAGTTTCCAAAGCCCGCACTAGGGATATTACACTGATGTGCCTTTGAATATAAAATGTAAAACTCTTGGAGTGCTGACATTTGTTCTCTCAATCTAGATATCTCTACATCCCAGGGAGGGAGTAGTTTCTCAAGGTGGCGAACATCACTAAACCACAGTCGTAACTCAGGTTTGAGAGTTGCATAAAGCGTTTCGGGGCACGAGAGTAATATTGCTGTTATTATCTCTGCTACGAATGGCTGTTGCGACCACTTCCCTACAACAGACATTGCATCCCAGTCATCGCTTGACAAGCATTGGTGAACAATATCAAACAGTGAATTTAACTGAATAGCTGCCCGTAATTTCTCAAGTGTCTCTGCCGTTTCTGACGAGGTATGCAGCATAGTTGTGAATTCAACAGGCCAATGGTGCAGAAGGGTACTGACAAATGAAGCAATTGAATCAGGTTGCTCTTTTCTCACAATGTCGGGGAGTATTTCTGCAAAGTAAGTAGCAACACTACCCCACTGATGTAAATCACAAGCAACATGAAAAAAGGTTTCTGGCAACCTTTCACTCTTCTGCAAGGAAATATAACCTCGACATTGATTAGTGACGGAATCGAGAGGTTCAAATGCTTGCCATAACAAAGGCAGAGAAACCCAGTGAGGTGGATATTTGAAACGGGCAACATCCAGCAGAAGAACTAGATCCCGCTGTGGATGATAGCCACCAATTGGTGAGAAGTGACCATCACCGGTTTGTCCCAATACCTTTCGGCTGTAGGAAACAACTAGATGAATATCACCTGATGCCGCAGTCACCTCCTCAACAGCTTGCCGAAAGTTTTCCAAGCTGCTTTGGTGGTAACGGTTAGGTTTTACAACAGCACCGTTGCAACGTGCTATACAGACAAACTCATCAAAGGTGATACCGTTTTCTTTAATGACCCAAAGAGGTAAGCAACAGTCTAAAAATTCCTCTCCATACCATCTCCACACCCCTTTCCAAATGCGACCCGGATCGATGGATAAGGCATTAAGAACAACAACTAAACTACCCAATCCACAAAAAGCGGGTTCTGCTTGAGTGTGAAACTGTTCCGCTAGAGCAAAATACCCTTCCATACCTCCCAATGCCAAGGCTTCTCGAAATATTTGCTTTCCCTCTACGGAGGAAAAGGCAATAGCAGAATCGGGGAGTGAACGACGATAAAACCCTTGAGCAGACATTGAGTGTTTTAACCCTTATTGCTGATGGTGCTAATAAATATTATGCAAAATCGTCACATTGATAATGATGAATGCACTTATTTACTATTTTTTTCAATTTTAGCAATAAAACGCTGCGATGGTTTGAGTTTTGGGGTGCAAATTTAAAAAACGTGATTATTTGTGACGGACGGCTAGGCATCAAGGTGAGGAAATAATTCGGCTATTTGCCACAGATTGAGCGGTAGGCAGCTTGGATTAATCTCACAGCACCCTTCTCAAGAACAGGCTTTCCGGCCTGTTCCACAAAGAGTGAATTTTCTTGTGGAACAGGCCGGAAAGCCTGTTCATAAAAGCTTATTGAGAATGGTGCAACATCTCTGATAAATTAAACTTTTATGAATAGCCTTAATTACGCGATGTTTTATAAGAGTCGGATCAAAAGTTGTAATAGTTGCAATCACTCAAATTTAACTCGGTGATTTGGATTGGCACTAAAGTGGTCGATGCTCAGGAGATTTATATTGAGGTTGCTGATAACGATATGGGAATTACCAAATACCTTACAGCCCCCATTTTGGCTCCATTTTTGGTTGGCACCACCCGCCATTCGTCAAAAATTACTATCAGCTAGCGGATGTTTTTATAGCAGCACAAAGGAGAGCTGCATCACAGTTAATTAATAGTGTTTGCCGTTGGGTGGGGGCGGGTTTTTGAGATTGTTGGTTTTAGCCAGAGATTGTTGGTGAACCCGCCCCTACAGGGACTGCAAAATAATTTAAAAATGTAAAATTTTGTATATGAACTGACCGAACTTATCGAAAATAGACGAGAATTGAACAGTTAATTAATAGTGTTTACCGTTGGGTGGGGGCGGGTTTTTGAGATTGTTTGTTTTAGCCAGATATTGTTGGTAAACCCGCCCCTACAGGGACTGCGAAATAATTTAAAAATGTAAAACCTCGTATATAAACTGACCGAAGAGAGCGAAAATAAACGATACTGGAACAGTTAATTAATAATAGTGTTTACCGTAGGGTGGAGGCGGGTTTTTGAGATGGTTTGTTTTAGCCTCAGATTGTTGGTGAACCCGCCCCTACAGGGACTGCAAAATTTTGGAAAAATGTAAAATTTTGTATATGAACTGACCGAAGTTGCGGAAAATAGACGATAGTTGATATGCAAGAGATTTCAATTGCCAGCGAAAACAAATTTTAATCAGGTAATAAAATGGTAGTAGCAGCACCTGTTCAATCCGGCAGTCAGTCGATTTTTCAAACTCGCTACGACAACTTTATCGGCGGCAAGTGGGTGCCACCGGTGAAAGGGAAATACTCGGAAAACCTGTCTCCAATTACAGGAAAATCAATTTGTCAAATCCCCCGATCGACCGCCGAGGATGTAGAATTGGCACTGGATGCCGCCCACGCCGCGAAAGACAAGTGGGGTAAGACTTCCCCAGCCGATAGGGCGCGGGTTTTACACAAAATAGCCGATCGCATCGAAGAAAACCTCGATCGCCTCGCCATCGCCGAAACCTGGGACAACGGCAAACCAATTCGCGAAACCCGCCTCGCAGACATACCGCTGGCGATCGACCATTTCCGCTACTTCGCAAGCTGCATCCGAGCTCAAGAAGGGTCGATCGGCGAACTCGACGGAACAACAGTCGCCTACCACTTCCACGAACCCCTAGGCGTCATCGGACAAATCATCCCGTGGAACTTCCCGATATTAATGGCCGCCTGGAAACTCGCCCCAGCCCTCGCCGCCGGAAACTGCGTCGTGCTCAAACCAGCAGGCCCCACCCCCGCCTCAATCTTGGTACTGATGGAAATCATCGCCGACTTAGTACCAGACGGCGTTATCAACGTAATAAACGGGCCCGGCGCCGAAATCGGCAAAACCCTCGCCACCAGTCCCCGGATTGCCAAAGTCGCCTTCACCGGGGAAACCACCACCGGCAGGCTAATCATGCAATACGCCTCCCAAAACGTCATCCCCGTCACCCTAGAACTAGGTGGCAAATCTCCCAACATTTTCTTTGAAGATATCTGCGCCCAAGACGACGAATTCCTCGACAAAGCAGTCGAAGGATTAGTCATGTTTGCATTTAATCAAGGCGAAGTGTGCACCTGTCCCTCCCGCGCCTTAATTCAGGAGTCAATCTACGATCGATTCATGGAAAGGGCGATCGATCGCATCCGCCAAATCAAACAAGACAACCCCTTAGATCCGACAACCGCCCTCGGCGCGCAAGTCTCCATCAACCAGATGGAAAAAATCGCCGAATACGTCAAAATCGGTCACGCCGAAGGCGCAGAATGCCTCATTGGTGGCGAAAGAAACATCTTATCCGGCGACTTGCAAGACGGCTATTACTTCCAGCCAACAGTCTTCAAAGGAAACAACAAAATGCGAATTTTCCAAGAAGAAATCTTCGGCCCAGTATTAGCAGTAACCACCTTCAAAGACGAAGCCGAAGCATTAGAAATTGCCAACGATACCCTCTACGGTTTAGGTGCCGGAGTTTGGACTCGCGACATCAACACCGCCTACCGCATGGGCCGCGCCGTTCAAGCAGGCCGCGTGTGGACAAACTGCTATCACCTATATCCAGCCCACGCAGCATTCGGCGGCTACAAATCATCCGGTATCGGCCGCGAAAATCACAAAATGATGTTAGATCACTACCAGCAAACCAAGAATTTGTTAGTCAGCTACAGCCCGAAAGCATTAGGTTTCTTCTAAGATTTTAGTCATTGGGAAGAAAGAAAGAAGAAAGACAAACTTCAATGATTCGCGAACTCCTTCTTTCTCTCTTTCCTCTCCTTCTCTGCGCCCTCTGCGCCCTCTGCGGTTTATAAAAAAAAATCTCATTCAAAAACGAAATAAAATTGCTACACAAAGAGACTGCAATGGAAACTGCCAAAGTCACCGCAACAGAAGCCGCTTTAAAATTAATCAACCATCTCAAAACTCAACACGGACAATTGATGTTTCACCAATCCGGCGGCTGCTGCGACGGTAGTTCCCCCATGTGCTTTCCCGATGGCGAATTGATAATCGGTGATGGTGACGTATTGCTGGGCGAAATAGGCGGTTGTCCCTTTTATATTGCAGCGCAGCAATACAAATATTGGCAGCACACGCAGTTAATTATAGACGTGGCATCGGGGCCAGGAGGCAGCGATTTTTCCCTAGAAGGGCCGGAGGGAGAGCGTTTTATTACTCGTTCTCGCTTGTTTGTTAATGCTGATTAACTCTGTTTATCCTTAACTTGCCTGCAGTTTCTCTAAAAACATGAATTTGCTTAAGCCTGAAACCCGGTTTCTTTCATGGCAGCGAAAAAACCTATTTTTATTTAAGTTTTGATCTACAGCAATTTGGTCGCAAATTGCTGTAAGATTGCCGATCACTATTGTAATGAAGGAAAATCCAATTTTGGCGATCGCCCAATTGCGGATTGAGCTTTTGTTGATAGCGACAGGTTTCACGCTGCCGCTAAAATCAGTATCTGAGCCGGTGCAGGATTAATTATTAATTGGCGACTTCAAAATTTCTGCACTCAAAACTTCAGAATACTTTAAACTTGAGTATTTTTAATTAGAGCCAATTCAATTTTGTCACCAGCCTTTTGAGTCACTTGTGCGCGCAAACCGGGCCCAAAAAAAGTAGCTATTTTGTCTTGCTTTTCTTCCCATAAGTCGATCGGCAGTAGTGGCGAATAAAACTCTAAAATTAACCCATAAGCACCATCAACATCAACTTCCCGCAACCCTTGCAGGAGAGGCCGTTCCTCGTCTGTCGGGGCTAAGCCCAAGCGCTCCAAAGCATCATCTAAGTGCGCGGGTTGGCCGTAGCGAAATCGGGTGACATCTTTGCGGACTTGGTTTTGAGTATCTGTGGCCTGACTTTCTCGCAGGAGAAGAACTTCAGCAGAGGTAGGTTCGGTGAACTCCACCGGTTCGAGTTCGGCGGCTTTCAGGGCCAAACCTCCTAGCAACAGCGGAATTCCATAAAAAAAACCGGCTAGGTTCAGGGTAGGTCTGTCTGTGAAGTAGGCTCCGAAACCGACTGCTGCTATAATACCGCCCACAACTAAGGCTAGGTTTGCTAAAGAAATTTTACGTAACATATTAGTGAGGTAAGTAGTCGGACAGAAAAAATATACTTTAATTATTATCTGTCAAAAAGTCTTGAATAAATTTAGTTTTTTTGCCAAAAGACCTGCAAAAACTGCTAGCATCGATGAGCGCGGGAGCGGTGTGCATCCACAGTCTTGTCTCTAGCTTCAGAAGCTTATCCAGCCGGACTCGTCCGGGCGCGCCATTGGTAAATATCCGTGTTAATTGCGCGGCTTTGGTTCCAGAAGGCAATCGAGATCGGCAGTATCATCAAAGTATACAGAGTGGCGATCGCGATCGACACTCTTGCCCTTTCAACCATTTTTCGGACATGATTAAAGACGAAGACAAACAAACTGCTGGAGCAAACAAGGCGGTTCTGGAGCAGATTAACTCGCTCAAGCGCGAAGATGAAAGGCTTTATAATATCTTAGCGATCGATGTCTGGGCCCTAGCCAAGACAATGGATGAATATCAACCGGGATTTTGGGCGGCTTTTATGAAAAACCGGGAGAAAGCCCTGAAGCGATTTTTAGCTGGAATGATGAAAAATAAACCCGCAGATACCAAACGTCCGCCTTTTTTGCGCTAAAATGTGGCTGAAGTTTGGCTGAGGTTTTGATGTACAATCAAACTATAACACAGACCAAAAAATCCTGAGCAGGTTCATCACTTACCATATAAAAACAGTGAAGGATTTGCCCAAAAAGGGATGTCGGTGAATTAAGAATCTCCGTCTGTTCGCAGGGGGGAATGTCAAATATTTTTGTTAATAGTAGCAAAGGCAAAAAACCATGGATGCACAAACACTCAAAGAGCGCGTAGCACAGATCGAAGTCAAGCGGGAATCCCTCGTGCGGCTGTTAGATCGATCGGACTTGGGATCCCTGAGAATAGATGTGAGTCAGGCGATCGAAGAAATTGATGATCTCTTAGAAGAATTCAAGCGTACTTTTAACAGTTAAGTAGTCAGTAGTCATTAGTCAGTAGTCATTAGTCAGTAGTCATTAGTTGTCGCGCATTTAATTTGGATAATTATGTTAGTAAAAATCTTGTGGGGTGGGCATCTTGCCCGCCCCCAAAGTCAAAATTAAATGCAGTACAGCTTAATAGCTAACAAGAACCTACACTGCTAACTGCAAATTTGACAACTGACAACTAATGACTAATGACTAATGACTAATGACTAATAACTAATTCAAAACCATATCCATCAAAATTTGCTGAGAGCTCACCTCCGGGCAATTAGCAGGCGGCCGCCGCTGAGAGTAGTGTCCTGACGGCTGCAAATCCCAAGCTTGGCGGTTGTCAGCCAGCATTACGCCCAAAATTTCTTGCAATTCCTTAGCAATTGTCGGGTCTTCCACTTGAACTATGGCCTCAACCCGTCTGGTGAGATTGCGCTGCATCCAGTCAGCAGAACCAATATACACCTCTTCGTCGCCACCGTTGAAAAAATAAAACATCCGAGAATGCTCTAAAAAGCGGCCGATAATACTGATAACTCTGATATTTTCGCTAACACCTTCAACGCCGGGACGCAAACAGCAAATCCCCCGAATAATCAAATCAATTTTCACTCCCGCTTGGGAAGCTTCGTACAAAGCAACAATGATTTGAGGGTCAACTAAAGCATTCATTTTAGCGACAATGCGGCCACAGCTACCGGTGCCACCTTCGGCCTGCAAGCGGCAGAAGTCTGCCTCGCGGCGAATTAAAGCTAAAAATCGATCGCGCATATTGACCGGTGCCACCAACAATTTGCGATAAGATACCTGCCGCGAATAACCCGTCAAATAATTAAACAAATCCGTCAAATCCGATCCCAAATCCTCGCGACAACTCAACAAACCCACATCGGTATAGAGTCCGGCTGTTTTGGGATTGTAATTGCCGGTGCCGATGTGGACATAGCGGCGGATGTAATCGTCCTCGCGACGCACTACCATCACAATTTTGGTGTGGGTTTTGAGCCCCACCAAACCGTAAACTACGTGGACTCCAGCTTGTTCTAACTTGCGAGCCCAATTAATATTATTTTCTTCGTCAAACCTAGCTTTGAGCTCTACTAAAACGGCTACCTGCTTGCCGTTTTCTGCTGCTTCAATTAAGGCGCTGACGATCGGCGAATCTCCCGAAGTGCGGTATAAAGTCATCTTAATCGCTAACACAGAGCGATCGTGCGCCGCCTCAGTAATAAACCGCTGTACCGTCGCCGCAAACGAGTGATAAGGATGGTGTAGCATCAAATCCCCCTGGCGGATGGCGGTGAAAATATCCTCGCCCTCCTCAGCATCCAACATTAATTTGCCTAAAATCATTGGTGATTCCGAGTTCCGCAAACGGGGCGGCACAACCGGAGTCCAAGGCGGGTCTTTCAGTTCCGGCACCGGCAGCCCCACAAAAGACATCAAATCCTTGAGGCCTAGCAGCCCCTCTACGACGTAAACATCTTGCTCACCGAGATCCAGCTCTTCCATCAGCATATCTCGCAGTGCAGGTGGCATAATCGCTTGAATTTCCATTCGCACCGCAGAACCTCCAAACCGGCGCTTGCGGAGTTCCTGTTCTATTGCCAACAGCAAATCCTCCGCCTCATCTTCCTCCACCGTCAAATCGGAATTGCGAGTAATGCGGAACGGGTGATATTCCTGAATGTCCATCCCCGGAAACAAAGCTTCTAAATTGTGGGCAATCACCTGTTCTAGGGGCACGCCAGTCCAAACCGGAGATTTGCCCCTCTGCTGCCACTGCAAATCCCCCGGTAGTGGCAAAAACCTCGGCAAAACCTGCGGTACTTTGACGCGGGCAAATAATTCTTCCCGCGTGTCGGGGTCCCTGACTACTACTGCTAAATTGAGGCTGAGATTGGAAAGGTAGGGGAATGGGTGGCTGGGGTCAACTGCTAGGGGAGTGAGTACGGGAAATACTTGTTCTTTGAAGTAGCGATGCAAGTAATTCCGCTGTTCTTGATTGAGGTCAATGTAGTCAAGAATGTAGATGCCGCTTGCTGCTAGTTTCGGCCGCAGGGTTTGCTCAAAATAAGAGTGTTGCTGAGAAACCATTGGCAAAAGTCGCTGGTTAAGGGCATCTAGCTGTTGTTGAGGGGTGCTGCCGTCGGAAGTCAATTTGCTGACTTTTGCTTGTACTTGCTGTTTGAGGGCGGCCACGCGCACCATAAAATATTCGTCTAGGTTGGAGCTAAAAATAGCTAGAAATTTGAGCCTTTCTAGGATGGGCGTGCGGGGGTCGAGAGCTTCGTGAAGCACGCGGTTGTTGAATTCTAGCCAGCTTTGTTCTCGGTTGAAGTAATATTGAGGATCGCTGAGGTTGATTTCAGTGTAGGTTTTGGCGGGGGTCTTTTTTGGTTTGGGCATGGTTTGGGGGAGTCTTTGGGAGGCTCGGTGATGGCATCTCTAAAAATAGTATTGTAGGTTAAAGGATTGGTTCGCATCTGCTTTTGGTCGATCGCACGTTTTTGTAATACCTGTAGGGAAACGGCATTGCCCTTCTTCGTTTCAACTTAAGACTCCAACCTTTGAGAAATCTCCTTTTTACCATAGTCTAGATCCCCCTAAATCCCCCTTAAGAAGGGGGACTTTGATCGGACTCTTGTCCCCCCCTTCTTAAGGGGGGCTAGGGGGGATCGAGATTTAATGGTCAAACAGCAGTCTGTGACTGGGTTTAACGTTAAGTTGTCATGCCTTGGGCACGGTGGGGTGTCCGGCCCCTGGATCGCGAACCCATCCCTCCCATCCAATTCTGTACCGCATTCGGCAAGTCCTCTTGATTTGGCCCAAAACCTGTTAAGGGCAATTCCAGCGGTGGGTTAAGCGTGCCATGCTTGATAAAATTCTGGGTAAGTCATATTTTCGGCACACTCCCAGATGACTCCGTAGCACTTCTCATTGCGACCCAAATTATTTTTGTAGATTTCGGAAGTTAGGCATTTTTTTAAACCTGAAACTGCGGTAGCGAAATGTTTACCTTTCATAATTTTCAGTAAGCTATCTGCCGGGTCAAAAATAGAATATTCAGGGTGATAATTAGGAATCAACTCTATTAAAGTCGCGATCGCAACTGTGTAATATTTCTCTATTTTCCCTAAGCTAGATGCCGCTCGACACAGGGTATCTGCATTACCTGAATTGCCGATTAACTCGACTAAGATGGCGAGCGCTTCAGGACTATCTTTTCCTATTGTCCCTAAGCTAGATGCTGCTTCCCACGGGGTATGTTCATCACCTGAATTGCGGATTAACTCGACTAAAGCGGTGTTCGCTTCCGGGCTATCTTTGCCGATTTTCCCCAAGCTTTCTGCTGCTTGCCGTCGGGTATATTCATTCTGAGAATTAGCGATTAAATCGACTAAAGCGGAGATTGCTTCTGGGCTATCTTTACCGATTTCCCCCAAGCTTCCTGCCGCTAAACGCCGAGTAAATTCATCACCTTAATGGCGGATTAACTCGACTAAAAGGGAAATTGCTTCTGGGCTATCTTTGCCTATTTTGTTTAAACTTGCTGCTGCTGATGACTGGGTTATTTTATTGTTTGAAGTGCGGATTAAATCGCCTAAAGCTGAAATCGCTACTGTGTTACCTTTGTCTATTTTTCCCAAACATTCTGCGGCTCGCCACCGGGTAACTTGATTGCGGGAAGTGCTTATTAACTCGACTAAAGCAGCGATCGCAACAGGGTTATTTTTGCCGATTGTTGCTAATCTTTCTGCCGCTTGATAACGATTATCTTTAGGACGGTAGTTGCGGATTGAATCCAATAAAGTTTCGATCGCTACCGGGTTATCTTTGTCTATCTTACCTAAAATTTCTGCCGCTCGCCCTTGAGTAACTTTATTATCTGAAGTGCGGATTAACTCGACTAAAGCGGCGATCGCAACTGGATTATTTTTGCCTATTTTCACTAAGCTATATGCCACTATTATACAGGTAGGTACGTTAGACCACCCGAAAACCGGGTAGAAACCGTTCTCAACTGAATTGCGGATTAGTTCTACTAAAGCGGCGATCGCTTCTGGGCTATCTTTTCCTATCTTCCCTAAGCTATATGCCGCTCGCTTCCAGGTGTTTTTCTCAACAGAAGTGTGAATTAACTCTGCTAAAGCGGAGATCGCTACTGGGCTATCTTTATCAATTTTACCCAAGATATCGGCCGCTTGCCACCGAGTAACTTCATCCTGAGAAGTATTGATTAATTCGACTAAAGTGGCGATCGTGTCTGGGCAATTTTTGCCGATTTCCCCCAAACTTCTGGTCGCTTCCCTCCGGGTATATTCATCACCTGAATTGCGGATCAACTCGATTAAAGCGGAGATAGCCCTTTGGCGATCTGTTTCTTTCAGAACTTCCCTTGCCCTCTCGACAATTGGATCGAGAAATGTCCGCCACTCCTGTTTTTGCTTATTAAAATAACCAAATCCCCAAATAACAATCTGCGACACAATCTCATCAGCAAGACTACAATCTTTAAACTCAGCAATCCCCGCAGCCGCTAGAAAATATGCCCGATATCCATAAAATTTATCCCACCCAACCTTAAACTTAACCAACGCTTTAATAAACGCTTCCTTCTCCTCCTTCCCTACCTCCTCACGCCCCAACCACAGCAAAATAACCTCCTTCCACTGCTTCTCAAAAATGCGATACCTAGCATCAGGATGTTGCGGATTCTTAGGAAAGTGATTCAAGAAAAAGTGCCAATCCTCAACCGCCAACGCCGCAAAATATTCCTGAAACGTCGGATGGTAAAAAGCATAAATCCCCTCCGCCGTCTCCGCATCCCTCGCCACTAAATTCAGCCAACCCAAACGACAAGCTAACTCAAACTGCGATGCACCCATCACCCGATATCCCACACTTTCTCGCAACTGAAACCGGGACGTTTCATTTAACATCCCTGAAAGTGCCAATTTCCCCAAAGCAGCATTCAATTCCTGCTGCTGAATCAAATTCAGGCGCGGTTTTTTCCACTGATACAAAGTTGTCACAAACCGTTGATAAAGCTTCGCCTTAGTATCCGGCAAATCCCCATCCAACGACTGCCAAGTGCCGCACAGCAGCGGGCATCTCAGGGGATTTTTCACTAAATCTCGAATTCGCTCTTTCCCCGGTGCTGCTAATGCTTCGCGTAGCTGTTGAGAAAGATCCTCTCCAGCCCCCCTTGCTAAGGCTACCGTGTACACACAAACCCCTTGATAAGGGGAGGGTTGGGGTGGGGTAAAAAATTTACGATTCATTTAGGATTGCTATATATACTGCGAACCGGTTGAATTGAAAGTTTTACCGCATTCGTGAGCGCATACGTCCAACCTTTTGGAACAGGAAAAACTTTTTGTGAGGTCTTCGCGAAACCAATCTCTGGCGATCGCATCTTTCACTGATTGAGTTCTGAGAGAATTAAAGCCATTTCCATACTTTTCAATTAAAGCCAGCATTTGCGGTCTGTAAGTGTGGTTATAAACAGCGTATTTAGTATGGCTGACCCAACAGCAAGGCCAGAGTTCCGCTTCAAAACTGATGAAAATCTCTTTGCTGGCTTGAGTTTGACAGCTAATTTCTACATTTCGGTAGTAATTGTTTAGGCTACCAAATTTTTCTACAGCTTGCAGAAATTGGTCTCCCTGGGGATTTTTATATTGTTCCAAGGATGGGGGTTGGAGTTCTTCGCTGGCTGGCTTTGATGGGACAGAAGGAGTTGCTTCTGGTGCTTGAGTGGTTTCGATTGCTATAGCTTGATACCAAGCATAATTTGCTTTTTCTGGTTGCCCCAACTGTGTCAACACTTTAGCCAAATTGCGATAAGCTCCTGCAAAATTGGGTTTAAGCTCGATCGCCTTTTGGTAATAAGCACTAGCGGGCTGCCACTGTTGCTGTTGAGCATAAAGACTGCCGACATTAGCATAAACTTCTGGAAAATTAGGCTGAATTTTGAGGGCCTTGGCGTAACAGTCTGCTGCTGCTTGCATCTTCCCCAAACCTTGAACAGCATTGCCTAAAGTTTTCCAGGCTGCTGCAAAATTAGGTTGATTTTTTAGGGCTTGTTGGCTGGCTGCGATCGCCTCTGATAGCTTTCCTTGTTTCAAGAATTCCTCAGCTTGTTTGTGCAATCCAACAGCGGTCTGTGTTTGATTTTGAGGAGCTGACGCATTATTTGTTGCTGGTTGGTTTGGGCGATCGCTCTTGGCATCTACCTGAGACTTTTCTGCCTTCTGAGGCTGTTGATTGGCGGACTCTTTTTCATAAATCTCTTTCGCCACAAAACGAGAGGTTGCTTTCGGTACAAACTCGACAAATCCTAATTTTTGGGCTAAATCCCGTGCTGCTTCTACTTGGTGCTGGTTGTGTTCAAAAATCAAGTAGTGCCATACAGCTTTTCCGCCAGCTTGGATGAAGGCATTAACAGACTGCATTATTCTGTCCCAGTTGGTATTTTGGCGGTAGATGCTGTTAGTATCTGCCAACCCGTCGATACTAAAAGTTACGCTATCGTGTTCTCCTGTCATCGCCTTTGCCAGGGCTTGCCACCAGTCGGGATTGCGTCCGCTACCATTAGTATAAAGCCCGATTTGAGGAACTCCCATGCGGTGCAAATACTCGATCGCGGGAATTGTGGTATTGCTAGTCATAGCATCGCCGTAGTTGCCGCACATATACACCAAATCCAACTGAGAGCAAAACTCTTGTGGGAAAATTCTCTCAATATCCTCCATCTTTAATTCTGCCCCCGGCAAAATCGGGTTGCCGGTGCGGGGACACTGGGGACAAGCTGCATTGCACCTGGAGGTAATTTCTACGCTGACTCTCCTGATATCTTCATATTTTAAGTACATGAGTTTTCTCCAATTAATTTGTGATTAATATTGAAATCGCGATCGACAGAATTAGATAACAAGAGGTGTGATTGAGTGATTAAAAATTAAAATTATACCTTATGCCTGCAGGCTGTGAACATGATATAAGTTTTTTGTATAAAGACCGAGGCGGCGATGACGACTATCTTGCTTGATTTCAAATTTTAATCAAAAACCGCAGCTCGATCGACATCGAGCCGCGGTTTTTTTAAGCTAAAGTTTCACTTAATCCCGGCCGTTGAGAGCAATCAGCAGGCGCAGAATGAAAATGAACAAGTTGATGTAGGTCAAGTACATCGACAGAGCGGCGGGCAAATACTGGTCGTCGCGGTAGCTGCGGGGTAATATGTAAAAATCGACGATCGCAGCGCCGGCAAATATAAACACGCCGATGCCAGAAATGCCAATTTCCAACCAGGTTGGGGTGTAGACGCCAAATAGAGATAGCAGAAACTGGCCGCCAACGACGACTAACAAAGCAATCACACCTAAACTGATAGTTTTGGTGAGGGCCATGCCGTCTTGTTCAGAAAGGTTGGAGCCAATTTGGCGGGCGGCGATAAAGGTAATGCCGCAGCCGAGGGCTGCAAAACCAATACCGGCGATGCCGACGCCTTCGCTTCTGAGGGCTATAGACACCAATCCGCTGAGGGTGTAGCCTGTAAGCAAGCTGTAGGTTGCCAGCAGAGGCAAAGCGGTATTTTTGTTATTTTGTTCGGCTGCGCCGCGGGCGACAAAGAACAGAATTAATTGTAGGACGATCGCGGCGATGAACGTGGGAAAGAAGATCCCAGGATAGTTACGAATCACTCCGAGGCCGCCGTAGGTGCCGACAGCAGTTAAGACAAGTCCGCCGCCCACGAAGGGGAGAGCGTTGGAGATGACGTTGGGGCCTACCAGCGCGTGGTTTTTGGCCTCGCGCACGGCTTCGCGGAAATTGCTAGTGTTACTCACGAGGATTTACCTAATTTGGGCTGAGAATTGCTATCTATCATTTTGACAGCTTTACACTTTGTTTGCAAAACCTCAAAGAGTTTAAAGATTTGATAAAGAACGGGGGTGAAATCACTCCAACGCAGGGATCGATTGTTTATAATCGACTGCGTACAGGTCTGTGCCGTGTCGCCCTCTCGCACCGTTGCGCGTCGTGGCTAAGCTATAATTGAGTTTAAGAGGTCGGCGCTATCTGCGGTCAAGGGCTACCTTAAAGTCGATAAAATCGCAAATAGCGGATGTAAATCAATTTGGGATGGGGGATTTACGATTGCGGATTAAGGAGTATATGCTAGAGGCAGGGATCACAGTTAATTTTAGGCTTTTGATGGGCGATTTAGTTTAAACTAGAGACCAGAAACTTCAATAATGTAAAATCGCCAATCAAAAATCGCTTCCGTTAATTACTAAGGTAGCTCAGATAGAGGATACCCAGAAAATTAATGAATAGATCGAGTTCTATCGAAAAACTGCTAAATAGGTAATGTCCAATGCCCACATTTTTTGAGCGCAAATTATTGCCACCTACAGCCGGAATTTTATTGGCTGCCGCCGTTATTTCCGGCGGTCAACCTGCCGTTGCAGCTAATGTCCGAGCCGTTTATACCGCTACTTCTGGGCAGGGTTCAGAAAATTGGCTGCTGGCTAAAAATACCGAGCAATTCACCCAAGCAAATTCTGGAATACCGAGCCGGGGGCCGGCAAAGCCGGAGCCTCTCCCGGCAAGAATTCCTGAGCCTTCGGCGGTGGTAGGGTTGGGTTTAGTTGCGGGTTCGCTGGCGCTGACTCGCCGGAAAGTGAGAGTTAAAAATTAGACTTTTAGCCAAAAGTCTAATTTTTGGATTTTTAACTGCAGATACACGCGGATAATCGCAGATCAATCAGGATATCAGGATTTTAGCCGATCGCGTCGCGCAGAGCATTTTTAGTCATAGCTGCGATCGACTGTTCGGTAGCTTTCGGCAAGTGATAGTATTTCCCTCCAGAAGTCTTGGCCAATTCCTTCGCAAAGCCAGTCGAAATAAACTTGCTCTCGGTATCAATCACCAGCAACTGCATTCCCAAACCGCGAATTTTGGCAGCAATTTCTAACAATTCAGCTTTAATATCTGGCTTTTCTCCATCTACAATCGGTTCCCCCAAAGAACGAGCCAAAGGAATATTCCCCCGCCCGTCAGTAATTGCGACAATCGCCACTTGACCGATATCTCCAGACTGACGGGCGTTGACTCCCACCCGCACGGCTTGAGTCAAACCGTGGGCCAGGGGGGAACCGCCGCCACAGGGCAACCGTTCCAAACGCTTGCGGGCCAAGGCTATGGAGCGAGTCGGCGGTAGCAGCACTTCTGCTTGTTCTCCGCGAAAGGGAATGAGAGCAACTTGGTCGCGGCTTTGATAAGCTTCTGTCAGTAGCTGCATGACTGCACCTTTGGCCGACTGCATTCGGTTGAGGGCCATCGAACCGGAAGCATCGACGACAAAGACGACTAAAGCTCCAGCTTTTCTGGCCAAGCGCTTCGCCCGAATGTCTCCCTGTTCCACAAATACACTGCGCTGAACCCCCCCTTGACCGGGGGGTTGACTCGTCTGTTGCCCCCCCAAGCTTCGGGGGGGTTGACTCGCCTCTTGCCCCCCCTTACTAAGGGGGGGTTGGGGGGGGTGAGAATTCCTGTCGCGGCGGGCTTTTTGGTAGGGTGCGGCGGCTCTGAGGGTGGCGTCAACGGCGATGCGGCGAACGGGGCCTTTGGGTAATACTGGCTTGACGTAACGGCCTCTATCTTCCGAGAAAATGGTGCTGCGGCTGCCGGATTTGCCTTGTTTGTTGGCGGATTGTTGGGCGAATAAAAGCACGCTGGGGTCGAGAATTACGCCTTCGGGGTCGAAGAGAAATTCTTCGGGAATGGTATCTTTTTCTGGTTCTTCTTCAGGTTCCGGGTTGTCTTCATCCTCTTGGTCTTCTTCGTCTTCTTGCTCGTTTTCTGGTTCGTCTTGTTCTTGTTCTGACTGCTTTTGGGGAGGCGGTGGGGGGGGAGGAGGAGGAGAGTTTTCGTCTGGGGGAGTTTGGATGATGGTGGCGCGGGGTACGATGACTAATTCTACGGCGCGGCGCAGGTCTTCGGCGTTAACTTCTGTGCGTCCTTCGATGGCGGCGGCGGCTTTGGCGACGCGGACTGCGAATATTTCGGCGCGGTGTCCTTGAACGCCACCCCGGATGGCTTCTTCTACTAGGTAGGCAATTTGTTCGCGTTTAATGCTGACATCTTTGAGCCATTCTCTGGCTAGGATGATTTGGGTTTTGAGGTTGTCGGTGTCTTCGCTGTATTGATTGAGAAAGTCTTGGGGGGAGCTGGAGTAGGATAAAGCTTGTTCTACTGCATAGACTCTTTCTTGTAGTTCGAGTGCTGCGTCGGCTGAAAGTACGATCGCGATTCGATCGAGCAAATGTTCTCTCAGTGGCCCTTCTTCGGGGTTGTAGGTGGCGATAAATAGAGGTTTGCATGGGTGTTGAAAGCTAATGCCTTCGCGCTCTATTTGGTTGCGCCCTTCGGTTAATACTGTTAGCAATTGGTTGGAAATGTTGTCATCGAGGAGGTTGATTTCGTCAACATAAAGTACGCCTCGATTTGCTTGGGCTAAGAGTCCGGGTTGAAATACGGTTTGGCCGAATTTCACTGATTGTTCGACATCGACTGAACCTAAGAGTCTGTCTTCGGTGACACCCAAAGGAATTTGAATGAAGGGTGTGGGAATTATTTCTGTATTTGGGGAATTACTATCGGTGGTGTGGGCATCTTGCCCGCCATTTTCTGGTAACAAGCCTGATGCCTGTTCTGCAACAATTTCATTAGGTTCGGCGTTGCAAAAAGAATCTTTAACAATTTCAATGGGTGGCAGTAAGGAGTGCAAGGCGCGGGCCATTACTGATTTTGCTGTACCGCGGCGGCCTGCGATCGCAACTCCTCCCAATCCGGGATCGACTGCTGCTAACAGCAGGGCTAATTTGATTGCTTCTTGCCCGACTACGGCGGTGAGGGGAAAGGCGGTGGTGGAAGGGCTAAGGTTGGCTGCGGGCATAGGATTTTCGGATGTAAAAATTTGAACTTAATGTTTAGCTTACTTCTTGGAGTATTTTAACTTCTTGCGGCAGAATCACGGTAAAAGTTGAGCCGACTCCTATTTCTGATACTAACTCGATTTTGCCTTGCAGCAGCGTGACGAGCCGCGATACTATCGCTAATCCCAGACCGGTGCTGTCGGTAGGAAAGAGCTGTTTGCCTGCTTCTCCTGCTTGAAAGAAGGGGTCAAAGATGCGGTTTGTATCTTCGGGGGCGATGCCAATGCCGGTATCTGTAATTGCGATCGCCCAATTTCCTTCTCCAGCATGGCGGCAACTTAATTCGATGCTACCAGATTCTGTATAGCGAATGGCATTGCTCAGCAGGTTGATCAGAATTTGTTGCAGCCGCCCATAGTCGGAGATTACTTGTGTTGGGCCGCCGTCGCTGGTAACGGCGAGCTTTAGTCCTTTAGCATCAGCAATTGGCTGCATCATTTCTACTACGGTGTTAATTACCGATCGTACATTAGTTGGCCGCAAGTTAAGTTTAATTTTTCCTGCCTCGGCGCGAGAAAGTTCTAGTGTGTCATTAATCAGGCGAAGCAACTGTCTGCCATTACGCAATACTCGCTCGATGTGTTCGATACCTGGGAGGGTATCTTTAATTTCAGATTGCCATTTTTCTTGGCGCAAGAACAGTTCGGAATAACCAATAATGGAGTTGAGAGGAGTCTTGAGTTCGTGAGCTAAATGGTAAACGTTTTCTTTATTAACGCTGACGAGGCGAGCGAGTTCTTGATTGGTGAGTTTTAACTGAGTTTGAATTTGTTGAAGTTCCTGGAGCCTCTGAGCGACGTAGCTATTGAAACACTGGGCAATTGCTTCGTCTACTACGGCATCTATCAGCCTAAAAGCTCTGAATACGTCGGCGGTGGTTCCTGCTAGCAATTCTGATTCTAACTGCGAGAATATTACTTGACGCAATAAGTGGTATTCCCTGGCTACTTCTGCTGCGTCGTAGCCTTGTTCTGCTCTGAGAAATCCGTGATCTAAACTGGCTTCAATTATTAGTTTTATTTCGCTGTTTTGATATTGGGAAAGCACTGTGGCCATCGCCGCCAGCAGGTGAGGTATGTGATTTTCGATTGCTGAGTGCGGTAATGCCTCAGCGCTTTCAATTTTCCGATCCTGACGAACTGCTTCAATCCACTTCTTGACGATAGTATCGGTTTTGTCGGCGAGCACTTGGCTGTAGTCCATGATGTCTGCGTGGGGGTTGAGTTTGGCAGAGATTGCCCATGCTTCATTGTAGTGGAGCGATCGCCAGATCGCCATATCAAACTTCGGGCGATCGCGACCCTGCCAAAAGAAGTAGTTTAGATGTGATTTTTTCCCAGTGCCGGAACTCTCTCTAGGGGTCGATCCCAGCTTGTTACTACAATAATCAGCCCTTCAACCTATTGACAGAAGAGCCATAAAGTAGTAGATTGCCTCACACTAATAGTTTTTAATTTTAAGTTTTAAATTTTTCAGGGGAATAAATGGAAAACGTACAAGCTGTGATTGCTGCAACAACATTTATATGTGTAGTTTTCTTAATAATTACAGAATGGATACACCTAACAGTTGCGGCATTTCTGGGAGCGGTAATTCTGGTTTTTACCCACGTGATGACGTTAAACAACGCGATCGAATATATCAGTCGGAGTCACGCAACACTGGGCTTATTTTTCGGAGTCATGGTAATGGTGAGAGCCTTTGAGCCTACCAAAGTATTTGAATATTTGGCAACTCAAATAGTTATTTTGGCTAAAGGCAAAGGCAAAAATTTATTGCTGGGCATTGTCGCAATTACTACGCCAATTTGTGCAGTTTTGCCCAATGCTACGACAGTCATGCTGCTAGCACCATTAATTCCGCCAATAGCCGAAGAAGTCGGGGTAGATTTTGTACCCTTACTGATTTTAATGGTATTTGTGGCTAACAGTTCGGGACTGCTGACAATCGTGGGCGATCCGGCGACATTTATTGTTGGCGATGCTATTAACATGAGCTTTGCAGATTACCTAGCTCAATTAAGTTTGGGCGGGGCGATCTCAGTAGCAGTCTTAGTGGCGATCCTACCTTGGCTGTTTCCCGAAATCTGGAACAAAAAATTAGAAGATTTGGATAACTTGCCGCACCCAAAAATTAATCACCAGCGAGTCTTAGCAGTGGGCGGTGTAATTATAGCTTTCGTGCTGACATTTTTTGTAATAGGAGAGTCTCTGCCCGTGCCTATTTCACCGGCGGCGGTTGCTTTGTTGGGGGCTGCATTGGCAATGCTCTTAGCTCACCATTCCCAAATTGATTCTGTTAATAATATTTTGCGGGATTTAGATTGGAGCACGCTGCTATTTTTTATGTCATTTTTTGTGCTAATTGGCGGTTTGGAAAAAACCGGGATTATCGGTCATCTGTCAGGTTTTTTAGCAGTTATTTTAGGAAAAAATATTTTTTTGGGTTCTTTAGGTTTGTTATTTGTTGTGGGTTTGATGTCGAGCGTGGTACCCAACATTCCGCTGGTGGTGGCGATGGTGCCACTGCTAAAACAATACGTTGTCAATGTCGGGTTCGCACCGGCAGAAATCCTGGCTCCAGATTTTGCAGGGCAGTTTCCAATCGAAGTGCTGCCGCTATTTTATGCGATGATGTACGGGGCAAATTTAGGGGGAAATGGCAGTTTGATAGGAGCTTCTTCTAATATAGTGGCGGCGGGAATTTCCGAGCAGCACGGGCGCCGGATTTCTTTTCAAACTTTTCTGCGTTACGGATTTCCTGTGATGGCGTTGCAATTGGTGGCTGCGGCTGTTTATGTAACTATTCGGTTTCTGATTTGAAGGAAGAAGGAAGAGGGAAGAAGGAAGAAGGAAGAAAAATTGATTGGTAATACCAAAGTATCTAAAATCGCCAATAGCTACTCCTCAAGACATATTGACAAAATGAAATGCTAGTGCTAATTTTATTGAAATTGGCTTAAAAAGTCAAGCCTAATCCAGCAGTGCGCGATCGAACCAAGCGTGTGGCTGGAGCGGAGGAACCAATTTTCGGGGCGAATCTCTACAGAATTAAAAAGCAAAGTTAAAAATTGCCAAATTTGAGTGTAATTTTTGATTTTGAAAACTAAGGAGAAGGACATCTCTCAGTCCTAGCCCGTCAGCTAACTTCGCAGGCATTGAGAAGAGACTGAAAAGCCAAATGTTCTGAAAAAGATTGTTTGGCTTCGTCAGTGTCTCAGGTTGGTATTGTTCAAGATTCTTGTACCTGCCCTGACTCTGAAGGAGTTTGAAATGTTCATACAGCTTAATTTATCTGCGATCGTAGTTGCAGGAGTTGCAACGTGGAAGCGTGTAAAACCCGTTGTCATCCGAGATGCAGTTTTGTTACCTGCTGCGGGTTTTTTGGGAATTCTTTGCTTGTGGTGGATTGTTGCCAGCTTCAACAGCGATTTGATTCCCACTCCCTATCAGGCCTTAATCGCTAATTTAGATTACATATTGCATCCATTTTACCAGCGCGGGCCTGGAGATATAGGCATTGGCTGGCTGCTGCTAGCGAGTTTGCGGCGGGTGTTGGTGGGATTTTTGCTGGGTGCAGCAGTTGCGATTCCCGTGGGATTTCTCATCGGGATGTCTAAACCAGCAATGATGGCGCTCAATCCGCTGATTCAAATCTTCAAACCGGTGTCGCCGCTAGCTTGGCTGCCCATAGCTTTATCGATTTTTAATTTAGCAGAGCCGTCGGCCATTTTTGTCATATTCATCACGTCTTTGTGGCCGACAATTATCAACACAGCTTTGGGAGTTTCTAACGTTTCCAAGGATTATCTGGATGTGGCGCAAGTTTTGGAAATGCCACGCTGGAGGCGAATTACCAAGATAATTTGGCCGGCGAGTTTGCCATACATTTTTACAGGTTTGCGGATTAGTTTGGGGATTGCTTGGCTGGTAATTGTAGCGGTGGAAATGCTGACAGGCGGCGTGGGAATTGGCTTTTTTGTCTGGGATGAGTGGAGCCGTTTGAATCTGAGTTCGGTCTTTTTAGCGGTGTTTGTAATTGGCTTAACTGGACTTTGGCTCGACGCTGCTGTTGACAAAGTTCAGGAATTAGTAACGCATCGATCGGTCATTAATCATTAGCGATTAGTCAGTAGTCATCAGTCATTAGTCAGCAGCGAACAGTTAACTATCAACTGTCAACTGTAAGGTGCGTCGCTCATCGATGGTCGATTTTTGTTTGTGATGGTTGGTGGCGACGCACCCTACAACTACTACAACTTCAAATCTAAAATCTAAAATCTAAAATCTAAAATTGTATGAGTGACAAGTTTTCCAATGAATGGAAGCGCCGAGAGTTTTTGCAAGGAATGGGAATGGCGGCGGCGGGAATGGCTTTATCTGGTTGTGCAATTAGCGCGGATCGATCGGCAAAAGGACTCACAGAAGAAGCCTCAGCCGTAAAGCAGGTTGTCGATTCCCGAACCTTAGAAAAACCAAATTTAACCGTAGGATACGTGCCGGTTAACGATTGTGCACCATTTGCGATCGCCTGGAAAAAAGGTTTTTTCCGCAAATACGGTTTAAACGTCCAACTCAACCGCGAAGCAAGCTGGGCAACCTCCCGCGATGGCCTAATCTTCGGCCGCCTCGACGCCTCCCCAGTCGTATCCGGCGCGGTCACAAACGCCCGAATTGGCGCAGAAGGAGCGCGGCACGCACCCCTGTGCGCGGCAATGACAATTCACCGCCACGGCAACGCCATGACGATGAACAAAGCTATGTGGGATTTCGGTTTGCGCCCGTGGCACGAATACAACGGCAATTTGGAAGAATTTGGCAAACAATTTCGAGCCTTTTTTGACAGTCAGCCACCAGAAAACAGGGTTTGGGCAGTTGTTCTGAGTTCTTCGATTTACGAATACTTTGTCCGCTACATATCGGCGGCTGCGGGTGTGAATCCGTTGAAAGAATTTCGGGTAATTATTGTGCCGCCACCGCAGATGGTAACTAATATCAGGATTGGCGCCATGCAGGCTTACATGGTGGCCGAACCTTGGAACACGCGGGCAATTCAAGGCAATTTGGGAGTGGGTTTTACCTTCGTGCAAGGCAAGGAAGTTTGGCTGGGGCATCCCGATCGCCTTTTGGGAGTAATGGAATCATTCATTGAGGAAAATCCGAAGACTTATTACTCGCTGGTTAAGGCAATGGTGGAAGCTTGTCAGTATTGCAGCAAGCCGGAAAATCGCAGTGAAATAGCGGCGCTGCTGACTGAGCGATCGTTTACGGGGGCGAAACCGAAACAAGGGGCGATCGACAAATTTACGCGACCGGCAATAGTTGGCGACTACAACTATGGAGGGTTTGACGAAAAAGACCGCACCATACAATCGTCCGATGCAACTATTTTCTATGACATTCCTAAGAATTTGCCTCAAATACCGGGAAATCATTCAACATTTATGTGGCAGTCTCAAAGTATTTGGTTGATGACTCAAGCCGCTCGCTGGGGACAGATTAAAGAAGTGCCGAAAAATGCTGAGGAATTAGCTAAAAAAGCTTGGAGAACCGACCTTTACCGACAGATTGTTGCCGAAATGGCGATCGATTGTCCGAAGGAGGATTACCAAGTGGAACCTGCAGAACTTTTTATTGATAAACAGGCATTCGATCCAAGCGATCCGGTGGGTTATTTGAAGAGTTTTGAAATTGGAGCCAACCGCCCTCAGTCTTTTTTTCAGTCTTAATGTTTGAGATGTTGCCTTTTTCCTCATGTCCCGCCAGGGAATTTATTCCCTGGCTAATAGCTAAAGTCGGTTGAAACCGACTGCCCAATTTTAGGATTTAGGCAATAGCAAGAAAATTCCATTAACACTTTACTACTTTTTAGGAGAATACCGTGAGCCAATACACTTCTACTTCTACCAGTACCCAAAGTTCGGTCAAGAGCGATCGTCTATTTCTGGAAATAGAGAATTTGTTCAAGTCTTACAAAAATGGTGACGGTACAGAATTTAGCGTTCTCGAAAATATCAATTTAAGTATTGGAGAAAACGAATTTATTTCGGTAATCGGTCACTCTGGGTGTGGCAAATCAACGCTGCTAAAAATAGTGGCTGGTTTGGAAAAACAGAGCGGGGGAATGGTGACTCTGGAAGGAAAAGAAATTCGCAAACCTGGAGCCGATCGCATGATGGTATTTCAGCACTACGGATTGCTGCCTTGGCTGACGGTGCGGGAAAATATTCGGCTGGCAGTTGATGAAGTTTTGCAAAGTCTTAGCCGTTCCGAGAAGATTAGTCTTGTCAACGAACACCTAGCAATGGTAAACTTAACGGCAGCAGCCGATAAATATCCAGACGAAATTTCAGGGGGCATGAAACAGCGAGTTGGAATTGCGCGAGCTTTGGCGATTCGACCGAAAATGTTATTAATGGACGAACCGTTTGGAGCGCTGGATGCTCTGACTCGTGGCAAGTTGCAGAAACAGGTGCTGGACATCTGGGAAAATCACAGACAAGCTGCAATGATGATTACTCACGATGTGGATGAAGCTATATATATGTCCGATCGCATTGTGCTGATGACAAACGGCCCGGCTGCGACGATAGGTGAAATTTTGTCAGTGCCGTTTTCGCACCCGCGCGATCGCCAAGAGTTGCGGGAATCCCAGGAGTATTACGAACTCCGCAACTATGCTTTGAATTTTCTCGATCGCTACTTTACCCAAGACGAATAACGCCCGACGAACAGAGAAAACAATTCACTTAATAGAGGTCAAGCCTGTGAATCTCAAAACAATGTTAGCGCGTTTTGAAAGTGCATTGGGATACCAAAATTTAGCAGAAGAAATGGTATTGCTGCCGGAGCCAAAAGTACCCATTTCTAAGAAATCCAAATCTCCACAACAGCCAAAAACTATCAATTTTATTGTCGGTTACAACAGTTCTGCTCAAAGTCAAATAGCTCTGGATATTACCCTTTGGATGGCGCATCAAACTCGTTTAGTAACAACTAAAGAAGTCACGGTTCAAGTAGTCTACGTGATCGACGAAGCGCCAAAAGGTTACGGCGAAGATACTGGAAATTTTGCTGTGGAAAATTCCCTGGCTAACACGCCAAAATTGTGGGAATTAGAGGAAACATTCACCCTAAATTGTGCAGCGCCTGCGATCGCTTTACCCACCCAAATCCCCTCGGTATCCCAGCACAAAGATTGGATAGACCCGCATTATTTCCAAGCAATTTATGGTGAAAATAATGAGTACGAGGTTGCAGATAAGTTGCTGTGGCAAGCGCGCTGTTTGGCTGAGGAATGGCGCGGTTTATTCAAAGCTCATTTACGCATCGGGCGGGTTGCTACAGAACTGAGAAATGTGGTGGAATTAGAAGCAGCAAATTTACTCTTCTTGGGCTGCGATTCTGGCAACCACCCGCTGGTTAAGGAACTAGGCAATAATTTTCCGTGCTGCGTGCTCGGTATTCCTTCGGCACTCAGCTATCAGATGGATGTTCAGCCTGAAGAAAGTTTGAGCAAGTTACAGTTGGCGACAACTATACCTGCACGTTAAACTTGTTCACTCGTTGGGCCAGAATCTAAATATGTAAGGTGCAGCGCACCCTTTTTTTGCGTAAATTCTGTATCGTTCAAAAATTAAAAATGGTTTCCTCCCTCGAAGTCCTAATTATGACACAATTAGGACTTTTTTTGATGGTGGAGAATTTTAAAGTTATCGTCAAGGAAAATTATCGGCACTTATCTGATCGTAGACAGTTCGTTAACTAATTTTATCTTTCCCCGGCACACAGATCGCAGCAGGCGATCGATCGAGCGTTTGTCTTCCTCAGTCAAAGTTTCATCAAAAATAGCAGCCATCAAACCGTACCTATCCGCTAGAGTAATGTAGCCATTTTGATTCACTTCGGCAAACAGCTCGCCCAAAGCAGATGGAATCAGGTGGACAGGAGTTTGCATAGTAATTGACTCTCTCACTCGACGATCGCGCGATCGGGCGTTTCTGCGGCAACCAAAGGCGATCGCACTATAAAAATTTATAGCTGTATTGCCTTTAAATGTGTGACAATAAACAGCAAAATTTGTGATAGTAAACAGCAAAATTTGTGAAGTAAATCACATTAAAAATTGGCGGATTATGCTAAGATTGCAGTTGCCGTTGAGCGAAGACATAGCAACTGCAAACTTAATTTTTTCTAAAGATTGAAAATCACCACTTCCTCCACAGGTTCAGCTAACTCAAACTTAAACACCCGCGAATAGAAATAGAATTCGCCGTCAAGAGTTCTTTTGATATTTTCAGCACGGCGAAAACCGTGCTGTTCCCCTTCATAAGCAACATAAGCAACCGGCAAACCTTTAGCTTTCAATATGTCTACCATCATTTCCGCTTGATTGGGCGGAACCACTTTATCTTCTAATCCTTGAAAAAAGATAACGGGACAAGATAAACGTTCGGCGGAATGAATCGGCGAACGAGCTACATACAAATCTTTTCTTTCAGGATAAGGCCCGATTAATCCATCCAGATAGCGCGCTTCAAACTTGTGAGTATCCGTTGCCAAAGCTTCCACATCGCTAACTCCATAATAGCTCGCACCGGCCTTAAACACATCGCGGAAAGTAAGAGCGCACAGAGTGGTGTACCCCCCTGCACTGCCTCCGGCGATCGCCATTCTTTCGCCATCAACTAAACCTTTTTGAGCTAAATATTTAGCACCGTTAGCGCAGTCGTCAACATCGACAATTCCCCAACTATCTTGCAGTCTTTTTCTGTATTCTCGGCCGTAACCCGTGCTGCCGCCGTAATTAACATCAAGCACGGCAAAACCGCGACTCGTCCAATATTGAATTTTCAAATTCATGCTGCTAGAAGTAGCAGCAGTTGGGCCCCCGTGACTTTTCACAACAAGCGGCGGTTTTTCACCCGCAGGTGCTGCAAAATCTTGATTTTTCGGGGGATAGAAGAAACCGAAAGCAGTCAAATTGTTTTCCGTGGGAAATTCGATAGGTTCCGGTACAGAAAGATAACCAGAGTTGATGCTTAAATCGCTCGATTTTCGCAGAACTTCTAGTTGACTTGTTGCTAAATTTAATTGTACAATAGCACTAGATTCTGTCGGCGAAGCTGCCAGAAAAACCACATTTTCTTCCCGCGCTTTGACGGAGGAAATATCAGTGTAAGGCGTGTCAATTGTTGTCAAATGCTTTGTCGTTAAATCAAGACTCGCTAAATACCACAGGCCTTGCTGAGTGTAGGTGCAAATAATTTTGCTTTCCGAGACAACGGCATAAGTAGACATTCCAAAAACCCACTGAGGAAGTCCGAATTCAGCCGCCATTTCGCACAAGCTGGTTTCTATCTCTGCTTCCCCCCTTACCAAGGGGGGATTGAGGGGGGTTCTAGATTGCCAGCGGTAGAAATTCCACCAGTTAGACTTGTCAGAAACAAAATACAAAACTCCATCGGGCGACCATTCCGGTTGAAAAATCGACTCCTCAACCCCGCCAGCAACCAAGTATTTTTCACCTAAAGAACCGTCAGCCTTAATTTCTGCCACCCACAATTCTGTGCCATCCCACGGCATATTTGGGTGGTTCCAACAAATCCAGGAAAGTTGAGAACCGTCTGGACTTAAACGAGGGGAAGCATAAAAATCCTTGCCCTGAGTTAAGATTTGAATATCTTCGCCGTTATCTAAATTAATGCTAACAATAGTATTGACAGGTTCCCCCTCACCCGCATGGTCTTCGCGCACGCAAATCAGGCGATTTCGTTGCTTGTCAACTATCGCATCTGCATAGCGACAATTAGCAGCAGGAGTCAGAGGTTCGGGTTGAGAATTTAATGTTTGAACATAAATACGTTGGTCAGCAAAATGAGAGAAATAGACAACACCGCCAGCAACTGCAAAAGCAGCGCCGCCGTATTCGTTAACGCGAGTGCGAACATTAAAAGGATGCGGTGTCACGTCGTTGATTGTACCATCAGGAGTGCGCCGCACGAGGACGCTTCGCCCCGCTTCCGAAGGTCTTCCCTCAACCCAGTAAATATCATCGCCGTCAATAGCAATTTGTCCGAGTCCGACAGTTCCAGAAACAATTAAATCCGAAGAAATAGGTGATTTCCAAGAGCCGTAAGGTGATACTGTGGTCATATAGTTAAGGCCGTTGTGTTTCTCGCACAAAAAAAATAATATTTGTAGTTTACAGTAATTCAGTGACCGGGGAAGCAAAATGTCTAAAAAACTCGTACTAATGGATCACGACGGTGCAGTTGACGACTATCTCTCAGTCGTGTTGCTGATGACAATGGAGGAAGTCGAAACTCTGGGAGTAATTGTAACTCCTGCGGACTGCTACATTCAACCGGCGGTGAGTGCAACGCGCAAAATCCTTGATTTGATGGGGCGTTCAGAAGTTCCGGTGGCGGCGAGTACGGTGCGGGGACTCAACCCATTTCCGGCGTTATTTCGGCGAGATTCCTTTGCAGTCGATCGACTTCCCATTCTAAATGAAAAAGGAACCATTGACACGCCGTTAATATCAGAACCCGGACAAAACTTTATGGTGCGAGTTTTGCAAGATGCAGCCGCACCAGTCACATTAATGGTAACGGGGCCGTTAACAACAGTAGCGCAAGCTTTAGATATCGCGCCAGAAATTGAAAGCAAAATTCAAGAAATTGTCTGGATGGGAGGCGCCCTCAACGTTATCGGCAACGTTAGCAAAGATATGGAACCCGGACAAGATATGTCGGCGGAATGGAATGCTTACTGGGACCCGATAGCAATCGAGAGAATTTGGCAAACCCAAATTCCCGTTGTCATGTGTCCTTTAGACATCACGAATAATGTACCGCTAACTGTAGAATTTTCCAATCTCTTAGCCAAACAGCGCAAATATCCAATTTCCGACTTAGCCGGACAGTGTTATGCCCTAGCAATATCTCAAGATTACTATTTTTGGGACATTTTGGCAACCGCTTATTTAGCGCATCCAGAATTTTATCAACTGCGAGAATGGGAAACAGAAATTGTGACCGAAGGCATCAGCCAAGGACGCACAAAAGTTAAAATAGGAGGACGAAAAATTCAAGCAATGGATAAAGTAGACACAGCCAAATTTTACAAATACATATTACAACAGTGGGCGCGGTAAAAATCCCAATCTCTGCTAGAATCGAGCAAAATCTCCGTACAAACCCCCCCAGACACAAATATTCACATCCTCTTCTCCTCCCTCTCTTCCTCTGCGCCCTCTGCGCCCTCTGCGGTAAAAAAAACTCATCTCAAAAAATGCTGCCAATTCTATCAATCATCCCCTTAGCCCAAACCCCTCCCGCACCTCAAGAAATCCTCCAAATCCAAGAAGTGCGACCACTCCCCGGAGAGTTAGACAACATACCAGTATTTAACAGCAACAGCCCAGAATTAGTGCTGCAAGAAGGAATTTTGCTTTCGACATTTCCCCCAGATAGTAAAAGATTTCCGGCGGCACATTTAAACTTTCCCTTTCAAGGACGTTTCGACATATTTGCCCACCACATAGCCCGCGCACCTTCCCCGGAAGATTTGCGAACATTGTATCAAGGAGTAATTGTTTATAATCCGGGCAATAAACCTGTAAAATTAGATATATTGCAAGCTGCGAGTTATCTCAGTCAACCCGATGCACCTTTTATTGAATTGCCGCCGCAAGTCGATAATTCAAACAGTAATATTTACGCCGGGCCGGGAAGTCGCGCTGTGAATGATATTCTCAGAGGAAGGAGACAGTCTGACTTTGATCCGCAGTTAATTATTCCACCGGGAAAAAGCCAACTGTTGATGAATCATCCGATACCGGTGCGGGAATTAGTACCGCCGCTAAACGGTCGATCGACCTTGATGCGGTTACGCAGCAATGGTATAGTCTATGTTGCCAGTCTGGCGATGTTTGCCCGAGTTGACGCACAGGGAAACGAGCGATCGCCCAATTTAACAGAATGGCAAAACTTATTAGACAATGGTAATATAGCCGGGCCGCGCGATCGAACTCCCACACCGCCCGAAATCACCGAAGGTCAAATAATTTACGGCCGAGTTGCCGGTGTAGCATTAGGTTCACAATGGCGAGCACTTCTCTCAGACAACCCCGCCACCTCAAACCTAGCAATTCCCCAACCCGGAACAGCATTTTCCTACCCATTAAGCAGCCTCCCGCGCGGAATGCTGGGAACAAATCAAGTGCAAAGTGCGAGAATGCTAGTCCGCTACCCAGATACAGCATACCGCGCCCACGGCAATTACGGAATTCAATACAGTCTCAGCTTGCCGCTATACAATTCTACCAGCAAAAATCAAACTGTAACTGTCGCGATTCAAACTCCAATTAAGACAGACAAATTAACTTCAGGAGGACTTAGTTTTTTAGAACCTCCGGCACCTCAAACTTTTTTTAGGGGAACTGTCAGAGTGCGCTATAATGATGACAATAAAGTGCCTCAAACTCGGTACGTGCATTTAGTGCAGCGGCGGGGACAGCAGGGGGAACCTTTGGTAAAACTAGAGATGAAATCGGGAGAAAAGCGGCTTGTAGAAGTGGATTTTATTTATCCGCCCGATGCGTCGCCGCCGCAAGTTTTGACAGTGAAAACAAATTAAATTTGATTTGATTTGAACTTGTTTAAGATTAGCAATTATATTATGTCCGGTCGATTACCATAAATCAGGTAGGGGCGGGTTCACAAACAATATCTGCCAATAATTAACAATCTCAAAAACCCGCCCGACCGGGATATTAGGGTCAATCGAGCGGACATGATATTAACCGGGATTTCCCATCTCGACAATGTGTTTGAGAGCGTTTAAGGATCGCGAATTAAATAACTTACAATTTTAATAGTTATTGTGGGATGGGCGTCCCGCCCGTCTTTTTTGGATGGGCGTCCCGCCCGTCTTTTTTGGACGGGCGTCCCGCCCATCCCACTTTTAAGAGTGGAAGTTATTTAATTCTCATTCCTAATCACTCTCTTCCAAAAAGGTTTGTACTCTACCGTTCGGTCGCAAAACCACTCTAATTTTTGGGTTTTTTCCATTAGAAACGGCAGAAACAAACGGCTCGCCGGCTAATGGCATATTAACTTGCTCGATATAATCGGCTGCTGCTTTTCCCATCGGCATAATACTTTCAACTGACCCATTTTCATCGATCAGCACGCTGTATTCCAAAGTTTGTTCCATTCCTTCAGGAGGCTTCCAGCGTTCCTCAAAGTAAGTTCTAGCTTCTGAAACTTGAGGAATAGTATCAAATAAAGTGCGGTTTTTTTTGCTCGCCGCCACCTGATTGTTATCCTCAGACTCCGCAGGCGGTTGAGCGTCCTCAAGGGCTGGGAGTTCGGTACTGGCTGGGGGGACAATCGGCTCGATGGGGCTGGGGAAGGTTTGGGGCGGGGGAACAGGAAATCGGGAAGCCGACAGGGATGGCGGCAGGGGGGGCGGTACGGCGGGAGCCAGTCTCGGCGGTAGAGGGGGCAGCACGTAGGGTACTGGTGCGGGTGCTTGGGGGGCGGAAATGGGCGGTTCTTCGGGGGCGGGAATTGTGATTGTTTGCCCTTGAGGGAAAGCTGGGGCGCTCTGTGGGGCGCTGGCTGCGTTGCCGTTGGCGGGAAATAGCAGGGGTGGCTGCTGGATAGGGCTGGGTCTGTTGGTGGCTGGAGTTGGGGCGAGGGCGATGGGGGGTAAGCTGGGGCTGGGGGAGGCGGCGGTGTTGATGGGCGGGGGCGGCAGGGGCGGTAAAGCGGGTGTGGCTGCGGGTGTTGGTGCTGGGGGTGTCGGTAGGGCGGGAACTGGACTGGGGGAAACGCCGGCAGCTAACTGGGGGTTTCCAGGAACGGTGCTCAATTGTGGATTGGCGGGGGCTGTGGCGGGGGCTGAGGCGGTTTGCGGGGAGGTGGCGGTTCGATCGAGCATTTTGATAGTTCCTGTCGTCAGGCCGGCGCTGGCTACCAGCAATGCTGCCACCTTGAGCCAGGGTGAGGACAGCGGTTGTCGGGGTTCGCGGTTGAGGTTGGGAAGCGCCATCACTTCGGCGGCGCAGTTATCTAGTGCTGTGGCTAAGTCAAACAGTTGCAGGGTGCTCAAGGGAACTACTGGCCCGGATTCTGCGGCGCTCAAAGAGCCTAAAAATAAGTTGTGGGCGAGCAAGCCGCGGGGTTCTAAGCGGGGGGGAACCGGAAGGTAGGCTGTGTTGGGGGCCCAGGTTGCTAGTTCGGCAGTGTTGACGGCTCGATCGAATATAACTGCGTTATCCGATGCTTCTGGCGAGTCTGGACCTGCTGCGGTACGATCGATTTGAGAGTTGAGGTTGTTTTCCCAATCGCGGGATTCGCCGAGCAAGTTTTGGACGTAGGTGCTAACAGCTTCGTGGAGGGTTTCGAGTTGAATGCGATCGCCCCTGATAGTAACGTGTTGGGTATCTGGCAGCCTGGGGTCGTCGAGTCGCAGCTCAAAACTTAAAGATTTAAACACCGGTTGGCCCGCCCAGCGAGATAGAGGCGAACTTTTGGCTGTAATTTCCAGCGTGCAAGTGGGGGGCGTGTACCGTTTGAGAACCATAGCGAAGAAGGAAGAAGGAAGAGGGAAGAAGGAAGAAGGAAGAGGGAATAACTATGTTTTATCTGATATTTTGCAGCATTCTTAACAAGCTTTTTTAGCAACAGGCAAGATGCCTGTTCCACAACAAATAAATTTTTTGGTGGAACAGGCATCTTGCCTGTTGCGGAGCTTTGTCATTCTCGTTCCCATTATGCTTAGCTTAATTTTTAGCGCGGTCTAGAAGTGCCAGCCAGAGGCGGCGGTGGCCGCCGGGACTGCTGTAAAATAGCAAATCGATCAGGAGTTTGAGGGCCAAATTAGTCAGTTCTCGGGCCGATAAATTTTCTGCATCTTCCATGCGCGAGCTATAAGTGTTGCTGAACCTGTCAATATAATCTCCCAACAAAGCGATTGTGTGAGGTTCGCGGTTTTGCTCTGCCATTTGTTCGAGCAAAGCAACAGCGCGGCGGATTAAAGCTTGGTGCTGACAGGCCAAATGACAGCTTATCAAAACGAGCGATCGAGCTTCCTCCACATCGAGTTTTTTGCGCCCTCCCTGGCCTTTCCGCAGCGGGTTAGATTGGCGCAGCCGCCACAAAGCTACCCGATCGGCTACCATTGGCTCTAAATTCAGTTCGGCTGCTACCTTGAGCATCGCCTCTGAGCCAATTTCTGCCAGTGCTTCTAGGGCTAACAGCACTAAATCCAGTTGGGCTTTAATGTTGTCCAACTGGGTAGGTTCTGGTGCTTTTTGGGTCAATTCTGCCCAGTTGGGAGATGGGCCCGTTTCGTTTGTGGGAGCGGAGGGCTTTACGGTCGAGCGCATGGCTTCAGCACGGGAAATTAAGACAGGTTGAGGCAGGATATCAAACAGTATGCAGTGATAAAAGCTTTGCAGCCTGTGGGCAACAGCACATCTGTTAAGTTGTCTCCATAGCTCGTTGCTTTGATTCCGGCAATCCTAACTGCAGGACGGAGTTGCGGGTGAAAAGTTGCGGTTTCAAGGAAGATCGATCGCGATCGGCAAAACCCATAGATTTTTACCCCTAACCATGCTACGCCGCAGAGTGACCGAAATCAAATCAGTGCCTTGAAACTATCGGGACTTATATCAATGCAAACATCCTAGCGCTCTCGAATGCTACTTATAGTCTGTCGCTACTCATAGTCTGTCAGATTATAGTTGTCATGGCTTCATCTGGCGCCATCTATGGATATTACGGAGCAATTTGGTAAAAAAGTTAGACATTTCCGAAAGCTCAGAAATCTTTCCCAAGATCAGCTTGCAGAACTATCTGAATTACATCGCACCTATATTGGTTCAGTTGAACGAGGGGAACGGAATATAACGCTGCTTAATGCCAGCAAAATAGCCAAGGCATTATCCGTTAGTCTAGCTGAACTGGTAACTGCTGATGACTGAAAGAAGACTAGAGCAAATTTTAGCAAGATACCAAAAATCATTTACCGAAAAAATTTATGCAGAAGAGAATGAAGAACACGATATTTTAATGGATGTGTTTGGTATTTCTCCAATAATAAAAAAAGAAAATAGGCAATATTGGGGGCGTGAGTTAGGTATGTGTTGGCAATCGTTAGTTACTGAAACGTGTAAAACATATTGCAGTAGCTTTAAGCCAGCATTGAAAGTTGAAAGCGATGAGCCGTGCGATCTGATTGTTGATGGGTACGCAATAGATACAAAATATCGTATTGGCTCAGGAGATTCTGGAACACTGAAAAAGTTCAAATCTTATGGCGAACTACTTCGTAATCTTAATTACGAGCCCGTCTTTTTAATACTTAGACAAGATAATTTGCCCGCAGCTATTACAGCGTGCCAAAAAGGGACTTGGAAAGTTTACACAGGGGACGATTCGTTTGAGTTTATACAAACAATAAGCGGGTTTGATTTAAAGTCATTTCTTATTGAAAAAGTGGGAGAATTCCCTGTATACCGCTGAAACTATCAAGGCGCTTGTTGATAATCTCTATGTAGTCAGGTACTATTTCAATGCCAACATACCTAATGCCAAATTCTTGCGCCGCCAGCAATGTAGTTCCAGATCCTGCGAAAGGATCGATTAGAATAGAATTTTCCAAACGCGGTACAAATATTTCGACCAGCTTTCTCATGAGAGCGATTGGTTTAACTGTGCAATGGACGTTAAACTCCTCGGTTTTCTCACGCTGTATACCTTCTAAAATATTTGACTGAAAACCACCGAACCGATCTTTAGTATAAAATAGACCAGTACCATACTCCTGTAGAGTTTCCAAGTAATTATTGACCAGTGGTTTTTGAAGTACGCAGATTGCTTCCCATTCGTTCCTCAGACAACTGTGCCAACCATCCCATTTTTCAGAATTTTCATATCCTTTCTTCTCTAACTGTTGTTTGATATTGACACCCTTAGGGATACCGCTCGATCTTTTATAAACAAGAATATCTCTCGCATAGAAACCAGCACTTTCAAGTGCTACTTGTACGTGAGCAACAGTCCGCGTGCTGTTGAAAACTAAAACTGTCGCACCCGGTTTGCAGATCCGAAAAAGCTGCTCACCCCACTCAAAGCACCACTTTTCATAATCCAGAGTGTTGTTACGATTCCTTTGATACCATTTTTCATTTCTGACTCCACCTGCTAAACCACTGCCATAGGGAATGTTTTTGACAAGGGTTTTATTTCCCTTGCCATTGACTCTTTCAATACGCCTTTGAATTTCTGAGTCATCCCATTTATGACCAATAAATTCATAATTATAAGGTGGGTCAGTGATACAGGCAGAAATATAATTTTCTGGCAAGGTCTTCATCACTTCACGACAGTCGCCCACCAAAACTTCATTTGAGGGAGTTTTTTTCATGAGTCAGGCAGTTACTAAAGTGGGAAATCAACTCTTAATTATGCCACATTTGCAGTAGATAGTGAATCTAAATGAGTCGTGAAACACTCTTCTCTTTCCAAACTTCGCGTTCTTTGCGTCTTCGCGGTTCGTAAAAAAAAATCACAACTCATTTACACTCCCTATAGGCAGTCTAAATCATAGATTCATTCCAGCTTGTTTTGCTGCATCCAAACATATAATTAGTAATCCACCAGAAATCCCTCAATCCTGACTACTTCAAATAAACCACCGTCACACCTGCACCTCCTTCTTTTTGACTGGCGAGCTCAAAGCGGGAAACCTGCGGGTGATTCGCGAGGAACTCGTGAACCCCGCGCCGCAACTGTCCCGTACCTTTACCGTGAATTATCCATAGCACTCCGTATTCCACAGCCTTGGAAAGAGCTCTGTCTATTTCGATTTCTGCGTCTGAGACTCTCGCACCCCGTAGGTCGATCGAATTATTAGCAGTGCGAATGGCAATTTCGGGATTGGGTTTTGCAGGTTCCGCCGCTGCTTGCTTAGCTTTAGCCGTAGCGACTGCTTGTGCTTGGGCTGCAACCTTGGCTAATTGAGCTTTCGTTTCCGGTTTTTGACCGTCGAGGGATTCAATTTCTCCTAGTTTGACAGTCATTTTCATAATCCCAAACCGAACGCTCAACTCTTCGTTAGCGTCGGGGCCGCTGAGGACTTCGGCGGTTTGGCCCAAGCTGGGAATGCGGATGCGATCGCCCACTTTCGGCATAAAACTCGGTTTGGGTTTAGCCGGTTGTTGCCGAGAGGGCAGGTGTTTTTGGGAAATTTGATTTAAGGTTTCTGTCGCTTGTTGGGCATTTTGAGCCGTCTGATTGCCCGACTGCAAGCGACGAATGATTTGAGCAATTTCTGATTTTGCCGACCCTATCGCCTCATTTACTGCCACTTCCTGAGCTATTTTTAGTTCTCGCTCCCGCTCTTGCAAAGCGGCTGCTTTTTGAGAAACTTCTCTGTGCAATTTTTCGGTTTGGTGTAGCAGTTGAGTTGCTTCTCTGGCCTTGGTTTCCTGTTTCCGGCGCTGTGCTTCGAGTCCAGCAATTACTTGATTGACATCTTGAGACGCTCCCCCGACATAGGTTTGAGCTTCATCGACTATGGATGCTAGCAAACCCAGTCTTTTGGCAATGGTGAGGGCGTTGGAACGTCCGGGAATTCCCCACAGCAAGCGATAGGTTGGCTGCATGGAATTGTCGTCAAATTCTACTGAGGCATTTTCAAAGCGGGAGTCTTGATATTTGAGGGCTTTGAGTTCGCCAAAGTGGGTAGTTGCAACTGTTAATAGGGAATGTTGGGCGAGGTATTTCAACAGGGCGATCGCCAATGCACTGCCTTCTGAGGGGTCTGTTCCCGCTCCTACTTCGTCTAACAAAACTAAAGATTTGGGAATTGGTAATTGGGAATTGGTAATTGGGATTTGGGGTTGGGGAATTTGTAATTTAGGTTTGAGAATTGGGAGAGCAGAAACAGTGTTCTGTGTATCTATGACTTCTTCGTCTTGCTGTTGGGAATTAGTAATTGTCAGGTTTGAATTTTCTGCCCCTTCAGCCTGCGATTTATTTTGTAAAACTTCTAAAATGCGGCTGATGCGGCGGATATGGCCGGAGAAAGTAGACAAACTTTGCTGCAAAGATTGTTCGTCACCAATATCGGCCAAAATATTGTCGAACCAAGGCAATTCTACGGGTTCGCGGGCGGCAACAAACATTCCTGCTTTCGCCATTAAAGCTGCCAATCCCAAGGTTTTGAGGGTGACAGTTTTGCCGCCCGTGTTGGGGCCAGTAATGGCGACGACGCGGATGTGCGGCCCGATCGCTAAATCGACCGGCACGACTGGAAAGCCTTGCTCGTGCTGTTGTTGCCAAACTAATAACGGATGGCGCAACTGGCGCAGGGTAATTTGCGATCGCAGGTTGCGAATTAATAATTGACTGTTTTCTTCTTTTTCCTCATCTTCTTTTTCCTCATCTTCTTTTTCGGGATTTTTTGGTGCTAATTCTGGCTCTCCCAATTCGATAAATTTCGGCGGATTTGCTTGCAGCCAAAAACTATAACGCGCTTTAGCGACCGCTAAATCTAAAGTTGTAACTACAACCACCAATCTGTCTAAATCGGGTTTTACTGCTGCGACTTGCTCGGTGAGGGCGCGGCGGACTGCTTCTTCTTCGGCTTGTTCTTGCCTGAGAAACTGCCGCATTTGGTTGTTAAGATTGACTGTATTGTGGGGTTCTACGTAGAGTGTCGCGCCACTGGCCGAGGAGTCGTGAACGATGCCCGGTATGGCATCTTTTTGGGGAGCTTTGACGGGAATGACAAAGCGTCCGCTTCTTTGGGTAATTAGCTGTTCTTGTACGGCGTTGGATTGGCGCTGCAAAATCCCCTGCAATATTTGATAAATGCGATCGCGCAACTGTCGCATTTGAACTCTAATTCCTGCTAATTTAGGAGTTGCTCTGTCTGCTACTTGAGCGCGATCGTCTATACAGCGATGGATTTCTTGCTCTAGTTCGGGATAAGTCCGCAATTGGGCTGCTAGTTCTTTGAGCGTCGGCACATCTGCCTGAGAGTCAATTATCCGGCGCAATTGCCTTGCTCCGGCGAGGGTAGTAGCAATTGCCAGCAATTCTTCGCCGCTGAGCAAACCTTGGAGTTCGGCTCGTTGCAGGGAAGTGCCGATGTCTTGGATTCCTTCAAAACTCAAAGCACCGCCAGCGCGGCTCTCTAACTGATAAGCTTCCTGAGTTTGGGCGAGGAGTTCGGCTGTTTGAGCTTGAGTTGCCGGGATTGCGAGGTCAAGGGCGGCGGCGACGCCGAGTTTGGTGGCCGCGAAGGTAGCCAAGTGCTGACACAGGCGCGGCCATTCTAATAGTTCTAGTGTTTCGGCTTGAATCAAAGTTGAGGTGGTGTTGGTAATTGGCATTCTCAGGCGCTGACCGAGAAGGTGAATTTAACGATACTATTAATTAATTTTAAAGTTTTTTATTGTTTCCTGGCGCAATTTGAGAAAGTATCTGCGATCGCCCTCCGCAGTCTTTCGGCCGACAGCTCTGATGTAACATTAATTACGAAGGAGAAAATTTGCATTTTTGCATTACCCGTCTAAAATTATACCTTCTCGTGATACCATTCCCCAAAAAATCTACAACTTTAGGCAAGCTCCCAACTATTATACAGTAAGTCAATCGATTTTAGATTTTAGATTTTAGATTTTAGAATTGAAGCATTGACTTGCGCGAGATAAATACGTTCGGCAAGTTTCTCGGATACAGGTTTTTAATTTCTCCACGGATGAATCACGTGGCGGGTATCCTGGATGTTTTCGGTCATTACCAATTTTTTACTCTAAAATATAAAATCTAAAATGGTATGGGCTATTTTGGGTTTTGAGGGAGCGGGTATGGGCTGTTTTTTGATGTAATTGAACTATTTTGGAATTTTAAATCTGTCAGCGCAATTCTGGCGGTTGTATCCTAAAAAGTAATTTGTGGAGATGATAGAAGTATGGCAAAGATTCTGGCGATCGTCGCGGATACTGTGACTTTTCAAGTTGTGAAAGAGTTACTCAGCCAAGAGGGACATCAGGTGAGAGTCGTTTCCGACGACAAGGAGGGTTTAGACTTGGCGAAGGAATTGTCCCCCGATGCGATAATTTGCGACGGGACTTCGCGTCAAATCAACTTCTTGGAGGTGTGCCGGCTGGTGAAAGCCGAGCGAGAATTGGCGGCAGCCTATTTTATTCTGCTGACAACACCGGAGCAATTTGATGAAGTTCAAGCATTGGATGCGGCCTTTGACGATTTTCTGTTTAAACCGATAGTTAAGCAGGAATTATTGGCGCGGGTGCGCGCGTCTAAGCGATCGCACGAGTTGAGGGCGCGGTTGGAGTTAACCCAGCAAGAATTGGATCTGTCGCGCGATCGAATGCTGCAAAATGAAAAAATGTCTAGTTTGGGCGAATTGGTGTCTGGGATAGCCCACGAAATTAACAACCCCATTACTTTTATTTACAGCAATCTAACTCACGTCCAAAGCTACGCAGCCGATTTAATTGAACTGCTGCGATTGTATCAAAAAGAGCTAGTCAATCCCGGAGCGGAAATTATGCAAAAACAACAAGATATGGATGTGGAATTCGTTCTGGACGATTTATTGAAAATTGTGAGTTCCATGCGTACCGGGAGCGATCGCATCCGCCAAATAATTTTGTCGCTACAGGATTTTTCCCGCAGCGATCGATCGGGCTGGCAGTTATTTGATGTTTCCGACGGTTTAGAAAATACTCTGTTGTTGTTGCAGCACCGCTTGCCGGCTCGCGAGGGAAGGCGAGACATCAAGGTGATCAAACAATTCGGCAATTTGCCACAGATTGAGTGTTATGCAGGTCTGCTAAATCAAGCTTTTCTGAATATCATCAATCACGCGATCGATGCTTTGGAAGAGTCGGCTCAAGAGTTGGAGGAGTTGGAATCAATCAAATTTAAGCCCGTGATTTTGATAACCACTCAGGTAGTCGATGGTCAGCGAATTTCGATTGAGATTGCTGATAACGACATCGCACATAGCAAAGATATCACAGCCCAAATTTCCGATCCATTTTTGGCAGCAAAACCTGCGGAATCACCCATATCATCGGGACTTGCTCTCAGCTATCGGATAATTGTAGAGCAGCACAAAGGAGAGTTCAAGTGTTTTTCCGAACCGGGTAAAGGCACTAAAATTCAGATAGAGATTCCGCTGCGTCACAGTTAATTAGGAATGAGAATTAAATAACTTACAATGCGTGATGGTTCTTGTGGGATGGGCGTCCCGCCCGTCCAGAAAGGGCGAGCTAAGAGTGCCCAACCCCTAGTCCCCACAAACTTGTGTAAATTATTTAATTCGCGATCCTTAATAGTATTTACCGTTGGTGGGGGCGGATTTTTGAGATTGTTGGTTTTAGCCTGAGATTATGGTGAATCCGCCCCTACAATGACTGCTTTTTTTTAAAGGTAAAATTTTGTAGAGGGAATGGCAGAAGTTATCGAGAAGAGACTTGAGTTGATCTTCCAGAGATTTGAAGGAGAGAGGAAGAGAATAGAAATATGAATAATTCCACGGAGAGGGGCAACGACGGGGGGTTGCCCCTACAAAACACGGTTATGTAGATGTTGTGTGTCTAGGAGTGAAATAACTAAAGGGAGACTTGCGCGCCTTGAGTATCGAGGGCGATCGCCCTTACCTCAGCCTTTACCCCAAATTCCATCCAAGCAGCCGCCATCCCTTTCTCAACCGCAACAGCGTTAGCCACATCCGTTAAAGCTAAAAGCGTTGGCCCGGCACCGCTAATTACCATTTCATAGGCCCCTGCATTCAGGGCAGCTTGCTGCACCGCTTCATATCCCTTAATCAGAGATTGCCGGTAAGGTTGGTGAATTTTGTCTTGGAGGGCGCAGCGCAGCCAGTTTTCATTGCCAGTTTCCAAAGCCCGCACTAGCAAACCGAGGTGTGCAGCATTAAAAATCGCGTCAGCCCGACTGTAATCTGCTGGCAAAACTTTGCGGGCTTCGGCTGTAGACAGTTCAAAATCTGGGATGGCTACCACCGGCACAACATTCGGATGCCAGGGAATATCGCAAATCTCCCATGAACCCCCCCCCTGCCCCCCCTTGCTAAGGGGGGGTGATTGTGTGAGCCCCCCCTTAGCAAGGGGGGGTGATGGTAGAATTTCCGCATCTAAGGGTGATTGTTCTGTTAGCCCCGCTTCACGGAGAGAGAATTCTTCTCTTAGCCCCCCCTTACTAAGGGGAAGTTGTTCTCTTAGCCCCCCCTTACTAAGGGGGGGTTGGGGGGGTGCATTGCTAGCAGCTTCGGTAAGTGCGGGTGATTGTTCTGTTAGCCCCGCTTCACGGAGAGGGAATTCTTCTGTTAGCCCCCCCTTACTAAGGGGGGGTTGGGGGGGTGCATTGCTAGCAGCGAGGCGACATCCTCCCAGTAAAGCGGGGACAACGTTGTCGGGATGTCCTTCAAGTTCGATCGCCAATTGCATCACTTCCACCTGACTCAAAGGCGCACCGGCTAACTCATTTGCACCGACTAACCCACCGATAATAGCTGTGGCGGAACTTCCTAAACCTCTAGCCAGCGGCACTTGCATATCTATATGTATGGCTACGGGCGGCGGCGATTGGTTCAGGCGATCGTATAACTTTATAAATGCTTGATAAGCGAGATTGCTGTCATCTGTCTTGACTTTGGCGGCTTCAGAGCCTGTAACAGTAATTTTTAGTTTCTCGGTTGCTGAGGGTTCGAGTCGGGAGAATTGGAAGCGGTTGTAGAGGCTTAAAGCGGCGCCGATGCAGTCGAATCCTGGGCCTAAGTTGGCGGTTGTGGCGGGTACGGTGACGGTGACGGTGGAAGTTTCGAGCATTTTTTGAATAGTTAATTTGGAATGTTTAACCGCCGATGAATGCGGATGAACGCAGAGCGAAGGATATTATACTATGTTTTCAAAAGCACTCTATTTTTGCAGCATTTCAAGATGCTTGATGGCATCTTGATAATCGTTGGTATTGCCATCTTTTTGATATAGTTCGGCTGCTTTCTGATAATCAGCGATCGCCCCCGGTTTGTCTTCTAAGAACTCGCGGACTCTGGCGCGGTTGTAGTAGGCATCGCCGTAGTTGGGGTTGATTTCAATTGCGCGATCGAAATCTGCTTTAGCTGCTGGGTAATCTTTGAGATTGCGGCCGTGGATGATGCCGCGTTTGTTGTGGGCTTTGGCGTAGTTGGGGTTGAGGCGGATGGCTTCGGTGTAATCGGCGATCGCCCCTTGAATGTCTCCCGCCTCTGATTTGGCTAAAGCACTATTGAATAAATCTTCAGCAGGATTTTGAACAATCGTTTTTTGAGCTATTAATATTGCTGAGGATTTAGCAGAGACAGCAAGGGATATATTACCAAAGATAGTAAAGATTACTAGAGTAGCAATTAAATTGTAAAATGATGATTTCATAATTTAGGCAAAAATTTGAGCGACAGAACAACTAAAACCGGGCAACAAAGGCGAAGTTAGTTCATCATTGCTCAACAGCGTAGCAATGAGCCTTAAACTTGCTTGTTCCCTGCGATAAACTTCTATTTGCTGCAATTGCCAATTCACAACCCAGTATTCCTGCACTCCTCGCACTGAATAGAGTCTAAGTTTCAAATCTCGATCGCGTCTCTGATTGTCTGCACCGGGGGATAACACTTCAACAATTAACTCGGGTGCGGCGGTTAAATGGCCGGCTTCGTCTAGCAAGATAGCCAAGCGTTCATTACTCGCCCAAACTACATCAGGAATGACGTTATCAGCGTCCGTGAAAATAAGACCCGGATTGATGGCGGCTCGTCCCAAACCAGTAGACATCGACCAAGTATCAAGGCAAGAAAAAAATCTGCCACAAGTCTGTTGATGCCCCCAATGCGGTGCTCTAGTCATAAATAGCTCCCCATCAATAATTTCATAGCGATCGCCGTTATCGGGCAATAGTTCTAAATCGGCGGTAGTCCAGCGTACTTTATCAGATATTGTCTGGTTCATACAAGCACTCTTGATAGGTGATAGAAACATTCTAAACCATCGAGCTTCTTGTCGCTCCACAGCTTGAAACAATCCGGCTACACTGACTTTCGCTTTTTGCAGGCGAGACTCAGAATATTGAAACCCGCCTGGGCGCGGGTTTCGTTTTTGTAGGGGCGATTTCGCATCGCCAAATTGTCCGATCGCCCAATTTAAAATTATTGAAAATTTAAAATCGCGCGATTACTTCAAAATAGTTTTAGAAGCAATCCGAGTTTTCTTGCGATCGGCTTCACTCAATTGTTCGCCAGACTGCAAGCGAGTAGCAGAGGTTTGGAGCACAGTTGCGGCACTTTTATCGCCCATTTGCAGAGCAGTTTTCGCAGCAGTTTGCAGCATTGTTGCCGCGCCGGCGCGATCGCCCTGTTGCAATCGGGTTTCTGCGAGTTGAGTTTGGCGGTATTTAGCCAAAGCTAAAATGTGCTGCTGTACCATCGGGTTAATGGCCGGCTGATAAACTTTCACGACATTAGCGGAAAGTGCAACAGGATCGGAAAGCAAACCTTGGCCGACACTCGGATCGTCGTAGCGAATTTGCAATTGCCCGATCGCCTGTGTACCTTCGGGCAACTGTCCAATATAAATATTAGCCAAAACTACTCGCTCTATATCCTTCATTAAATCTCCCAGGCGTACCATAAAACGATCGCCCTCTTGCTGTACCGGTAATTCGATCGTATCCGGGGCAACTTGGGCGATCGGTTTGAGTTCGGCTAACCGTACTTTTGGCATCAGTGAAAATAGCAAATAAGCATTAGTCAAACCTACACCTTGGATGCGAGTAAATAGTTTGCTAAACTCGTCAACCGCATCTTCGGGACGCTGAATGTGAGCCAGAGCACCGCCACCAGCATCAGCAATCTTTTCCAAAATATCCTGGTTCCAGTTATCGCCAAATCCTAGAGAATTTAAAGTCATGTTGTAGTCGGCAGCCAATTTAGCCAACTTCAAACAGCGGCTGTCGTCGCCGTGTTCGTTTTCGCCGTCAGTCAGCAGAAACGCCTGAGATATAGCTTCTTTTTTGCCTTTGCCCAACTCTTCAATACCTAACTTAATGCCCTCATCAATTGCTGTGCCACCGGCCGATCGCAATTGCTCAATTTGCCGTTTAATACTGCTGGGGTCTCCCACAATTTGATTGGGGACGAGGACTTTGGCTTTATGATCGAAAGCCACCGCGCAAAAGCGATCCCCGGGCTTCAACCTGTCCAGCAACCGTCCGGCGGCTTGTTTGACTGTTTCCAAGGGGCGTCCGCCCATCGAACCGCTGTGGTCGAGAATCAGGCACAGGTTTAAGGGTACGCTGGAGTCGATCGAGCTTGCCGTCGCAGACACCGAAATCGCTAGCTGGCGCTGCGTTGAGGGCGCAGCAGCGTCAAGGTTAGGGTCGTTTAAAACCGGGAGCAAACTAACTTTCATGCGGGATACCTAAAGATTGCGTTAGTATTTCTTTAAGAATAGCTCCATCAGTTCAGGCAACATTTCGGTTATGTCAGGAACCTCAGCCTAAGTGCATGAGGCTTGTAAGAGATTCTTGCGAGCCGTCCTGACCAGCCTAAGACTTTCGAGGTCTACGTTTTTTGAGTCATGACACCCTGGGATGCGAAGCTAGTCCCCTGCCCTGTCATTTGCAGTTAAACAGTTTTAAGGTCACTGAAACAGTGCTGCAAGTTTAACAAGCTCTAAAAACATTGGCGAAGCTAACTTTACCCGTAAGGGAGTTTTGGAGAAGACCACATCTCCACGGAGGGGCAACCATACCCCTCCACCCCAATCCAATGTAAAGCCGTCCTAGAAGGACGGGGTTTCAGACTCATTTTTCTGATGAACACACCCATTAAAGCAGTGCAATCGCCATACTACGGGGAAGGGAACTCTCGGACGCCACCTCCCGATTTGCCATCCCTGTTGCTGAAGGAGCGGATCGTTTATCTGGGGATGCCTCTGGTGCCTGCGGTAACAGAACTGATTATTGCTGAACTGTTGTTCTTGCAGTACGAAGACCCCGAGAAGCCGATCAAAATCTACATCAACTCGACCGGCACTTCTGGTTACAGTGGCGAACCCGTCGGCTTTGAAACAGAAGCCTTCGCTATCTGCGATACGATCAGGTACATTAAGCCGCCCGTACACACTATTTGCCTCGGTTCGGCAATGGGGATGTCTGCGATGCTGTTAGCGGCTGGTACAAAAGGCTTTCGAGCGAGTTTGCCCCACGCTTCCATTGTGTTGCACCAACCCAAGGCTTACACGCGGGGTCAAGCAAGCGACATTCAAATTCGCGCTAAGGAAGTGCTGGCAAATAAAGCGACGATGCTTGATATTTTTGCAAGCTGTACTGGCCAACCGATCGAAAAGATTACTAAAGATATGGATCGGTTGCTGTACCTGACGCCCCAGGAAGCTAAAGAATACGGTTTGATCGATCGCGTTCTTGAAAGTTCTGAAGAATTGCCGAAACCGCTGCCGGCTGGAGTCCTCTAATTCGGTTAGGGGGTATTAGTTATTAGTTATTAGTTATTGGTTAGGGTTTATTGGTCATTATAACCACAAACTAAAAAACCGGAAATAACAACTAACAAATAACTAATAAACCATAACCAATTGCCCGATCACCAATTACCAACTAAACGGAGTTCCGAATTATGCCTATCGGTGTGCCAAAAGTTCCCTACAAGATGCCGGGGGGTTATGATACTCAGTGGATTAATATCTACGATCGCCTCTACCGGGAACGGATTATTTTCTTGGGCAGGGACGTTGACGATGAAATTGCCAATCAAATCATCGCTGTGATGCTCTATCTTGATTCGGAAGATTCAGGTAAGGATATTATTTTATACATCAATTCCCCAGGCGGGATGGTGTCGGCAGGCATGGCTATTTTTGATACCATGCAGCACATTAAATCAGACGTGGTGACGATTTGTGTGGGCTTGGCTGCTTCGATGGGTTCTTTCCTGTTAGCTGCCGGTGCGAAGGGGAAACGGTTAGCTTTGCCTCACTCGCGCATCATGATTCACCAGCCTTCTGGGGGCACGCGGGGACAAGCAACGGATATTCAGATTGAGGCCAAAGAGATTCTGCGACTGCGCCACCAACTCAACGGTATCTATGCTAAGAATACTGGCAAGCCGATCGAGAAAATCGAGAAGGACATGGATCGCGACTATTTCATGTCCGCTGAGGAAGCCAAGGAATACGGCTTGATTGACAGAGTGATCGAAGATCGTCCGTAAGTTATTTTTGCGCTACCGTAGTGCGGGCAAGCCTCGCACTACAACCCAGTTTTTCGGTAAATTTTGGCAGAATCTTTACATTGAAGGATTCTGCCATATTTAATGGTACTATCAACGCTCATTCATGCTAGATGGATATTGCAGATTATTACCGACAGTTAGGGCTGAGGTTAGGTGCGAGTTTATCGCAAGTTAAGACCTCTTATCGGCAGTTAGCGAGACAGTATCACCCCGATGTGAATCCGGGAAACGAACAGGCTAAAAATAAGTTTATTGCTATTACTGAGGCTTATAAGTTCCTGGTGAATGTTGCCCCCCACCATGTTGCGGAGTCGAAAGTTGCCAATTCCACTGTGCCGCCTAGTTCGACACCGCCGGATCGGGGGGTGAAAGCTCAACCGCAGGCAGTTAAGGTGACTCGAAAAGAGGCTGCGGTTCAATCTCATGCGGATCTGTCGGCGGTGGAACAAAAGTTAAAGCAAGATGCTTATGTTGAGTTGCAGCAGTTGCTGAAATATCACAGGTTCCCGCGGGCGATCGCCTTGATTGAGGGTTTGGCCCAGCGGGTTCCCGAAGATTTGGAGGTGCGTCAGTGGCAGGCGATCGCCTATCAGCGCTGGGGACGGCATTTGATCGGAGAAAAGCAGGTTGATAAGGCGAGAATTTATTTGAAAAAGGCTGTGAAAACTGACCCTCACAATCGGGCTTTGTGGGCGGAAGTTGAGCGGGATTTTCGCAGGTTGGAAGAGATTTATTGAAGCGATGTTGCGTCCCCCTTTTGCAGGGGGTCTGCGTCGTGAATTTTTAATTTTTCTAAAATAACTTGGGTATTTTCAGGTCTGTTTTCTGGTAGCGGTTCCATCAATTCGTCGATCGACTCTAGGAGTAACGGGTCAATATCTACAGCCTGGTTCCTCCAATTAATTTTACCAGTTTTTTCATTAACGGGAAAGTCGATCGGCTCTATGCCTGTTAATAAATGTACAAAAGTACGCCCTAGGGCAAAAAAGTCCGATCGCACGCCTGCTTTACCTAGAATTTGTTCCGGTGCGGCGTATCCAGCAGAACCTATGGGTGCGGTCTCTATATCTGCTTCTGTGGCTGCGCCGAAGTCAATTAATCTCAATTTTCCATTGGCTTCAATCATCAGGTTGGATGGCTTAATATCCCGATGCACTACATGATGTTTGTGGATTTCCTGCAAAATATTGGTAATTTGTTGCAGCCAATCAAGAGCGAGTTTTTGAGAAACGTACTGTTTTTTAGTTAATAATTCTGCCAAGTTTTCTCCGCTAATTTTTTCCATCACCAAACAAGACAATTTCTGGAAGTTCTGGGGGATTTTAATTGGGAAATAACCGTCTGGTTCGACTTGGGGAACTGATCCCTTTCCGGCCAGCCAAATCAAAACTCGCGCTTCTTGCTTGAACAAGCGAACTAAATCGGGATTGTGGGCGTGTTTCAAGACTTTTAAAATTTTGACAGTGCCCCATTCGTTTTCCCCGGTTCCCAAATCTTCAACTTCAAAGATGTCTGTGGGGCGTGCGGGATTGGGCGATCGCACTGGTTTAAGGATGCGATAGCGATCGGCAATTAACAAATCCGTGCCACAAGCTTGACAATTTTGAGCAGCAGCAGGATTTTCGCGTTGTTCGCATTGAGGATTGATGCAGTAAATCATACCATTTTAGATTTTAGATTTTAGATTTTAGATTGGAAATGACGGACGCTGTATCGGTTTAGAGCTTGGTTTTGCATTTTTTTTTTGGGGAAGTCGTATCACTTTGATTGATAAATTACCATAAAACCCAGCAGTTCTGATCGTCTACAGTTATGTCAGCGCGGGCGCTACAATTTGTCCAATCTTTGGTTGCGGTTACGTCGAAGAGTTTGGTCAAAAATTCAGTCATTTTGCGGATAATCTCTTCGGCTTTGACTTCAACTTTTTTGGACTCTGGCGGCAGTTGTTCGCCTTCTTCGTCTTTGGGGCGGTATGTACGGGAGATTCCAGAAAGCACAGCGGGCTTCTGGAGTGCTTTTTGAGCTTCTGCGAGTTCTTGGACGGATCGGCTTTTGATGCCTTTTTCGATCGCAATAATCTGATTTAAGCGTGCCATTGTTCGATTTTATTGACGCTGAACTCATATCAAGCCGGGTTGATACTGATCATCAAATTGTTTATGCTGTGGCTTTTAGGGCTTTGATAACTCTCCCTCATCAGTACAAACCTCACGATCGTTCTTTAACCAGACTTGATCGTTATGTAGTATGCCACACTTCAAAGTAAATTACAAGCTTTCTTTTCTAGGCGCGGTGCCAACAGAGCCCGTCGCTACCGTACTCAGCAATTTATCTCTCAAAAACTCGGCAAAATCTCTAGCGTCGCTGCGGATCAAGTGGATGCCATCATTGGTACGCCATTCTCGCTCTTTCGGGGGTGGCAGCCACTCAAAACGATCGGACGGAAACAGCTTTTTAGCCAATTCTTGGACTTGTTTTCTCCTGATTGCAGCGTTAACTCGTGACTCTTGCGGTATGTCAAATAAAACTACTTTTGCCCCGCTATTTTTTTGGATTTCTGCGATTTGAATTTTAATAAACTCAGCTTCTTTTTTTATAGCTTCTGCATCTTGTTCAGACAAAGGTTGACTTTGAATATCTACTATCGTTTGGATAGCTTTTTGGGATAAGTCGGGAGTAAGATATCGACCTTCTAATCTGTCTAGAGCCTCTCGCGTCACTTTTTGACTCGGCTTCGATCGACTTTTAAAAACATCCACAAAAATGCTAATCGGACGGTATTCCTCTCTCATCATTGGTAGATACTGGCGTAACCAATAAAAAAGAGGATGATACAAAGAATCCATTAATTCTGTATCTATTTTCCGAACAATAGTATCGTTAATTTCCACCAAAACAATAGGAGGCTTGGTTTTACTTCTTTTAACTATTTCTAAACCTGTTTGGCTCGCTCCTCCCCCCAAGGCTATGCTCTTTACGCCCTCTCCAATGTCTTTAATATTAAGGTTTGCAGCTAGAGAACTACCTACCATTACCATTTTTAGATCGGAATTATCCTGATATACATACCTTTGAGTTTTAACAATATTATTTTGAAGCAGGCTAACTCCATCGGAAGCAGGCAAAACTCCGCCGCTGACGAGCGCTTGATAAAAACTCATTATAAACAGAAAAATTAGTACCGGGCGCAAAATCGGTCGCAACGGGAATTTGACAAACATAGAACACCTTCTAGAATTGGAAATAAATAAATTGTTTCGAGCTGCCACTGTTGAGGAATATCATTGCTAGCATAATTCCTAAAGCTAAATCTTGATAAACGCTCCAGACTTTTTGGCCGTTTTTATTTGAATCCTGTTTCATCAGATTTTGCCAAGTGGGAAAATGGGGAATGTGATAAATCACTACTGGTAGGGAAAAAAATAGCGTCGGAATAATGTGACTCCAACCGGGCTTGATTTTATAGTTGCGAACTAAAGTAACTGCGAAGTCAACCGCTTCTTCAAATCGAGGCAGTTTGAAAAGCAGCCATCCCACGGAAACAAAAGAGAAAATGCCTAAAACGCTAAGGCTGTCCAATAATAATTGCTGCCAGATTGGTTTGGTTTTTGCTTGATTTGGTTCTGGCAATTTGTTTTTGGATTTGTCGAAGCCAAAAAAGCGTTCTACGGCTAAACCCAAGCCGTGATAAATTCCCCAAACTGCATAACTCCAAGCAGCCCCATGCCATAATCCTCCTAAAGTCATTACTATCATTAAGTTAACATAAGTTCTGATTCTGCCTTTGCGGTTTCCGCCGAGGGGAAAGTATAGATAATCTCGGAGCCAAGTTGAGAGGGAAATGTGCCACCTTCTCCAGAATTCGGAGAGGGAACGAGAGATGTAAGGAAAGTCGAAGTTGTCGGGAATTCTGTAACCCAAAGCGGCTGCAAAACCGATCGCAATTAAGGAGTAACCGGCAAAATCGGCGAAAATTTGGATTGAGTAGCCAAACAGCAGTGTCAGGTTGGTAATCGTTCCAAATCCTTGGTAGTAGGGAAAGCTGATCCAGAAGGTATAGTCTTTTAAGTTGTCGGCGATGACCATTTTTAGGAAGTAGCCGACAACGAGCGAGCGAAAAATGAAATTCCAAGGAATATCTTTAAAGTATTTAGGAACAATCTGGGGATAAAAAGTCTTGGATTTTAAAATCGGGCCTGACAGTAAATTGGGGAAAAAGCTAATAAAAAATGAAGTATTTAGCAGGTGTTGGGTGAAGTTGGGCGAGACGTAAGCGTTTGCTTCGGTTTCGCTTTTGTTTTTTTGAGTCAGTACGTCTACGATTAAACTTATGCCTTCAAATGTGTAGAAAGAAATGCCGATAGGCAGAGGCAATTTTAAGAATAAATAAGCAATGCTGCCTTCGGAGCGAGCAATATTAAAAACATCGGTAACAAAGTTAGTTAGCAAACCAGCGTATTTAAACAAGCTCAAAATTAATACATTGAGAACGACTCCCGATAAAGCCCAAAAAAATCGCTGTTTCTTGCCAGAAATCCGGGCAACTTGAAAGCTGACTGTAGCGTTGATAAGAATGGAGAGTAGCAGGATCAGCAACAGTGCGGGGGCGCTCCAACTGTAAAAAATAAAGCTGGCAATTATCAGGATGGGAACCTGCAATTTTTGCAACGGAGGGAAATAATATATGGCGAAAACAATCGCAAAAAATACTAAAAATTCAATACTGTTAAATAACATAATTTGTGATTTCGCTCTTTTACGTAGCCTGTGACCCACTATATCAACCGCCTGGGACTAATGGCAAGACTAGCCCAGAACCCGATCGCGATCGCGCATCCTACCAAAGTGTAGCAAATATCACTCTTTATGAGCGCTGCGACTACCTCTTGAGATAGATGCGGAAATACCTCCCAGGGCGCGTTGTCATTTCGGGAAACATTTCTTAACATATAGATAACAAAGGGAATCCGAGGAGACACTAAAAATCCTTAAGCCCTTGGGGTGCCCGGTTAATCAGACTTTTCGCAAACAAGGGCTAAATTAATGAACAAGCAGCAAAACTCCGAAGTTTCAGCATTTTTGCCCATGCTCCAAAAAGGCATTTGGCTGTTTGGGATTCTCTCTTGGATATTCGGGCTGACAGATAGAAGTATTGCACTATTATCTGACGGATATTTGTCGGCGATCGATATTGTCCAGCTATTTACAGCATCATTTTTCTTCATTAGCTGGCTGTTTTTAAGCCCGTTTTTGGGCCTTAACTCCCAGAGTCAGCCGAAGGAAGAAGCATCTCCCTAGTTTTTAAGTTGTAATGTTAGTTTCTCGATCGCTCTTTCTTTCTTCGGGAGCAAAGCGGGCCGGCCAAATGCGATCGCAAAAAAACAAAGTTCCCGCCGTCACGCACAGCGGAATTGCCAACAAATTCAACAGCGGAATGCTCACCAAACCCAAACAAACCAAACCAAAACTCCCGCTGGCGGGCAAACTCGCCCAAATTATCTCCAACTTCTCCTGAAAAGGTCGCCTCCGCCTCTCCAAAGGTGCATCTAAAAAGTCCAAACAGACAATAGTCGCGCCCAAAGCTACGCCACCAAAACTGCTAAGAATAGAGCCGACACCAGGAATAAAATTTAGCAGCAGCAGGGGTATACCGACGCTCAACAAAATTTGTAGTTTTCGCAGTTCAAAGGCGATCGCCCTTTGAATATCGCCAAAACTACTCGCCAAATTCATTGGTGCTTCTGCGGGCAATTGACCGTTCCGCAGCAGTTCCAATTGTTCGGAAAGTTTGCCGTACCAGGGCGAACCTAAAATCACGCCAAACTGCACTAACAAAAATCCAATTATCAGCAAAAGTCCTGACACTAGGAGTACGCGCAGCAGCCAGCCGAAAGCAACTGTTAACACGCCGAGAAAGCTCAGCCAAGCTGGAAAACTCGCAATTAGAGCATTAAATCGGACGGACAAATCGGCAACTAAAACATCTATCCCAGCCAAACTGGGAAATAGCAAGCTTAAATAAAGACCAATACCAATTATAAAATTTAGCACCACGGGAACTAATACATAAGTCCACAGCTTGGGAGTTTGCAAAATCAGCGTGAAAGCTCGCAAAGGATAGGTGAAACCTGCCAGGAGTCCAATTGGTGCGGTAATGGCGGCGCGGGCGGGGTTTGAATTTAACTGTTTTGACATATTTTCTGCTTTTGAGGACTCGACTCTATTTTCTATCATCCATTTTCCATTATTATGACTGATGAGGATTTATCGCAGGTTGCCCAAAAGTGAAGCTTTTTATTTACCATACCCCGGAACTTACGCCAGCCGACAAAATGCCGGCTTGCGCGATCGCAGTTGATGTGCTGCGGGCGACTACGACAATGGCAACGGCCCTGAATAATGGGGCGGAAGCTGTCCAAGTTTTCAGCGACTTAGATAAGCTAATGGCAAGCAGCGAAAAATGGCCTGCTGATAAGCGGATTCGCGCTGGAGAGCGCGGCGGCGGGAAAGTTGACGGATTTGACATGGGGAATTCTCCTCTCGACTGCACGCCAGAAAAGGTGAGTGGGAAGCGAATTTTTATCAGCACAACTAATGGTACTCGCGCTCTGGAACGAGTGCAAGCTGCTGCAACTGTGTTAACGGCGGCTTTGATTAACCGCAAATCTGTGGTGCAGTTTTTGTTAAGTAAACGGCCGGAAACTATTTGGATTGTGGGTTCTGGTTGGGAAGGAAGTTATTCGTTGGAAGATACGGTTTGTGCTGGTGCGATCGCCCAAAGTCTCCTAGCAGAAAGCGGTATTCCTGCGAGCGATTTTGCTGGTAACGATGAAGTATTTGGGGCTATTGCTCTTTATCTCCACTGGCAAGATAGGTTGCACGAATTGTTGGAAAGAGCCAGTCACGGTCAGCGCCTCCTCGGTTTAGGTGTTATTGAAGATTTAAAATATTGCGCGCAAACGGATACTTTAGATGTGCTGCCGATGCAGCGAGAACCGGGAGTTTTGGTTAAGTCGGATTTTAAAATTCCTCAAGCTAATTTCTGGGATCAATCTTCGGAACAAACGGCGAATTAAATTTTTCTGCCAGTGGTGTAAGCTGTCGCGCATTTAAATTGTATATTCAGGGCGGGCGGGACGCTAGGGCCCCTACTCCCCACAAGACTTTGATTTTTTTTGACATACAATTTAAAGGCCGCAACAGCTTATTAGTAAGGTGCGCGGCCCTGCACACCTACTCGAACAACCACAATAAAATTGGTTTGCAGCATCGGAATGCAAGTCCTCATAAAAATCAGAGGACTTGCATTCCTCACTACAGACAACGGAAGTTAGTAGTTATATCATGTCCGGTCGATTACCCGGATTCCTGTAGGGGCCCGTGAGCCAATAATATTTGCCAAAAACGGACAATCTCACAAACCCGCCCTGGCTTATGTATTATGGGCGATCCATCGGACATGATATTAGCGAACAAGATTTTTTTAAAGAAAGTAGAATTAAAGATATTTGGTAGGGACAAAACAATGTTTTGTCCCTAGTCTATTGCGGGCAATGGAGAATTGCTGAATTCACCGCCGAAGCGCTGAATTAAACACTCGGCAATTCTGGCTGCTGCACCGGGTTCTCCCATGCGGCGCCAGCCATTTTCAGCGATTAGCTGCAACCTGTCGGGGTCGCGGAGCAAAGACTGCACGGCACCGGCAACTTCGGCGGGATGTTTGACTAAAATTAATGACGGCCCTAACAGGCGACTTTGAGCTTCTGCAAAGGCGAAAGTAAATTGCGGGCCGTTTCCGGGAATGGCGATCGCCGGTTTTCCTAAACCTACAAATTGTTCTGTAGCGGTTCCGGCCATTGCTATTGCTAAATCGGCTTCGTACAAACAATCGTTAAAACTTTGCTGAGTCAAAATCATCGTGGCATTTCTCTGCACAAATGTCAGGGGCAATAGCAAATTAGGAGATTCTTTCCGAATTTCTCGAGCGCTGGAAACAGGAGGTCGCAAAATACTTGCTTCTGGCCGCTGCGTTCTAGTTTCCCCGTCTTGTCGCCAGCCGAAAAATTCTAAACTAGGTCGCAAAGCTTCTAAGTTTAACTCTGGAGAAATGGCTCCGAAAAATAACAATTTGCGATCGGCAAACAGCGATAAAATTCCGGCTACAGCCTCTACTATTAGCAGCCAATTAGCATAGGCTTCCGGCGCTCTAGAACCGGGAAGTAAGGTGATGATGAGCGATCGCTCGATTTCCCGAAACTCTGCGTCAGGGCCGTAAAAACCGGCGGGGTTTTCCGGTTCGAGTCCGTCCATCATCGGGTTTCCGAGATCGTAAGCGGGAATGCCCAGCTTTTGTAAGGTCTCGGCGGTGAGCGCGTCCCTGGCAAAAACGGCTCGACAGCGCGATCGAGTCATCAACCAGCGCTCCCAAGGCAAATAAACCGATCGCGACCAATTCCACCCACCGCTTACCCTGGATTTGCGAGCCAGAGGCCCGTCCTCGTCCCGCAAATAATACTCGGACTTGGCAGTACCGACAAAGGCATAGGGCGCGCCGCTGAGCCAAGCAAACAGCAGCGGTACAATATCCCCGCAGGCTAAAATAACGCCGTCTTGATTCCCAGACTGTTTTTGGGTTCGCACCCAAGCGCGGATGGCTTTAAACTGAGCGATGGTCAACTGCAGCAGGCCGCCTTTGACATCGCGCAAAAATTCCCTTCTGTCCATGTAAATAAAGCCGCCCGAAGGCATTCGCTGCACCGGGCCGATGATGCGGGCGTTTTCTAGTTGAGCGAAAGCTTGCCCTTCACCCACTAGCGGAAACACGGCTAATTCTGGCGGATGCGGGTGCTGTTGCAGTTCCTGCAAGATGCGAAGGGCGATCGCGTCTTCTCCGTGGCCGTTACTGAGGCAAAGTAATTTCAATCCCAACTCTCTCAAAAACTGTCTCTGAATATATAGAAGCAAGATTAGCCCCAGGATGCAAGGTGGTAGAGCCGGATGTTGAAGTGAGTGGAGCGCCGATCGCACGAGTCCGGGACTTTTGGGTAAAATAGCAGATGAAACTCTATTTTATAGGTAAAATTGGATGGTAGAAACCCTGCCAAAATCTTTGACACTCCAAGAGTTTCTGAAGTTGCCAGAAACTCAACCAGCCAGCGAGTACATTGACGGTGAAATCATTCAAAAACCGATGCCTCAAGGCCAACATAGTGTCATTCAAGGCGAGTTGACAAGCGCTGCTAATGCTACTCTCAAACCTCAAAAGGTGGCGCGAGCATTTCCAGAACTACGGTGCATTTTTGGCGGTCGAGCGATCGTTCCCGACGTGACAAGCGAATTTCTTCATGTGGTACCCGCCACGTGATTTATCTCGCGCAAGTCAATCCAAAATCTCAAACTTGTGCGCTCGCGAAGTCGAAGTATCTAAAATCCTTGCGTCCCCCGAATTAATCTCGCGCAAGTCAATCCAAAATCTAAAATCTAAAATCTAAAATCGAATGACTGTATTCACTTGGGAACGCATTCCCCGTAAAGAAAATGGTGGTGTGGCAAATGTGTTTGCGATCGCCCCGGATTGGACAATTGAAATCCTCTCCCCCGACCAAAGCCAAACTAAAGTTACTAAAAATATTTTATATTGTCTCAAACATGGAACTCAAATCGGTTGGTTAATCGATCCAGAGGAGCGATCGGTTTTTGTATATCGGCCGACTCAATCAACGGAGGTGTTTGACGAACCGGAACAGTTATTGCCCGTGCCATCTTTTGCCATGGAATTGCAACTGACAGTAGGAGAATTATTTGGTTGGCTATTAGAGTGAGATCGTGTCCGATCGAGCGATCGCACATGATATAACTACTGACCACTGACCACTGACTACTGACCGAAAGCATCCAGGATACCCGCCACGTGATTCATCCGTCCAGAAATAAAAAACCTGTATCCGATAAAGGAGCCGCCGAATTTATCTCGCGCAAGTCAATACTTCAATTCTTTAATCTAAAATCTAAAATCTAAAATCGCGCAATCGATTGACTACTGCCTACTGACCATCGATATATTGCTTTAAAATATTCCGAATTTGTTTGAGCTGAAATCCCTTAGCAAGTTGGCGCAGCTTCGAGACAAACGGCATTAAATTAGGTTCTAAACTCTCCAGCTTAGCACTCTCATCAAAAATTTCTTCAATGTCGCCCATAGCTGCGAGTTTCAAAAGTTTTACTACCGACTCAGAAGCCGCAGGTAACAGAGAAGAATAAGCAGGAAAATCAGAGGCTGGTGACAAACTGGGAGGTTTGCGCTTTTTGTTTTCCGAAGATTCCCCATAAATCCATTCTAGTCCCAAACGCACGCGCAACTGTTCCAAAAAGTGATTTGCTTCGATCGGTTTGGGAAGAAAAGCATCGTACCCTGCGAGGATGCTATCTTGCTGCGTAGCCTCGAAAACGCTAGCTGACATAGCGATTAACACAACATCTTTTACTTCCGGCAACTGCCGCAGTCTTCTTGCCGTTTCTAAGCCATCCATTACAGGCATCCGCAAGTCCATTAAAATGACATCCGGTTGAAATTCAACTGTTTTGTAGAGGCATTCTTGGCCGTTTTGGGCTTCTGCCACATCAAATCCTAAACGTCGCAGCAGCCTGGACAACAAATCGCGATTCTGTTGATTGTCATCCACTATTAACACCTTCCGCTTGTTGCCGATAAAACCGACCAGCCAGCGTTTTTCCTGCAAAGGAGACACCTCCAAGTACCGTTTAGCTGCTGGCAATTCTAAATCTACCCAAAAAGTGCTGCCTTTTCCCAAAGTGCTGTGGACGCGAATTTCGGCACCCATTAGTTTCGCTAATTTCTGGCTAATCGAGAGTCCGAGACCTGTACCTTCAACAAATGTATTGCCTCCTACTTGGTGGAATGGCAAAAATATTTCTTCTAACTTGCTTTGCTCTATTCCCGTGCCGGTATCCTCGACTTGAAAGCGGATTTTTAAAGCGTGTTTGGCTGCGATCGGATTGTGGGAAAAGCGCATATAATTTTGTTTTAGTTCCGAGCTCAAAGTCGAGAACTCATAATTGTCTCCTTGCCCTCGACTCCAGGCCTCTGTGCCGACATAGCCGACTTTAAAAGTCACACCGCCGCTGTTAGTAAACTTAACCGCATTGCTGAGTAAATTTATGAGAATTTGGCGCAATCTTTTTGGATCTACACGAACGCAGCTAGGGAGGGGAGAGACTTGTTCGTAATGGAATAAAATTTCTTTTTGCGAAGCTCGCATCTGAAAGAGATCTGCAATGTTTTTCGTGAAATTTAGAAAATTCAACTCTTCCGGGTAGAGTTCCATTTTTCTAGCTTCAATTTTGGAAAGATCTAAAACATCGTCGATTAACATCAGCAGGTGTTGACCGCACTGTTGAATATTGCTGAGACTTTCTTGCTGATCTGAGCTTAAGTCTTTGTCGGTTTTGAGGATTTGAGCGTAACCTAAAACGCCGTTTAAAGGCGTGCGTAGTTCGTGGCTCATATTGGCCAGAAATTCGCTTTTGGCGCGGTTGGCGCTTTCAGCAGCTAATGCAGCTTGTTGGAGGGCAGATTCTGCAAGTTTGCGATCGACAATTTCCGTTTGTGCTTGTTGAAATAGCGTCGATTGCTGAATCGCGATCGCCAATTGCACGCACAATTGCCGGAGAGATTCTATTTCTGAGGAATCCCAGGGACGGGGGCCCCTGCAATCCTGGGCTATCAGCAGTCCCCAGAGCTGATTTTCTGCCGTCGGTTGGGTCTGGGAAATGCTTTCTCGTGCTTTTAAAATTGGTACTATTAAGTTAGCTTTTACTTCAATTTTTTCGAGAAATTTCATGTGGCATTCCGTCAAATTTTCCCGGTAAATATCTTCCATTGATCTAATACCGCCTTGCTGATAAACTTCAACAAATTTCTCTTTAAAACAGCCATCAATATTGTTAAAATTTAGCAGCGAAATTCTATCTTTTGCCACGGATTCCACAACAACAAAGCCGCTCCAGTCGGGATTAAAGCGGTAAATAACTGTGCGGTCTGTTTGCAAAAATTGCCGCACTTGTTTGACAGCAGTTGTCAGGACTTCTTCTAAATTTAGGGAGGAGCGAATGCGATCGAGCATAGCAACTACTAGCCGTTCTCGCCTTAATTGCTGCTGCAGTGCCATCTCCGCTTGTTTGCGTTCGGTGATGTCGGTAATTACTCCCACTAACCCGATTAAATGACCAGTTTCATCTTTAATGCCGTCGGCGCGAAATAAAGTTGTTACCAGTTCGTTGTTTTTAGTGTTGATTTTGAGTTCGCCTTGCCAAGATTTGCCTTTACGGAGCGTTTTAAACATTTCTAGCAGCACTTTAGTTTGAGGATAAATTGCTGTTAATCCGCCTGCTGTGTTTAGTTCTTCTGCTGTGTAGCCGTACTGTTGAACAAAGGCTTGATTGTGGTAGAGCGATCGCCCTGTCAAGTCAGCAATGCCGATCGCATCGCTGGTGCTTTCCACCGCTTGAGTAACTCGCAGCAAATCTAATTCTGCTTGTTTGCGATCGCTGATATCAGTAATAGTGCCGATATAGCCTTTAATTTCCTGCTTGTCTCCGATTTCTGCAATTGCCTGACCTATCACCCAAATTACCCGACCGTCTGGACGCTGAAAGCGGTATTCTGATTTAAAAGGAATTTTCTCAATAATTGAGCTATGCCATTCATTTTTTACCCGCTCCACATCATCGGGATGTATGGCATTCATCCAGCCAATTTCTGCTGCTAATTCTGCGTTTAATCCCGTAATTTCGCTCCACCGTTGATTCACATAAAGACAATTTCCAAATGTGTCGGTGTGAAATATGCAAACTGGCGATGCTTCTGCTAAAGTTTGGTAGCGGCGCTGGCTCGATCGCAGGGCTGATTCTACCTGTTTTCTATTAGTTATATCGCGCACTATAGAAATAATTTCGCCACCGACAAGCATTGTCAGCGACAATTCTTGAGGAAACTTAGTACCGTCACGGCGCTGACCAGTCGCTTCTATATTGCAGTACCCTTTTTGCAGAAGCATCGGCATTATTTGTAATTCAAAAAATATATTTTCTGCTTTGCTGTAGAGCATTTTCCATTTCTTGCCATACATTTCGCTAGGGCTAGCCAAGCCGTACATTTTGAGATAAGCTTCGTTGGAATAAATACATTCTTTATTATTATTAAAAATAGCGATGCCGTCATAAGCAGCGGCCATTGCTACTGCTTGTCGCTGGAGTTGGGACTCTGCTTGTTTACGAGAGGTAATGTCGTGACCGACTGAGTAGATTAAACCTTCTTCGCTAAATGGCGATGCCGTCCACAGGAAGTATTTGTAAGAACCGTCTTTGCAGATGTAGCGGTTTTCAAAGGATATACTGGACGTACCCGCTATTAGTTTTGCTCCTTCGGCAGCAGTGACTTTTCGATCGTCTGGATGAACAAAATCGATCATTGGCTTGGCAAACAATTCACTAATACTGTACCCTAAAGCTGTTGACCAAGCTGGGTTTAAACGTTTAAAACGACCATCAAAACCTACAATACAAAGCAAGTCTAAGGAGATAGTGAAAAAACGATCGCGCTCTGTTTGTGCCTGCTTTAATTCAGTGATATCCATCACTAAACCGTCCCAGAGAATATCGCCTTCGCTGCCAGATTTGCTTTCATTAGTGAGCCTTTCTGGTCTCGCAGCTCCTTGCAGCCACTTAACTTTTCCAGATGGCAAAGTCTGTCGCCACTGCTGCTGCCAAGGTTCCAGCGTAGTGGCTGAAATTGCCATTGATGCTTTTAAATCTAAGAGGTCGTCTGGGTGAATTCCATTGGAAATCAGTTCCGCATTTTGCTCTATTGCTTCTGCCTCTAATTCGTAGAGTTGGCTACTGCCTGAAGAAATGTAAGGGAAAGACATTTTTCCAGTTGCTGACATTCGTAATTGATAAATTATTCCCGGCAGGTTAGCTACCAATTTTTGAAAGCGAGCTTCGCTTTGTTCCAGGGCTTTTTGTTGCTGTCTGTATTCGGTAAAATCTCTAATTGTACCCACTATTACTTTACTGCCGTCTGCTATTTGGAAGACGCTTTTTTTGGTAGAAATTATGTGTTCTTTTCCGGCAGAGTCTGTGAAGCTTTCTTCGGTTTCCAAGCAGATACCCGTTGTCAATACTTCTTCATCTTTTGTCCAAAAAACAGCAGCTTCTGATGGGGGGAAAAAGTCATAATCTGATTTGCCGAGCAGTTCTTGCCGCGATTTGCCGACCAACTGACAAAAAGCATCATTTAATATCATCCAGCGGTGTTGCTCGTCTTTGACAAAAATTGGGTCTGGCGTAGCATTTATGGTGTGGTTTAAAAATTCTTCTGATGCTCTCAGTTTGGCTTCGTAGCGGTAGCGATCGCTCACGTCCAACACTACTTCTATTATCCGGTCGATAGACCTGTCCAGGCGGCGGATGCAGCGCAGGGAAACTCGCGTGTGAACTATTTCGCCATTTTTTCTGAGCAACCTTTTGTCTAAGATGTAACCGTCGCTCCTACCTGCTAACATCTGAGAAAAATTTTCACAATTAGCCTCCAAATCTTCTGGATGAGTCAACTCTAGCCAATTATTTTGCACGAGTTCGTAGCGCTCATAGCCCAGCAAATTGCACAGGGCATCGTTAACTTCTATCCAGTGGCAATTTAGAGGAATTTCGCTGTCAATAATTGGAGCGATGATGGCAATGCCGATCAGGGAATTTTCCACCACCGAGCGATATTTTTCTTCACTTTTTCGCAAAGCATCTTGACTGTTTTGGCGTTCTATGGCGTAGCGGAGCGATCGAATTAACAGTTCGCTGTCGATTTTTCTTTTTACCAAATAATCCTGTACGCCGACAGAAATCAACCGCAGGGCAAGTTCTTCGTCGTTTTGGGCGGTCAGAACTACGATCGGCACATTTACCCCGTACTCTTGTACCCGAGCAACCGTCTCGATTCCCCGACTATCTGGCAATGAAAGGTCTAATAAAATTATGTCAAAAGTTTCTTGATTCAATCGCTGCTGCGCTTCGCTGAGGCGCTCTACTTTCGTCAGCACTATACGCTGCGCGCCGCCTATTTCTGACAGCAAATCTTCAATCAGCTCAGCTTCATGAGGGTTGTCTTCTACTAACAGAACTTTAAAGCAGATAGGAGGCAAAGCTAAGTTAAAAACTGCTTTCATAATATTTGTTAATCAAGAAAATATTAAAATAACTGGAATTTTACCTTTTATTTTCCGGGCAGTCATTCAATTCCACGTACACATACATCGATCGTCAGATTCGGGGAGGGTAAGCAATCTTTACAAATAATATGTTTAATAAGTAAAATTATATCACGCACCAACTAGACTGTCAACGGAAAAGAAGTTTTATTCTAAATTGCCATTTATACCAATTAAAACAATGAATGCAACTGTAGCCCATATCCCCACCCCGATACTCACACTCCTTACCAACAATTATTTAATGTTTTTATCTCCCCCTATTATTTTTTTTGATTTCTACATTATATATTCGATGTAACACATTTTAAGAATAGAGAAAGTGATTAATTTTGCCAAGATTATAGCTTATACATTGGCGAAACTATACCTCAATTAAGCGAGAGTAAAGTAAAAAATTGAACCTTGCTCCGGTTCCGATTCCACCCAGATAGATCCGCCGTGAAGTTCCACAATTTTTTGACAAATTGCTAAACCAATACCAGTCCCAGAATATTCTCTTTGAGTGTGCAAGCGCTGAAAAATTTGAAAGATACGTGTTTGATGCTGTGGAGCAATCCCAATTCCATTATCTGAGACAGAAATTAACCAGTTTTCCTCCTGTTTGCAAGCGGTAATATGAACCACAGGCGTTGCATCGTGGCGATATTTAATCGCATTGCTGACTAAATTTTGAAATAGTTGTACGAGTTGAGAAATATCCCCCATTACCGCGGGTAATTCACTGTAGGTGACAACGGCTTTAGTCTCGCGGATCGCCCCTTGCAGGTTCGCGAGTGCTTGCTCGACTGCATGATTGCAATCTGTCAGTTGAAAAGGTTTCCGACTCCTGCCAACGCGGGAATATTCGAGTAAATCGTCAATTAAAGTTTGCATTCTGGTGCAGCCCTGAACGATATTGCCGATAAACTTACTACCTTGGCTGTCGAGTTGGTCTTTGTAGCGTTTTTCTAAAAGTTGAGCGTAACTAGCAATGGTTGCTAAAGGCGCTTGCAAGTCATGAGAAGCCACATAAGCAAATTGTTCTAGTTCTGCATTTGAACGCGCCAATTCTTGGTTAGATTTTAATAGAGCAGATTCGGCGCGCTGGCGGTGGGATATCTCTTGCTGGAGTACCAAATTTTGCTCTTGCAGAGCTTTTTCAACGGCGCGACGGGTGCTGATTTCTTGTTGCAAAATTTGGTTTTTCTCCTGAAGAGTTTTTTCCACTGCTAATCGGCTCGTAATTTCTTCTTGCAGCAGCATATTTTGTTCTTTTAGCTGCTTTTGTAAATTCCGCAGGCTGAGGTGACTTTCGATGCGGGCCAGCACTTCTTCAAACTGAAATGGCTTGCTGATATAGTCAACAGCTCCCACAGCAAATGCGTTTACTTTGTCAAATACTTCATCTTTAGCGCTGATAAAAATTACCGGAATTTCGCGAGTTTTAGGTTCTAATTTCAAATGCTGACAAACTTCGTAACCGTTCATTTCCGGCATCATTATGTCGAGCAAAATCAAATCTGGTGGATTAGAATTGCACGCTCTCAAAGCCATTTTTCCGTTAATCACGCAGCGGGGGGTGTATCCTCTCTGAGTCAACATCGTAGACAACAGACGCAGGTTTTCTGCTGTATCGTCTACTACTAAAATGTTTCCTAGTGGCGTCTCTGGTTGCTGATTGTTCATTGATTATTTCCCTGTTCCTGTTTTCTTCACAAAAATGTGGGCAGCTATTTTATTTAGGATTTACGGAAAACACCCGGTTTCTAGTAGGAATATCGAGAAAGAAAATGAGGAACCCGCTCCTAAACCGGGTGTTTAGCCGTTTGTGCACAAGCAAGTCCTGTTATTGTTCGTTTAGCAATCCTCAAATCCCCAGCAGCAGAGTCAGAGCATTATTGTCCCAAGTCAATCCTTTATCTAAAACCTTAAATCCCGCGACTTCGCACATAGCTTCTAAAGCATTAGCTGTAGGTAGCCACCAGCACGCCGCAAAATTGTCCATGTCAAAAACTGCTTTTTCAGTTATCCCTATAAGTGCGTTGTTGTTGATGTATGGCCGCCAATAAGCTGTTAAAATAGCTCGTTCAGCGTCGTCCAAAGCTGGAATAAACATTACTCCAGAAGGCGGAAGTTCATAGCGTCCTAACTCATTCTCTATAACTTCTTGGGTAATAGCTGAAGTGAAAATTAAATGCTCGCGAGTTATCTGACGCAAGGCAACTAAAATCTGCAACGGATGGGGGTGATGGTACAAAACTCCTGCACAGTGAACTACATCGTAAGGTTCGCCAATGTCTGCAAGTTGAATCTGAGTGATATCTTGATTGATACAGTGATAATTAGCAATATTTAAACTTGTCATGCGATCGTGAAAATCTTGCCACCAGTGGAGGGATGCCGGCATGGCATCAATCATTGTCAGAGAAACTGCACCGTATTTGCTAGCTACAGATACTTTTTCGCTGACAGTTCCCCACAAGCCGCCGACTTCTGCAAAAGTCTTGCCTTTGACTACTCTGGCAATGTAGCGATCGCGAATATCCTTAGCCTCTAACTCTAATAATAGAGTAGATTCCCCTGTTTGACGCTGTTTTTCTAAAATCTCCTCTAATTTTTGGGATATTTCTGGATCTTTGGGTCTAATTTCTAATGCCATCAAGTACAACATTATGGCTTCGTTAAGCCGATCGCTCTCAGCAAACTTTTGGGCTATTTCGCAGTAAAATTCAGGAGCGTGCAGCGGCTGCATTTCGTGGTGATAGTAGCTAGTTGCTACATCTGAATCTACCGGAGTTCTTTTAGTTAGAGCCTCACCTAATTTTATGTAAATTTTCGGGAGGGACGGCTCGATTTGAAGCGCACAAAGGTAGGCGGAAACAGCATCGTTCCATGCGTGATTTCCACTCAAAGCATCGCCTAAATTGTAATAAGACCAAGAAATAGTGGGATTAAGTTCAATAGCACGTTGGTAAGCGGTAGCTGCGGCTTTCCACTGTTGGGTTTTTAACAGCGCTGCTCCTAAATTGTGGTAAGTCCAAGAGAATTCTGGATTGAGTGCGATCGCCCGCCGATAAGCGAGTGTTGCGGCTTCAAACTTTTGAAGTTGAACTAAAGTCAAAGCTAAGTTATAATGAGACCAAAATAAATCCGCATTTAGTGCGATCGCCTGTTCGTATGCAGCCTCAGCTTCCGACAATTTTTCTAGTTTAACAAGAGCATCTCCTAACTGGTGAAAAGCTGCAAAAAAATTCGGATCTAATTCAGTAGCGCGCTGGTAAGCTGCGGCGGATTCCGACCATTCTTCTAATCGATCGCAAGCTACACCGATGCTGTAGTAAGACCAAGAATAATCCGGGTTAATTTCCACCGCCGTGCGGTAGGCGATCGCAGCTTCTTGCCATTTTTCTAAATTGAGCAGCACGCTGCCTAAGTTGTAGTATGACAAAAAAGAATTGGGATTTAAATCAATACTTTTTCGGTAGGCTGCCTCCGCTTCGCGCCAGAGTTCCTTAGCTTGCAAAACATTGCCTAATTTGTAATGAAAATCAGAAATCTCCGGCTGGAGTTGAATAGCTTTGCGGTAGTTAACAATAGCTTCGTCCCACTGCTTTAGCTCGCTAGCAGCTTCTGCTAATTGGCAGTAAGCTTCGCAAAAGCTGGGGTTTAAATAAATCGTGCGGTGGTAACAAGTCAGCGCTTTTTCTGGCTTGTTTTGCGCCAACAAAGTATTACCTAAATCGAGATATTCTTCTGCTATCTCTATCGGTTCCACCATGAGTGCTTGATACCAACAATCTGCTGCTTCTTCAGCTTGACCGACTTGGGTAAATATCCGGCTCAAATTACGGTAAAATCCTGCAAAGTTTGGTTGCAGGGAGATGGCTTTTTGGTAACAGGCGATCGCCTCTTGCCACTGTTCCCAAGTAGCACAGAGAGTGCCTAGGTTAGCAAAAGCTTCGGCAAAATCGGGTTGCAGGGCGATCGCAACTTTATACCAATACCTTGCGTCTTCTAGTTTACCCTGAGCTTGCAGCGCCTTTCCCAAGGTCTTGCAAGTCTCTGCTGAATTGGGTTCAGATGCCAAAATTTGTTGGCAAAGTGCGATCGCCCGATCGAAGTTCCCTGTAGCCAAATAAATTTCTGCCTGCTGCTGGAAATTCACTTGCACTGTTTCTGAATTCATTTTTTATTTTCCTTTTGAGTTGTCATTCCATGTAAAATTATATGCTACACTTTGCCAAAATTCAAGTTTTTGTAATTAGATCAACCGAACACAGAATAATGATGAAAATCCGCCAAATTAATCTAAACTATATAATCATAGGTTAACAGCGAGCTAAATAATGTCAACAGCTACTCAAACACCGCAAGTAAGCGTAATTATACCTGTATATAATGGATCTCGCTACATCGTACAAGCCGTGGAAAGCGCCCTAGGTCAAACTTTTACTAATTTGGAGATTATAGTTGTAGATGACGGTTCGACAGATAGCACGCAGCAAGTATTGCAGCCTTATTGTGACAGAATTCGCTACATATACCAGGAAAATCAAGGAGTAGCAGCAGCCAGAAATATTGCTTGCCAACTAGCGCAAGGCGAGTTTTTAGCCTTTCTCGATGCCGATGACTATTTCCTACCATCCAAGCTAGAGAAACAACTAGCTTGCTTTGACGCTAACCCCACCTTAGATATGGTGCAAACAGGTTGGGTAATCGTCGATGAAACCGGGCGAGAGATTTCTGCTGTCAAGCCTTGGCAACAAGCGTCTAAATTAAATTTAGAAAGCTTTATTCTATATAAATGCGTGCGACCCAGTGCGATGATGCTGCGCCGAAACTGGTGGGAAAAATTGGCCGGTTTCGATTCTCAGTTGCCACTAGCAGAAGATTTAGACTTTGCCTTGCGTTTAGCTTTAAAAGGGTGCAAAGCAGTTTGGTTAGAAGAAAAACTTACCTGTTATCGCCAGCACAATTCTAATCTCATGTCAATCGGTTTTCGCGTAATGAAGAATATAGAAATTGTGATGAAAAAATTCTTCGCTCGACCCGATTTGCCCCAGTCAATCCGGCAGTTAAAAAACCCAGAACGCTATCAATGCTTAAAGTGGCTGGCATGGCGGATGTATCGCGACGGCCATCTAACAGAGATGGCCCAGTGTTTAGAAGAGTCATTGCAATATACGCCTTTTTCGCCCACACAAACAGTGTTGAATTGGCTGGAAAGTTTTCAGATGGCTTCTGAAGAATATGGTGAAAATTTTGACGCTTATTCGCTGAGTAAGTTAGCCCAATGGCAAGAGATAATTCAGATGGTGATGACTAATCCACCCCAATCTCAACAGAGTTCTATTCCCACACCTTCAAAAGCGCAAGCCCACATTCTACTCTACAACACGGACGATCCGGGCGTGGGAGGATTAGCGCAGTACAATCATGCCATTCTCTGTGAGTTAGCCTTGTTAGGCTATCGAGTCACCTGCGTGCAAACCAAACATTCTAGCCCCTTGCTTGAGCGAGAACGAGAGTTAGGTATAGAACACTTGTGGCTGGATTTTAGCGGGCATAAAGATTTACAGCGGGTGTTAAGAAATACTCAGGATGCACGAGAGCTTTTTGCTAGCAATCAACCGGATATGATTATTTTTAGCGATGGTTGGCCATTTTCCAATTTTGCAGCTAAACAGGTAGTGATGCAAATGGGAATACCATACATGATGGTGATTGGGTTAGTTATGCCAGAACACGCCACTTTTGCCTGCGGAGATGTAGTGCCTTATGTAGAAGGAGTGCTCTACCACTGCCTGCAAGCTAGAGCCTTGATTGTTGGCGCTTACGAACATTTGAATTTATTGTGCCAACATTTCAAGTTGCCAAAAGAGCGAGGACAAGTGATTTACTTGGGGCGTTCTTCTGAATATTTTGCACATCCTAATGCTGCAGCTCGTCAACGCCTGCGGCAAGAAATAGGAATTCCTGAAGAGGCGATTGTCTGTTTCACATCTGCTCGATTGGCATCGATTAAAGGGCATCAATATCAGATTGAAGCAATCAAGCAGTTGCAGCAGTCTCCTGTGTGGTCTAAACTGTATTTTGTGTGGGCAGGAACGGGTGAGGGAAGCGCTGATAATGTAGAAATAGAATTGAGGGAAACTATTAAAGAGTTAGGCGTGAGCGATCGCGTGAAGGCGATCGGACAACGCTGGGATATCCTAGATTGGCTGGATGCTAGCGACATATTCATTTTGACTTCTGTGGCAGATGCAGCGCCTTCTCTTGCAGTTATGGAAGCGATGGCTAAGGGATTGCCGGTAGTTGCAACGGCTGTGGGCGGGATTCCTGAAGGGCTTGGCGATACTGGGAAATTGTTGCCCGATCCGAATACCGATCCAGAGGGAACCGCGAGGGAATTGGCGGAAACTGTAGAAGCTTGGGCGATGAATCCAGAATTGCGACATCAAATCGGTCAAGCTTGCAAGCAGCGGGCAGAGCAAGTGTTTAAAGAGGAACGGATGTTGGCAGAGTCGATGGAGGCGATCGAAAAAGCTTTACTTTGCGATCGTCAAACAGATCCATTTGTTACTCAAAAAAAGGTGCAGAGGTCAATGGCGAAGATAGAAAACCGGGTGCACTACAGCTCTTTAGTGTGGAATGCTTGGCAGGCTTACTGTCAAGAAGATCTAAGCGGAATGCAGAAGTGGCTTCAAGAATCTTTGAAGTACACACCTTTTTTGAGTACAGAAACGCTGTTAAACTGGGTAGAATATTTTGGCAATTTTTCGTCAGCTAAAGGGCATAGTTTAGATACATATTCTCTAATTAATTCAGTAGAATGGCAACAATTAGTCGAGGAAGTACAGGGTATTGAATCTGTATTTTATGCACGTTAAAATACCAAATTTACATTTCAAATTCGGATTGCTCTCAACAGTAGAATTGCATCTGCCTTCTGCCTGACATCCGTTACATCCGTTACATCCGTTACAGAATCCGTTGCCGAACCCTTCCTTATCACCGATAAAATTCATGTCAATAGCAAATCCGACACCGCGAGTAAGTGTAATTATTCCAGCATATAATGGATATCGCTACATCGCGCAAGCGGTAGAAAGCGTCATCAGCCAAACCTATAAAAACTGGGAAATTATCGTCGTAGACGACGGCTCAACCGACGACACCCGCCAAGCATTGCAGCCTTATGTTGAAAAAATTCGCTATGTTTATCAGGAAAACCAAGGAGTAGCTGCCGCTCGCAACCGAGGAATTCAGGAATCCCGATGTGAATTAATTGCTTTTTTAGATCAAGATGACTTTTTCTTGTCCGATAAGTTAGCTGGACAAGTTGCGTTATTTGACGCTCAGCCATCACTAGGAATTGTTAATAGTGGCTGGCGAATGGTTAAAGAGCAAGGCGAAAGTATTTTCGATGTCACACCCTGGGAATACTTGCCTCAGCTAGACTTAAAAACCTGGATTGTTTATATGCCCCTACTTCCCAGCGCCATGATGTTTTCGCGGCAGTGGCTGGAACGAGTCGGTGGCTTTGATTCTCAGTATGATTCAGTAGATGATGCCGACTTAATTGTGCGTTTAGCACTATCTGGTTGCGAAGCTGCTTGGTTGCCTCAAGTGACAGTATGCTACCGCCAGCACGGGCAAAATGTGTCCATCCAGAGAGCGATAAAACAGGCAAACCTTTGTATTAAATTAAAGCAAAATTTCTTCAGTAGAGCAGACTTACCAGAGGATATCCGCCAATTAGAAAAGCTTGCTTTTTATGAGGCTCTGACATGGATGGCGTGGCAACTGTACTACAGTGGCCATCCGGCAGAAATGACTGACTATTTGCAAAAATCTTTGGATTATACCCCGTACTCCCTGACAGCAACTATAGCAGATTGGGTAAAGCGCATCACTAAAATTTCTAACACCTACGGCTGCAATATCGATGCAAATTATCTCATAAACTTACCAGAATGGAAACAGTTAATGGCTAATATCATTCCTTCAAAAAAATCGCGCGTCAGTGTCATCATCCCGGCTTACAACTGCGATCGCTACATTGTCAGAGCCGTAGAGAGTGTTCTTGACCAGACTTATCAAAACTGGGAAATTATCGTCGTAGACGACGGCTCAACTGACAACACTCGCCAAGTTTTAGCACCTTACCTCGATTTAATTCAATACATCTATCAAGATAACCAAGGAGCAGCAATTGCTCGGAATCGTGCTTGCAAATTAGCAAAAGGGGAATTTTTAGCTTTTCTAGATGCTGACGACTTCTTCTTACCAGAAAAACTAGAAAAACAAGTAGCTTGCTTTGACGCTGACCCTACATTAGATATGGTGCAGACAGGTTGGGTTATCGTTGACAAAAACGAGGAAGGCATCTATGGAGTAAAGCCTTGGGAAGAAGAACCAAAATTAGATTTAGAAGCCTTTGTTTTCTACAAATCAGTGCGTCCTAGCGCCATGATGCTGCGGCGAGAGTGGTGGGAACGCTTGGGCGGTTTCGAGCATCGCTTGCCGCCAACCGAAGATTTAGATTTTGTGCTACGTTTAGGTTTAAAAGGCTGCAAGTCAGTTTGGTTAAAAGAGATATTAACCTGCTATCGTCAGCACGACAGCAATATCATGTCTAACGGCTGCAAATTAATGAAAAATACGGAAATTTTGATGGAGCAATTTTTCGCGCGGCCAGATTTGCCTCAGCACATCCGCGACTTGAAACGGGCGGAACGTTACAAGTGTTTCGTATGGATAGCATGGCGGATGTACCGCGACGGATATTTGCCAGAAATGGTCGAATGTCTGGAAAAATCTCTGTATTACACTCATTTGACAGGCACTGAAACTGTTTTTAATTGGCTGGAAACTTTTAAGGGGGTTTCGGAACAGTACGGCTACAACTTTGATGCCTATGCCTTAACCAATTTACAGGAATGGCAAGACATAGTGGCGATCGCAGCTAACAATCCTTACCAGTTTCAATCGGCTCCCCGTTCGACTTCTCGGCAGCCAAGACAGCACGTACTCCTGTACACAGAAGACTCAGGAGTCGGCGGATTGGCTCAGTTCAACCACTCGCTGATGTGTAAATTAGCGGCGGATGGCTACCGAGTAACCAGCGTTCAAAGTCAAGCTTCTAATCCTTTAATTACCGAACAAAAACAGCTAGGTATCGAACATATTTGGCTAGAGTTCGACACGATGAAAGAGTTTTTGCGAATAGCTTACAATTTGGATGATGCTCAAAAGATTTACGCCCAAGCTAGACCGGATTTAATTATATTTAGTGACGGCTGGCCGATGGCTAACTTTGCAGCTAAACAAGTTGCGATCGAGCAAAATATACCGTACATCATCAGTCTGGGTTATATCAATCGCAATTATGAAACCTTCGATCGCGGCGATCAAATTCCCTATTTCGATGCAGTTGCCTATCAGTACATTGTAGCCAAAGCAGCAGTAGCAGTTTCCCACGAGAATTTAAACTTGTTCCAAAGTCTATTTAAAGCGCGTCTAGAACGGGGAAAAGTAATCTATTATGGCAGACCAAATAGTTATTTTGAGTCACCGAATCTTTCCACTCGCCAACGCCTGCGTCAAGAACAAGGAATCCCTGAAAATGCTGTCGTTTGTTTTACAGCGGCAAGATTGACTCCAATTAAAGGATATCAGTATCAATTGCAGGCGATCGCCCAATTGAAAAATCGTCCAATTTGGCCCCAAATTTACTTTGTTTGGGCCGGGCCGGGGTCTACTACTCACGACAATATGGAACCTGAATTAAGAGCAACTGTGAGCAAATTGGGAGTAGAAGAACAGGTTAAATTTTTAGGACAGCGCTGGGATATTGCCGATTGGCTCGACGCCAGCGACATCTTTATTTTATCTTCCCAAGCAGAAGGAATGCCGCTAGCAATTATGGAAGCAATGGCAAAAGGATTGCCCGTAATTGCCACAGCAGTCAGCGGGATTCCTGAAGAATTGGGAGATACGGGAAAGTTGCTGCCCGATCCTACAATCGACCCAGAAGGAACAGTAAAAGAGTTGGTAGAAACGGTGGAAATATGGGCAGAAAATCCCGAATCGCGTAGACTTGCAGGACAAGCGTGCAAAGCGCGAGCCGAAGAACTATTCCAAGAAGAACGGATGCTTCGGGAATATGGAGAAATAATTGAACAGGCATTGGTAAGTGACGATGAGAGCGACAGTTTCTCTATTAGTCCGAAACTCAAAAAGCAGCTACAGCAAGTGGATAGCCTGCTGAAATACTATTATTTAGTGTGGAAAGCTTGGGAGGCTTACGATCGGGGAGATATGTCCGAGATGGTGAATAATTTGCAATCTGCTTGGGCCTGCACACCTTATTTTACCACGGAAACTATCTTTGATTGGGTGAAAAACTTTGGTATTTTCGCAGCAGAAAAAGGAGTTCCGTTCGATACCCACGAGCTGATCAACTCCCGCTCGTGGCAACAAGTGATAGAATCAATACAGGGTTTTGAAGTGTTGTCATCCGTTCGTTAAAACTGAGATATTGCAGCATTCTTAGGAACGGGCTCTCCGGCCCATTCCACAAAACATCAACCAAACAAAAGATATGCAATTTACATTCAAGTTCCCACGTATTAATAAACTGCTGCCAATTTGTTTAGCTATTGTCACTGTTCTGTTAATAGCCTATTTGGGACAGCCAAGAGCGATCGCCCAACTGCGATCGAACGTTACAGTAGATTTTGGACAGCCAGCCACCGGTACAATTTCCATGAGTGGCATCCTGCACGGAATTGATACTAGCCAGCCGCCGGATAGTTCTATTAAACCCTTGCAGCCCAAACTTTGGCGGGCGGGGAGACTCGATATTTACGATCGCATAATCGCCAGCGGAGCCGAGTTTCAGTTAGTAGTCAGCGACTTGTGGGGCTACGGTAGCAATCCCAATGGCTGGCCCTATCAAAACTACCCCGCGTGGGAAGCATTCGTGCGGCAATTAGCCCAGCAAAATAAAGGCAAAAAAATTATTTGGGATGTATGGAATGAGCCAGATTGGAAAGATCCATTTTGGAACGGAAGCAGAGAACAATTCTTTGAAACTTACAAAAGAGCTTACAAAATTTTGCGGGAAGAATTGGGGCCGTCAGCAATGATTGGCGGGCCCAGCCTCGGCCGCTACAGCAAAGAATATCTCGCCGCTTTTTTGGATTACTGCAAGGCTAACAAACTTGAAGTAAATTTCCTCTCGTGGCACGAACTTAACGACACGATGATCTTATTTGTTGACGATCACGTAATTGAGGCTAAACGCAATTTTCAGCAAAGTCCCTCTTACAAGGAACTGAAATTGCAAAAAATTTACGTCAACGAAATTGTCGGCAACTTAGCGCAGTACCAGCCGGGGGAAATCTTAGGTTATTTGTATAACTTAGAGTATGCAAAAGCTGACGGTGCTTGCAGAGCTTGTTGGGATACTAAAGGGCCAAATAAAGTTAGCAATTGCTTCAACAATACGCTAAGTGGGATGGTCACGCCTAATACTTTTGAACCGAGAGCAGCTTGGTGGGCTTACAAAGCTTATGCTGACGGAGTTAATTCGCGGGTGCGGAGTTGGTCAAATAACAATCGCCTTGTCGCTTTAGCCAGCAAGTCCAATCCTGAAGGTAAAGCACAGATACTTTTAGGTTATTTCGATCCCAATTTTTCCTCAGCAACAACGGTAACATTAACCCTCGGCAATTTGGAGCAGCTAGGTATTCAAAGAGGTCAGAAAATCACTCTAAAGTTAGAAAAGATCCCTAACAATCAAGAAGGAGCCGTGCCAAAGCTTGTCACCGTTAAAGAAGAAACTTTTTCGGTTGGTAGCGGCAGCTTGGCTTATGTTATCCCTAATTTCAACGTCCACGAAGGCTACTTATTGACGGTTAGCAAGTGAGCTAGCAATCCTATTAGATTGTGAACAAATTGTAGGGACACGGCACTGCCTTTCGTCGTGTCAACTTAACGTTAAACCGATAGTCCGACAGGGGTTGAAACCCCTGCCTCAAAGCTGAAGTCCTCTAAAAGAGGACTAATGAATTATTCAGTCCTCTTTTAGAGGACTTTGACTATTAGACAGGGAATTCATTCCCTGGCGGACTGGCGGGTAGGCGCGAGGACTAGCGGACGAAAAGCTTAATTTGACACGCATTGGGCACTGCCGTGTCCTTACAAATATATAGACAAATTGTGGGACAGGGCACTGCCGCGTCCTTACAAATATATAAAGTTTAGCTGGGATTATTCAAAGATTTTTGCACAGATTCCAACCATTCTCTGACTGTTTGATTTTCGGATTGGGGGTCGTAGTAACACCCTAATTCATCGAGGATAAATGCTTCTAAATCGGCGGGGGCGATCGGCATTTCGAGCAGTTTGCTGAGCTCTTGCGATGCAGCTTCAACACTTGCGGGCGGTTCGCTGCTGCGGTAGTTGTTCACTACATCGCTGGGAGTGTCAGCTTCTAACTGCCAGTCTTGGTGAAAGTAGGAACTGAAAAATTGGGTTAAATGAGGAAATTGATCGATCATTGGGGATAGGCTGTGAGAATAAAGTATCCGGGAGGTAATTTGGCGCTGCGCTGGAGGACGATTCTCAGGCGAGATGTTGAAGTTGCTTTGGATGCGCGGCGACGCAGAGTAATACCAATGATTCTGTTGGCATTGTAGTCGATCGTATAACGATTACCTCGACTTTTCACCCAGGAGTCGATCGCACTTTGATTTCTGTTCATTGCTTCTGCAATAGCCGCTTCGGCGACGGAACGATCGATAAAAGAAGATGCAGCAGAAATTCTCGTTTCGCTTGCGAGTCGCTGTGCTAGTTGTGCTTCTGTTTTACCAACGTGTCTCTCTAAAGTGTGTCCTCCTGCTGATTCGTGAAATTCTAATCCCCCGCCCGGTATGTTGGGTACAAAAGCTACGGTGGTTTCTGGTATGGTTGAGATTTTCGGTGCAACAACCGTGGCGTAAACACCAGGTATAGCCCATTGGAATAATATAATTATGGAGGCGATCGCACAGAGGATACCTAAAAAATTTTTTAGGCGATCGAGTTGATTTTTCATTGCTGCTTAATCTCTTTCTTATATTTAGTATAGGTGTTTGCTGTTTTTTTGTCTATTTCCTAATCTACCATTCCTAAGTTAGAAATTGCGCGCTGTATTCAAATATACTGTCCGCAGTACCCACCCTACTGTTAGTTAGAAATTGCGCGCAGCATTTAAATACATGGTGTGCACGGAACACCCTAGGATTATTACTAAATACACGGTGTCCACGGATCACCCTACGATTATTTATAATAATTCGTGATTTCTGGGGTTGACAAAGCTTCACTCACTATGAGAAAAAGTTAATAATTCTTTGAATAAATCCCTGATTATTGATGATAAATTAATTGATCATCTTTTAAAAATAAAAAAAATGCAAGTAGTTATCCTAGCAGGTGGTCTCGGTACTCGTCTCAGAGAAGAAACAGAATTTCGTCCCAAACCCTTAGTGGAGGTGGGGGGACATCCAATTATTTGGCACATCATGAAGATATATGCACACTTCGGTTTCCAAAACTTTATTGTGTGCTTGGGCTATCGCGGCAACATGATTAAAGAATATTTCCTTAATTATGAAGCCATGAACAATGACTTTACTATCTGTCTGGGACGGCAAAATACGATCACTTATCACGAGGAACATCTCGAACAAGATTTTCAGGTGACACTGGCTGAAACTGGCGCGGAAAGCATGACAGGAGGGCGGGTCAAACGGATAGAAAAATATATAGATCGCGAGAATTTCATGGTGACATACGGCGATGGAGTAGCTGATGTCAATATTGAGGCTTTAGTCGATTTCCACAAGTCTCATGGTAAGCTGGCAACTGTCACCACATTCCGTCCGATTTCTCGCTTTGGAATTTTGGATGTAGACAGCGATAGCCGCGTAGTACAGTTTTCTGAAAAACCTCAAATAGATGGCTGGATCAGTGTTGGATATATGATATTTAACCGCCGGGTATTTGAGTATTTGGGGGGAGATGATTGTATTTTAGAACAGGAGCCGATGCAGCGTTTAGCAGCAGACGGACAGTTGATGGCTTACCGTCATGATGGCTTCTTCTTTGCGATGGATACTTATCGAGAATACAAGTATTTAAACGAACTTTGGGATGAAGGAAAGGCTCCTTGGAAAATGTGGAAATAAATTAGTTTTGGGTATTCTCAGTAAGCCTTTTATGAACGGGCTATCCTGCCCGTTCCACAACAAATTTACTTTTTGTGGAACAGGCCGGAGAGCCTGTTCTAGAGACTGGTGCAAAATGTGAGTAAATAAGTTAGTTTGAGGGCAGATTTTTAGGCTGGTTCACAATGATTTAGAGAAAAACAGCTATAAAATAATTATATAAAATGGATTCCCCATATATTCTCAACAGCACAGAAAGTTACCTGCAAAAGTGCGTTTCACCCCACGCGGAAATTATCGACAGCGACTCGGAAGCGCTAGAAACAGCAGTTGCGGGATTGGAAGATCGATCGCTCTTAGCATTGCGAGTTCCCCAAAAATGGGGCGGTGCCGAAATTGCACCCGAGATTTTTTACAAATATCAGGAATTGACGGCTCGATATTCCGGCGCTTTGTCTTTCCTGCAAACTCAGCACCACAGCGCAACTGGGATGATTGCCAACAGCGACAATGAAATGCTAAAAAGCAGATACTTGCCCGCGATCGCCCAAAAAGAGTTACGCTTGGGTATTGGGTTTTCGCATTTAAGGCGATCGGGCAATCCTGCCGTCACCGCAACTCCCACAAAAGCGGGCTATTTACTGTCAGGAAAAGTTCCTTGGGTAACAGGTTTTCGCTTGTTTCAAAAGTTTATTGTAGCGGCGGTACTTCCTGACGAACGCGCTGTTTTCGGTTTAGTGCCTTTTGCCAATATTGAAGGCGAATATGGTAAAATAGCTTGTAGCGAAATCATGCAGTTAATCGCCATGAACTCGACTAATACTGTGACAGCAACTCTCGATAATTGGTTGCTGCATGAATCGGAAATAATTTCAATTAAACCTGTCGGCTGGATTGCGGAAAACGACACCAAAAATATACTGAATTTTGTTCCGGCTACTTTTGGCTGTATTCGAGCAGCATTGGATGTAATTGCAGCCGCCGGGGCTGCTAAGAATTCACCTTTTATAGCGGCGGCTTACCAAAAACTAGAGCAAAAGCTCGATCGGCTAAAACAGAATTTCCCACAATCTCAACATAGCTCGAAAGCAGAACAATTAGCGCTGCGAGCTCAAGCCATTGATTTAGCCGTGCGTTGCGGACACGCTGCGGTAGCAGTTTCTAGCGGTGCTGCTAACGGTGCGGTACACCCGGCGGGGAGAGTTTATCGAGAAGCTTTGGTGTATACTGTTTCCGGGCAAACAAAGGATGTGATGGAAGCAACCCTCGATCGACTAATCGAATTTTAGATTTTAGATTTTAGATTTTAGATTGAGAGTGCAGACGGTCAATCGATTTTAGATTTTAGATTTTAGATTTTAGATTTTAGAATTGAATAAACTGTGTTTAATAAATAATAGATATATTTTACCTGATGACAGACCAATTAAACTCCAATAATCTCAAAACGATCGCCTATAGCACAATTGTAGACTTAACCCATTCAATTCACCCAAATATTCCCATTTGGCCAGGAGATCCAGCGACAGAAATTGCCACAGTATCTCAAATAGAAACAGACGGGTATTTCCTGCGAAAATTTTCGATGGGCGAACACAGCGGCACTCACATTAACGCACCCAACAGCTTTTATGCAGGAGGCGCCAGCATTGATAATTATTCCCCGCAGTCGCTCGTTGTGCCGGCAATTGCGATCGACATCCGAGAGCAAAGTCTTGCCAATCCCGACTACACTTTAACAATTGATGATATATTGACTTGGGAACGGCAGCACAAACTTATAGAACCGGGAAATCTAGTTTTATTGTATACTGGCTGGCAAGAAAAATGGGATGACGAGAAAGCATTTTTCAACCGAGACGATCGCGGAATTTGCCACTTTCCGGGATTTGGCAAAGCAGCAACTCAATTTTTGCTAGAAGAACGCTCTATCGCGGGAATTGGCACCGACACCCACGGAGTCGATACCGGGCGAGATGAAAGTTTTGCGGTTAACAAATTGGTATTGGAAAAGCAACGAATAGTGCTGGAAAATCTAGCAAATCTCGACTTGTTACCTGCGGCTGAAATCACTTTAGTTATCGGAATATTGCGTCTTTTGGGAGGTTCCGGTTCGCCTGTATCGGTGTTAGCTTTTGTTGCTTAATGCGGTAAAACTTACATCTTGTACTATGCTCAAGAACGGGCAAGATGCCCGTTCCACAAGAAAATTCACTCTTTGTGGAACAGGCCGAAAAGCCTGTTCCTAAACAAGTAATTGAAAATGGTGCAATATCTCAGGTAAAATTAGATTGAGAGAAGTCGAGTAAAAACAATTAAATTAATGACAGAACTGCCCAAGGATCTCAACGAGGCGATCGCCCAATCCCGCATTGCCACCGCCGCTGCCCTCTCGGACGGCAAAACTCTACTGCAAGTCGAATTAGTATTTCCAGAAATCGCCCTGCAAGCACAGTCTATCACCCTACAATTTCTCCCAGAATTTGAGGAAATATACCCCGGAGTAAAAGTCTTTTTTCCCGACACCGGTGCGGCAGCCCTCGCGCGCCGCGACTGGGGAGAAACACCGTTTAAAGTCACTGATTTGGGTAGCAGTCGCACCCCTGTTGAAGATAAAATATCACCGGAAGATCAACTTTTCATTTTGATCAATCCAGCAGCCGTAGAAGTTGCCCAAGTCGAAAAAATTTATATAGCTGCGGCCGGTCGCCCCGTAATTCTACTCAACCCGCGTCTGGAAGATGTTGCCACCATAGGTATAGGCTATGCGGGCCGCCAATTGCGCGATCGATTCCTCAGCAAAATTGAATCCTGCTACTATATCAGACCCCTCGACACTGCTGCTTTATTCCGCTGCTACCCCCAATCGTGGCAAGTCTGGCTGGAAACAAACGACGAATACCAACTAATTTCTGAAACCGCCCAAAAACCTGTCGGAGACGATTTAGAGCGGATTTTAGCCGGTTCTCTCCCAAGCGCCGATCCTGATTCCACCGCACCTGCCAAACCCTTAAAAAAGAAAGGTTTTTTGGCAGAACTCCAGACATTCCTCAAAGCTTTGACTCAGTGACAATCGTTAAGGCTCGATCGTATTTTACGGTGTGTCAGCTAGGATTATTTTCGACTTAATCCGTCGGCTAATCGCTGATGCACCCTAAAGCGTGAAATAACTCAAAGCTTTGCCTCAGTAACAGCAGTTGCAGAAGCAGAATTAGCAGCTTGCCTGTGTTTATATCAGTAGCTACGCAAACAGGTACTGGTGAGCTTTACAGAATCTTTATAAAAAGCACTATAATGGGTGACACCCCTCCACCGTAAAAGAGGGGAGGCAAATAACAGCAAAATCAGATGCTATAAGCTAGAGATGGGGCTTTTGAGTCAGGGAAGCGGATAAACACAATGGAGCATCGGCGCATTGTTATCGGGGACGTACACGGGCATTACGACGGGTTAATGACCCTGCTAGAGGCACTTGCCCCCGGCTTGGACGATCGCGTCTATTTTTTAGGAGACTTAATCGATCGTGGCCCCAAAAGCGCTCAGGTATTAGATTTTGTGCAGCAAAGCCCCTACCACACTCTGTTGGGCAACCACGAACAACTGATGCTGGAGGCTTTGTCGGGGACGCCGATGGATATGCGAGCGTGGCAATCTTGGCTCTACAGTGGTGGCGATGCGACAGTAGCGAGCTACAGAGATACAGGGATGATGCCGTATAAACACTTAGAGTGGCTGCGATCGCTCCCCACGCACCTGGACTTAGGGGACATCTGGCTGGTTCACGCCGGCGTTGACCCCCATCTGTCGCTCGATGAACAGTCGATCGAACAACTGTGTTGGATTCGCAGGGAATTTCACACCATGTCGAAACCCTATTTTCCCAATAAATTAATTATCACCGGTCACACGATCACCTTTACCTTTCATGGGGTCAGACCGGGCGAATTAGTCAGGGGCGAAGGGTGGTTGGATATTGACACGGGTGCTTATCATCCCAAAAGCGGCTGGCTGACAGGATTTGACCTCAGCTACCGCAGAGTTTATCAAGTAAATGTATTTAACAATCAAGTCCGAATTTTGCCCTTTGACGAAGTTGTCCGGCAATTGAAGCCGCAGCCGATTCCACCCCCCCAAGCTGCGATCGATTATGTTGTTCCACAGGAGTGTTAAATCAATTTGTAGTTTTAGGGTGCGTCAGTTTAAGTTCGATCAATTAAATCGAAATTAACCTGCTTCTGACGTACCCTAGTAATATCATGTCCGGTGGAGGAACCGCGATTTTTGTAGGGGCCCGTGAGCCAACAATACGTGCCAATAATTGACAATCTCAAAAACCCGCCCCGACCGGGCTATTATGGTTAATCCATGGGACATGATATAACTGGATTTATTTTTTAACGAACCGCGAAGGCGCGAAGAGCGCGAAGTAAGAAAAGAGAAGAAAAGAGAAGAGAAAACAATAGAGCCCCTGACAGATTGAGAATTTCTACGAACCTAAAAGCCTGCGGATTTCTAGCCTGTAATCCTCATTATTCAAACCTTCACCGCTAGCAAGATCCGGATCTATCGCCTGTGAAATAGCAGCAATACGATCGCCAGTTGCCGGGTGAGTGCTCAAAATGCTAGGAGGAGAAGGCTTGTTGAGCAACTTTTTCATAAAATCAACCATCCCAGATTGAGCGTAGCCTGCTCGCCCCATAGTTTGCAATCCCAACTGATCGGCTTCATACTCAGCTTGGCGACTGTGGGGACGGCGCAAAGCCAATTCCACCCCAATCTGAACCGCCTGAGATCGATCGAGCCCAGTGGCGGAAGCTACGCCTGAAGCGATGGCCATTTGACGCATTTGTTGAATCGCGTGGCGAGCATTAATGTGAGCGATTTCGTGGGCGATCACACTTGCCAATTCTGCCTCATTGTCCGCCGCTGTCATCAAGCCTTTATTCACATAAACAAAACCGCCCATAGTTGCAAAAGCATTAATCGCGTCGTCGTCAATCACTTGAAAAGTATAAGGAATATTGGGGCGAGTGCTTTCTTGAGCGAGTCGTTGACCGATACGGTTAATATATTCTGTAGTGTCCCGATCGCGGTCAATCTTAAACTGGCTCCTGGTTAACTGCTGATTAATTTGTCGGCCAATAGTCACCTCTTGGCGATCGGACATATTCGACAATTGAATAACTTGAATGCCTCGAAAAATAAGTTCGGGCAAAGAAAATGCTTGAGTCGGTTCCGGGGAAACCACCCAGATACCCGCAGCCACCATCAGGGACAGAAACAGATAAATCCCCCGGCCACAAGTACGCCGGCAAGTCAACCAAAAACTTTTTAACATGATTGATACGTGGGAGAAGTTAGATAAAATTTGAGGAAAAACTCGAAAAGTCACTCAATAGGCAGACGTAATTTGAGGCTGCTTAGTTGCTATTCTAGCTTTTTGTCAATTTTTAACCGCGCCACCAGCTTCTGGGCGATCGACCCACGACCAACCAACCGCCGTCAACGGCCTTCCGGGTTAAGTGCCCCAGTCATGCGGATTTGGGGCGATCGTTGTGGTAATATCTTTTAGCTTCAGGACTTACGCATCAATAAAGTATGTCATTGCCAGCGGTAGCCAAGCAATCACAGCATCTGTTTTTCATCGATTTCTGTGTAAGTCCTGAGCTTGTAAACATACTCCTGTCGCTATCAGTATAATAGGCGATTTATGAAAATTTTAGATTCTCAAGGCCGACTGTTCGGCAAACTCAGCATTCTAGACGTAGCTGCCGCTCTGATCGTACTGCTAGTTGCAGTCGGAATCTTTTTCTTTCCCGGCACTTCTGGCGGTTCCGTCGCCCAAGTCGGCACCAGTATCAAACCTGTAGAGATTGATGCAATTGCGATCGGTCTCAAAGGAACAAACGTTCCAGAGTTGTTCAAAACAGGTGATAAAATCAATGTGGTGATCCGCAATCAACCGTCCGGTCAGATTACCATCAAATCGGTCAAAACTCTCACCAGAACCCTAGCAGTTCCTCAGCCCAACGGCACTCTGAAAGCTCTCCCCGATCCCAGAGAAGAAGAAGCCTTCAGCAGAAATATGATGTTTACCTTAGAGGGAAAAGGTCAACTTACTGAAAATGGCCCGGTTTTAGGTAATACGAAAGTCAAAATTGGCACTACGCTAGAGCTTGAAGGCAACAAGTACATTTTCAACGCCAGCGTTATCGACGTGCGAGTAAAAGAATAATTAGTAGTCAGTAGTCAGTAGTCAGTAGTCATTAGTCATTGCTAATGGGAAGAGGGAATTCATATTCCTTCTTCCTTCTATCCTTTACATCCTTTACATCCGTTACATCCGTTACAAAATCCGTTGCCGAACTTCTTTACCCTTCCGAAAGCAATTTTAAGTATTGCCTAATTAAGCCAATCGTGACAGCGGGAATTTCTAACTGCGGAGTCAAACCTACGTTTTCCAGAGGTTGAAAAACTTTGATTGCTTCGGGGTTGAGGTTTGCCAACCGCTGGCCGATATCGGGCCCGGTAAACTGCGATTTTTCTCCCCAAATAATCGCTGTCGGCGTTGTTAGCTGAGTGATGTACAGCGACAAGTCAAAGCACAAATCTCCCCGCACAAAAGACAGGGCGGCATATTCTGCATTGGGTTCCAAAGCAGATTGGAGGTAAGCATCAACAATTTCTTGGTAAACGCGACGCGAGTCGGCAAATTGGCGTTGTTCTAGGAAGCTACGGATGCCGCCGTCGGTGGCGATTCCGGTACTGTAGAGCAAGCGATCTAAAATCGGCGTGTTGACTAGCTTAGCGAAGAAACTGCTGCCGTAATCTTGTCCGAAATCCGACAAACCGCTGGGTATGGTCAAAATCAGGGATTTGAAGAGATCCGGCCGTGCGATCGCAGCTCGAATCGCGATCGCCCCTGTCAGCGAAGAAGCAATCACCTCTGTCGGACTGCCGCAAGTTTTTTCGAGAAATTCGATCAAAGTTGTGATATAATCTTCAACCTGATAATTTCTTGCCGGATGTTCCGATCGCCCCCAACCGATTAAATCCGGTGCTAAAATTCGATATTCTGCGGCAAAAGCCGGATAAACTTTCGACCATTCGTAGGCACTCGACCCGCCGCCAAAACCGTGAAAAAATACTAAGTTCGGCTTATTTTCCGAAGTTGAGGTCGGCAACCCCATCCAAGGCATTTTTTCAGCAGTGTAGTAAACCATTCTGCCGAGAGAAGTAACTATTGATCGCTGACCGAAGCCGAGGGGTACAAGCATAAACTAACCTTAATCGCTGTTATATTTTAGATTCTTTTCCGTCGCCCCGTCTTTGTTTAAAAAACTTGCAAAGCTGGTGGCGTTTTTGTAAAGATTGAGTAATGATTTAAATCTATTTTAGTACAGGTGAAGCGTGAAACTACAGACAGCAAGTAAGTTTTGCGATTTGGGCAATTCGGCTGTGTAGTTATCCTTACTGTTGCAAACTACCGCCGATCGGAGATAATAGCAAAATGATGGGTGAGACCCCTCAACAAAATAGAGTCTGTTCGCTAACCCCGAAAGCAGGCGCTCGGAAAGGAGGACTATTAGAACTCGCTTTCAGGCAGGCGGCAGGTTGGCCGACGCTCGCCAATCACAAATCATTAATCACGATATTTTGCGGAGCAGTGGCTTTTGAGGTCGAAAGTCTTTGTTGGAGGGCGGGCAATGGGGTTTCGATTCCTAATTGCAGGTTTGGCAATCACGGGCCTCGCCGTTATCAATTCCAAAACACAAGAAATAACTAATCTCAGGGAGGTCTACTAAAATGCAACTGCTCAGAAAAAGGGATCGCGAGGGTTTTATGGTTGATGCGAAAAGTCTTCAATCAGACGGGTTTGCAGAATTTGATACAGCCTATCGAAGCATGGATTTAAACGGCAAAAAGTCTGTTGTCGCCACTCCAGAACGCTCAGGCGCAGGGTCAGAGGTGCGATCGCGCGCCACGGTACCTGCGATCGTCCGCGTAGCTTTAGAAGACTTGAAATGCTTTGAAGTAGTAGAACATCAGTTTGCACATTGGGGGGTGACTTTTAGCAATGCCGTCGCCATCCAACCTTCAAACCCAGCATTTTTCACTGGTTCTGGGGCAACAGTGTTAATGGGGGCCCCCAAAAGCGGACTGATAGAAGTAACTTTTAAGTATCCAGTTCGCTGGGTGTCAGGACTTGTCACCAGTTCGCGACGAACTGTTTTATCTGCTTGTGACATTGACGGCAACCCAATAGTTCAGGATGAAATGCCGGCGCCCAATCTGGTGGGGTCTAATTCTCCGATCGACCCTAGGACTCCCCTGCGCGTAAAAGCTCCGAATATTCATAAAATTACTTTTTACGCTTTTGACGGTCAGCTAATAGTCGATGACTTGATGTTTGGATTGTGAACTACCAGACGCTGACCACTTAAGGGGTACAGCGCTGGCTTCCTGATTCAACGGGGCGGGGCGTCCAATAAAACCGAAGTTTTACCAGATCGACTTACATCCTCTCCACAGGCAGAAGCGCTAGTTCCTAACGCCAAAATCCGCAAGGCTTCATTTCTAATATTGATTGCTGCGTTTACATCACGGTCATGGTGAGTACCACAACGCTGACAACTCCATGCTCTAACATCAAGAGTGAGATTATCAACTCGATTTAGGCATACATGGCAAGTCTTAGAGCTAGGAAACCATCGATCAATCTCGACATATTGTTTTCCTTCACTCTCGGACTTGTACTTAAGCATCGTGCAGAACATACCCCAGCCAACATCACTAATTGATGAAGCTAAATTATGATTCTTGACCATGCCTTTGATATTGAGATTTTCCACTGCAATAACTTGGTTTTCGTTAACTATCTTGCGGGATAGCTTCTGTAGAAAATCTTCACGGCATCTAGCAATTTTGGAGTGAACTTTTGCCACTACCAGTCTTGCCTTTTTTCGGTTTTGACTACCTTTCTTTTTGCGATAAAGCTTTTGCTGCTTACGTTTTAGGTTGCGTTGACGCTTGATAAAATGTTTGGGATTGCCAAACTTAGAACCATCACTGGTGATCGCAAAATGAGTTAACCCTACATCAATGCCAATAGCTTTATCTGCTGGGACTAACTCAGGCTTTTCTTTCCCATCGTCAATCAAAACAGAAATAAAATGTTTGCCGTCCGGGTTGCGAGACACAGTAACGGTCTTGATGTCGCCCTCAAAATCACGATGTCGCCGACAGAAAACTAAACCAATCTTAGGTAGGTTGATATAGTCACCGTCGAATTTGACATTTTGAGGGTAGCCGATCGACTGCCTGCCGTGCTTTGACTTGAATTTGGGCAGCATCGCCCTCTTGTCAAAGAAGTTTTTGTAGGCAGTAGATAGATTCAATGCCACCACCTGCAAGCATTGAGAATAGGGTTCTTTTAGCCATTCGTATTCTTTTTTGAGTGGAGGGAGCAAGCCTTGTATGTATGCCCTAGATAGTCCTTTGCCAGTATTTTTGTAAGTTTCTTGACATAGATTTAAAGCATAGTTCCAAAACCATCTCGCACAACCAAAAGACTTTGCAAGCAAGGTTTCTTGCTCACTTGTGGGATAGATTCTGTACTTGTAGGCTTTATACATTTATCAAGATTGCAGAATACCGATAAGATGAGCGTAGCACACAAAAACTATATTGATTCGCTGTCGCTCAATTTATTTTCACCGCGAGCTTTCATCCCGACGCTCACCTTCGGTAGAGCGCGGGACTTCCCATTCGCATTAGTTAAAGCCATGCCATAAGTAGCGTCCCAAGTCTGCAAACCTTCGAGAAGGGCATTGCGGACTAAAGCTTCTGGTTCCCGACTCAGCATCAGGCGAAAGCACTCGGCAGCGCGGGAACGGGCTATGGAACTTTTGACAGAGCTCACAGGGCCAAACCCACCCTGATTCACCAAATCGGTCATTTGCCGCACAGCAATCAAACGCTTCACGGGGTCAGCATCAGTCAAATCCGCCAAGATGCGATCGATCGCATCTTCATCTTTTGCTGCCCCCAGACTCAACCCTTGCCGCAGCAACACCCCTGCAATCGCGATCGTACCCAAATTCTGCAAAATTAGGCTCAAAGCCATCCAGTGGCTCTCAGAGTCCGCCCAAATCGCCAAACTCATGTAAGCGCCCAAGGTAGCAATGCCGCCGGTGCCGACGGCTAAAACGAATCGGCGGTTCGGGCCCTCCCAAAATTGCTCGCCTTTTGCCCGCAGCAATTGCCAGTCCCACGACTGCCCTCGGTAAACCACCATCATCGCTGCTATCCCCAGGCCTGTGGAAAACAGTAATTCACTGTTCCACCACCCCCAAACTGCTGCCAGGGTGATAACTGCCAGCCAACCTTTGGATCGAGTCAAACTCTCTAGCAGCCACTTGAGAAACGCAGTAGAAACCACAGGCGATCGGGCCCAGGAGGTCTTACCATCTACCCTCCGGCGTCTTGTTTCGGCAGTCCGGCCTGTGGCTGTTGGGGTTGCCGACGGGCGATCGTCCGAACTCAATTCTCTCAAAGCTTGACCATCAGTTATTTCTAAAGACAGGTCGCTCAAGGGAAGATTACCGAGTTCCAAAGTGCGATCGGACACTTTCACCGGCGATCTATTCAGCTTGGTTGTAGTTTTTTTAACTTGATTCATACTGACTTTTTTGAAAAATAACTTAAAGTTATCCAGGCTTTTTTAGCACTGATTTAGATTCTCGGCAAATAAGACTCTAAGCTTCTATGATACCGGAAATTCAAACCCGTGGCGAGTACCGCAAATGCGCCGAATTCCGAGAAATCCTTACCAAAAATAGAGCGATTGAAGATTGTTGAGAAAAGCACCACAGGTTAACAGGGAATATTTCTGCATCGCTCTTGAGACAGAATGGCGATCGGAGTTGGCATGATAGCCAAAAAGCGAAATTTTTTAATTTCCGAAAATAGGGGAATTTTGAGTGATTCAATTCGTCCGCCAAGAAATGCACGACGAAAATTTAGCCTTTTGCCCGCAGGCCCGGACTCTCGCTGCTACCCGGTGTCAGATGAGGCTGGGTTCAGCTTGACCGCTAGCGGGACGAACCGCAGCGGGCCGAGCATCCAGACAGTATTGGTTGATAATTAATAGCAGGAGCATTCCTAAACTGCTAAGATTTTTGAATTAATGGGAGTTGAGTTAATTAAACCGGGTTCTGCTAAAAAGGAGTCCCGGATGCTCATGGGCAGGGGTTAAATGGCGGGAGCATCTCAAGTCGGGTAAATTAACCGTCATTCTTGTAGCGGCGCGTTCACGCCCGATCGCCAATATCGGCCAGATATCGGCGTAAAACAGCCCCGCCACCTGCATATTATGGTCGATCGACCGGACTAGATAGCAGGAAAGCCATCATCCGGGTTCAAACCGGTAAAGCAGCAAGGCAAGCAACCGACCGCGCAATCCGGTTCGGCAATTGCAGAGGCTGGAGAAACAGCGGCTTTTGACCAAACTCAGACAGAACTACTGCCCCAAAGTGTGTCTGCGGAGGTTAGGCTAGTGAAGAGACGAAAAGAATAGTTACGATCGAGACTTCCAACGTCTACTTTGTAATTTATTGCTCAGTTGTCAAGCCCAACAGTTTTGCATTCTCGCGATGAGCGAGACTCTTGGCAGTTCCCACAAGTGGGGAACTCGACCGTCAAAGAACTTGGGTTTGATGGTAAAGCCCTTAGTAATATGTAAACACCTTATCGATAACTCGCCGGAACAATCTTGCAAGAAAACCCATGTCTAGTATGCACAACCAATTCACGGTTCACTTCTGGGGCGTTAGAGGTAGCATAGCGTCTCCCGGGGCAGAAACAGTACGTTACGGGGGCAACACGCCCTGTGTAGAAATGCGAGTGGGTGAGAGTCGCCTAATTTTCGATGGCGGTACTGGATTGCGGGTTTTGGGACAAACTCTCCTGTCCCAGATGCCCGTAAAAGCTCATATGTTTTTTACTCACTCTCACTGGGATCACATTCAAGGATTCCCATTTTTTGTCCCAGCTTTTATTCCTGGGAACTGCTTTCACATCTATGGGGCTATTGCTCCTAATAAGGCTACTATCCAGCAGCGCCTCCACGACCAGATGCTGCACCCCAATTTTCCGGTACCCCTGCAAATTATGGGGGCAGACCTGAAATTTAACGATATAGAAGTGGGCAAACCGCTGGAAATCGGAGAGATTAAGGTGGAAACTGCTTTGCTGAACCATCCGGGCGAAGCTATAGGCTACCGCGTAAACTGGCGGGGGTATTCGGCTGCTTACGTGACTGATACCGAACATTTTCCCGATCGTTTAGACGAAAATGTGCTGTATTTGGCTCAGGATGCTGAGGTGCTGATCTACGACGCTACTTATACCGATGAGGAGTATTATGCGGAGAAAAGCAGCAAGGTCGGCTGGGGACATTCGACTTGGCAGGAAGCGGTGAAGGTGGCAAAGGCTGCTAATGTCAAAAAGTTGGTGATTTTTCACCACGACCCGCTGCACAATGACGAGTTTTTAGACAAGGTGGGAGAACAAGTGGCTCAAAGATTCCCGAACAGTTTGATGGCGCGGGAAGGTTTGTCGTTACAATTGCTGCCTCCTGATAACAATTTGTCTGAAGTGTCGGTGCAAGCGCCTCAAGTGCCTGTCTGATGGATTTGAGATTGCCCGATGGTTCTGAAATCTTGAGGTCAGAAATCTCAAATTTAAGTTAGGGCTGACCTCAGAGACGGATACAAGCCCCCGGCTTAAGTGGTGGAAAACCAAAAAGTTTAGACCAAAGTTCAACCTTCCAGATTTATCTGTGGAGTAAAATCTAAAATCTAAAATCTAAAATCTAAAATCGACTGGCGATCGCACTAAGTATGTCAAAATTTTAAGCGTGTGGGTAACTTCTTCTTCTACCGCTGCTCTGACTCCAACTTCTGTTGCCTTGGGAAACTTTGATGGTTTGCACCTAGGGCATCGACAAGTCGTGCAGCCAATTTTAAATCGATCGCCTGGGCAAAATTCTGCCAGGGTGATTGCGTCGGGGCAAAACTTGCGCTCAAACGTTGGCACAGATCAAAATTGGGAAACAGAACATCCGGCGACCTGCGAAAATGACTCAGCAGCACCGCCGGATCGAGCCGACAGCCGCCATAAGTTCGAGGGTTTGATAGGCGCTCGGGCCGACGGCAACAGCCTTTCTGGAATCGATTCTGATGGGGTCGATCGACTTTACAGCACTGTGGTGACATTCGATCCGCACCCGCAAGAATTTTTTACGGGTCAACCGAAAAAACTGCTGACACCTCTGGCAGAAAAGGTAGAATTGCTCGCAGCCATGGGCGTCGAGCAACTTGTGCTGCTGCCGTTCGATCGAGAATTAGCGGCTTTGACTGCTTGTGAGTTTGTCGAGGAAATTTTGGTGCGGCAACTAAAAGCGAGTCGAATTAGTGTGGGGGTTGATTTTCGGTTTGGGCGGGGACGCGCTGGGACGGCTGTGGATTTGCAGTCGATCGCCTCTGGTTACGGTATTGATGTTGCTCTTGTACCGCTGCACAATTGCGGTGAGGGCGATCGGATCAGCAGTTCTGCAATCCGCGAAGGTCTGGCATCCGGCGACCTCAGAAGAGCGAATCAGTTGCTGGGGCGACCTTACAGTTTAGTCGGAACTGTGGTTGGGGGACAGCGGCTGGGTAGGACGATCGGATTTCCTACTGCTAATATCGAACTGCCGCCGGAAAAATTTTTGCCACGTTTTGGCGTGTATGCAGTGCGAGTCTCGCTGAAGCATGGATGGGAAAATATGAAAGAGGAAAGTTCTTCCTATCAGCGGGAAAACCCCAAATCTGTAATCCCCGGCACAGCATCCAATTTATCTTTTGTCAATGGGGTGATGAATGTTGGCTGCCGCCCGACGGTAGACGGTCTGCAACCCACTGTGGAAGTTCACCTGTTAGATTGGTCTGGGGATTTGTACGGTCAAACCTTGAGTGCGAGTTTGGTAGAGTTTTTGCGACCCGAACAAAAATTCGCTTCTCTGGATGCTCTCAAAACTCAAATTCAGGCAGATTGCGATATTGCTAGAAGCCTCTTAACTGCTAAAGTCTAATAATTATGTGATCTAGAACAGGCGATCGCTTTTAAAAATGGTGCAAGATGAGTCAGACTAAATTCTAGTTGTACAAATACGAAGTCCGCAAGGCAAAGACTCAAGAATTTGGCAATCTTGATATCTTTTCAACAATTAGCAATTAGCAATTCGCAATTAACAATTAGAAATCAGGGATATGAGACAACATATTGAGCGGCTCAAACAAAATCTAGGCAAAACTATGGTTGGCAAAGCGGATGCTATTCGCTTGGTGCTGGTAGCCGTGTTTTCGGGCGGACACGCGCTGCTGGAAGACGTGCCTGGTGTGGGAAAAACGCTGCTGGCGAAGTCTTTGGCGCGATCGATCGATGGGAAGTTTCAGCGGATTCAGTGCACTCCCGATTTGTTACCGACGGATGTCACCGGTACTAATATTTGGAATCCGCGCAGCGGAGAGTTTGAGTTTTTGCCCGGCCCAGTTTTTGCTAATGTTTTGCTTGCTGATGAAATCAATCGGGCGACGCCGCGAACTCAGTCAGCTTTGCTGGAAGTGATGGAAGAAAAGCAGGTGACAGTAGACGGAGTTTCTCGAAATGTTCCGACGCCGTTTTTTGTGATTGCGACTCAGAACCCGATCGAATATCAAGGCACTTTTCCGTTACCGGAAGCGCAAATGGATCGGTTTACTTTGTCTTTGACTTTGGGCTATCCCGCTGCGTTGGAAGAGTTGCAAATGTTGGAACGGCTTTCTGATAGTTTTGCTGTTGAAGATTTGCAGCCTTGTATTTCTTTGGCAGAAGTGCAGGAATTGCGTCGTTTGTGCGCTGGTGTGAAGGTGGAAGGCTCTTTGAAACAGTATATTGTAGATTTGGTGCGATCGACGCGGGAGGATGAGGAGATTACTCTGGGGGTGAGTCCCCGGGGCGCGGTGGCTTTGCACCGGGCGTCGCAGGCTTTGGCGTTTATTTCGGGGCGGGATTTTGCTACCCCGGATGATGTGAAGGATTTGGCGCCGCACGTACTGTCTCACCGGTTGATTCCGGCGGGGGGAAGAAGGGCTAAGACGATTGTTGACAAGTTGTTGCGGTCTGTTCCTATTCCTTAAAAAGTTTGTAAGTAGGTTGCTTTAATTATAGGAACAGGCAAGATGCCTGTTCCACAAAGAATTACAGCTTAATTAAAGGAACAGGCAAGATGCCTGTTCCACAAACAATAAAGAATTACAGCTTAATTCAAGGAACAGGCAAGATGCCTGTT
>NZ_JAUBOR010000001.1:139431-288457 GCF_036700305.1 Microcoleus sp. Z1_A1
AATTACAGCTTAATTCAAGGAACAGGCAAGATGCCTGTTCCACAAACAATAAAGAATTACAGCTTAATTCAAGGAACAGGCAAGATGCCTGTTCCACAAAGAATTACAGCTTAATTCAAGGAACAGGCAAGATGCCTGTTCCACAAACAATTAATTTTCCTGTGGGGAGTAGGGGTTGGGCATCCTGCCCGCCCTTGAAAGACTTATTAATAATGGTGCAAAATGTCAGTTAATCCATAGGTTTTGCACCATTCTCAAGCACTCTCAAACAGCGCCACTAATTTCTTGGCCTCTAAATCAACATTGTGTTGTTGAGCAACCCGTTCTGCTCCTGTTTTCCCCATTTGTTCTAGCTTTTCTAGAGGTGCTTCCAATACCGCGCGCATCGCTACGGCTAATGCTTCTGCGGAACCGGGAGGAACTAACCAACCGCAAACACCGGGTTCTACGAGCTCCGGGATGCCAGCAACATAGGTGCTAATTACGGGCCGATTGAGAGCGAGGGCTTCCATAATTACGACGGGCAAACCTTCGGCAAAACTCGGCAATACCATTGCCCGTGAAGCTAAAATCTCTTGCTGAACTCGATCGCCACTGGCCCAACCGGTAATTTCTATATGGTTTTGCAAACCAAGTTGCTGAATCTGCTGTTCAATATCCGATCGCAGCGGCCCGTCTCCTACGAGTACCAACTTAAACTCTAAGCCTTGAACTGCTAACTTGCTAGCAGCTTCTAGCAATAATAAATGACCTTTTTGTTCGCTGAGCCGGCCAATGCAAGCTAAGCGGGGTGCTGCGGGTATGGGGACGTAGGGTGCAGCTAAAAATGCAGCATCTACGCCGCAGTGTATGACGTGAATTTTTGACCAAAAAGTGCGATCGCACCACCGAAAAAGCTGACTTTTACCGAAGGAACTAACTGCTGCTACAAAGGTCGATCGTTTAATTTTTTCGTCTAAGGAAAGAAGTGTGGCTTTATCAAATTCTTCAGGCCCGTGAACGGTGAAACTGTAAGTCGGGCCGCCAAGCACGCGGCACAGCATTGCGACTGTTGTGGAATTTGTCCCGAAGTGAGCGTGAACGTGTGCTGTACCGGATTCTGCAAACCAATTTAAAAGAATGCAAGCTTCTGCTAAATAAGCTAGATGCAGCAAAATCCCCCGTTCCGAGTGCCAGCCAACTTTGAACATTAACCGCACAGCTTCGATGAATCGAATTGGTCTAGTTGCGGCAACGCGAAGCAAACCCCACGCTAACCCCTGTAAACCAACTCCTAAGATTACTTTAGTCGATTCTTGCTCTAGTTTGTCGGCTTCATCAACGAGTTCAGACTCGCAGGATCGGATCGAAAATCGTGCGACTTTCATGCCGCAATTTTCAACCGCTAGGACTTCTCTGCGGACAAAGCTGTGGCTGACTTTGGGATATTGGTTGACTAAATAAGCGATGTTCATGAACGGGGAGAAAATTTTATGGTAAAGCTTAGATTAGTTTAGCCTTTGGCTGCAATACGTGGGCAACAAATTTAGCTGATTTGTTGAGCTTATTTGAGCAGGGGCGGAGGGCGATCGCTTTTGGTGGGATGGGGGAAGTGACAGCGGGGCGATCGCTATTCCGGGGAGAGGAAATCAATTCACACATTTTACATTTTTAATACAATAGTCAGGACTGTTTTTAGGTAGTAGTCACAAACCTTTGATTTTCCCGCAAGCAGTTCGCTCGCCCTGAAAGCCTTTTTTTAGGGTTAGCAATCAAAAACTATCTCAAGTTTTTATATATGCAAACCACTCCCAATCAGGTTTAACAGCCCCCAGATTGCCTCAATAATTGGTAATTATTCAACCTGCAATTCCATCTAATTTCCTATTGTCACCTAAATTTTCCCGAAAATCACCAGCCCGAAAAATAATCGCCCAAATCCCCAAAAAACCAGCCACTCTCGCAACTCTCACAACTCCCCCAACACTCACCACCAAAGATTTTTCTGAAGCGACTTGCTCTGCATCTACCCAAGATGACAGCAAATAAGGTAAAGTAAACGGCACAAGAGTCTAGAACTCTCCAACTGCCGCAACTCGGCAAACCCGCCCCTGACCAGCAAAACTGGCCGATACAGGCGACATTAACCGCTAACCGTCAACCTCTAACAACCGACAAAAATGCAAACCTACTACTACGTTTTAGCCAGCCAACGCTTTTTGCTAGAAGAAGAAGCCCTAGATGAAGTGTTTAAAGAAAGAACTCGCAACTACAACGAACAAGAAAAACAAATAGACTTCTGGTTGGTCAAGCAGCCGGCTTTCCTAGAAGCACCGACAATGGCAGAAGTTAAAGCAAAATGCCCTCAGCCAGCCGCCGCTATTATTTCTACCGATCCTGTCTTCATCACCTGGTTGAAACTGCGATTAGAATATGTACTGACAGGTGAATTTCAAGCACCATCACCAACTATTCCTGATGCCCTTGCATCCCTACAGACAGCATGAATAAAAGAGCAAAATATCCGACAAAACAACTAACAACAATTAGGGGTAAATTGTACAAATTTATTTTGTCTCTCCCCCTATTTCCTGCTACTTCGATCGCCCTTTTGGTATTGACAATTTTATCGAGTTCTGTTAAAGCTCAGTCGAGCTGCCAACCGCCGCAGTCCGATGAATATCTACTGTTAATTGTCACCACAACACCCGAACAGCAAGAAAGAGCAAAACGCTCTTTCCCTGGAAATACTAACAACACAGTTTGTCGGTACATCAATGACACGGTGACGCGAGTTGGTGGCTTTCGCGACTCGCAAATCGCCAGCGATTGGGTTAAATACATCGAAGATGTTGTCGGATTGCAAGCTTACGTAGTACGATCGCCCGCAGCGGCACTACCCCAAAATTTGCCAGTCTACAACCCTCAGCCAGCACCAGGTTCAGAACCAATCACCAATTCTCCCAGTGGCAATCTTGCCTTCAATCCCCAACCCCTGGGCCCTGGTTATGCAGTGTTAGTAGATTACTTCAACCAACCGGAATTAGCCGCCCAAGTCAGGGAAGCATTAGGCACGCAAGTAGGCTTAGCTTCCTACGGCCAGCGTCCCTTTTTATTCGTCGCTTATACAACGGATCAAAACGCCGCTACTGCTGCTGTAAAAGCATTGAGCGATCGAGGTTTTTGGCCGATGTTAGTAGACAGCCGCCGAGTTACCGTAATTTCTCCCGCTGTTCGCTGAAAGCAAGAAGGAAGGCACTACACGGATGATAACACGGATACACGGATGAATTATCTAGTATTCATCATTCTTGACAAGGAAGAAGAAATAATAGCATTGTAGGGTGCGTCAGGTGAGTTTCTTAAACGATTATTGAGGGTTTAAATATCTGACGCACCTTACTAATTGTGACAATTGCTTAAGTTCTGACTAAATTTAATTAATAATTATTGTTGTTTTGGCTGTGGCTGATTGTTTTCGGGCTGACTTTCTGCCCGCTTTTTTGCTTCCATTGCGGCTCGGTAATCGGGTTTGTAGCGAATAGCTTTTTCATAGGAGGCGATCGCATCTTCGTATCTTTTTACCGCCACCAGTGCATTGCCGCGGCTGTACCAGGCTTCCGAGTAGTCAGGTTTGACATACACAGCTTCATTGTAAGATACTAGCGCATCTTCGTACCGCTTTAAATTGGACTGAGCATTTCCTCTATTGTACCACGCTTGATATTCTTTCGGGTTTAAATCTAAGGCTCTGCTGTAACACTCAATTGCTTGTTCGTACTTGCGTAATTCGTGGTAAGACCAACCTAAATTATACCACGCTTGATAATAATCCGGTTTTAATTTAACAGCTTTTTCGTAAGCTTCCACCGCTTCTTCATGCCTCCGCATTTTCAGCAAAGCGATGCCTTTACTGTACCACCCTTGATAAAACTTGGGCTGAAACCGCACGGCTTTTTCGTAGGCTTCAAAAGCTTCTTGGTTTTTGTTTAATTCTAGGAAGACATTGCCTAAATTGTACCAAGCTTCATAATTATCGAATTTGATTTCAACTGCTTTTTGATATGATTCAACGGCTCGATCGTACTGTTTTAATTTTTGGTGAGCTTGTCCCCGATTGTACCAGGCACGGTACAAATTGGGCTGAAATTTTACAGCTTTTTCGTAGGAAGTGATCGCCTCTTCGTACCGCTGCGAATCTAAGAGAACATCGCCTCTGCCTTCCCACGCTGCGGCATAGTCTGGCTGGATTTTCAAAGCGTTATCAAAAGATGCGATCGCCTCTTGAGACTGTTGCAACTTATCCAAAGCATAACCGCGTCCCGTCCAAGCTTCCAAGTATTCCGGCTTTAATTCTATGGCTTTATCATAAGCTGACTGCGATTCTCGATATTTTTTCAATTCATATAAAGTTTTGGCTTTTTCCTGCCACACTTCCGCGTAGTCAGGCCTGAGATTTATTGCTCGCTCATAAGCGGCCAGAGCTTCTTCAAATCGGCTTAAATTGTAAAGAGTATTGCCTCGGTTGTACAGGTCAGTTGCATTGGCCGCATTAAAAGTATTTACACCATAAATAGATGCTATAATACTGATGCCAATTAAACTGGCGATCGACAATATTTTTAAATACAGTTTTTTTCGGGATTTTAGCTGCCCCTTCGCAGCAGCAACCGGAGGCAATACAGGAACTGTACCGCTGAAAGAATTTTTCAATTCTTTAATAGCTTGCAGCGTTTCGCCGGCACTAGAATAACGTTGCCGAAAATCGTACTTTACCATCTTATCTAAAATAGTCGCAAATTCAGGACTGACTGATGTTTTGTCCTGCCAAATTATTTCCTCTGTCTCGGTATTTTTTGGCATTTGGTGAGGATTTATGCCAGTGAGGAACTGAATTGCGATCGCACCGACGGCATAGATATCGCTGCTGAGTTTCGGGTTGCCGTGAGCTTGTTCGCTGGGCATATAACCGGGAGTACCGATGCTGACACTCAAGCTATTCTTGGGCTGAGGATTGGTGATTTGAGTAGTAATTTCTTTGACTGCGCCGAAGTCAATTAAAACTAATTTTCCGTCTCTATCTCTGCGGAGGATATTGCGGGGATTGACATCGCGGTGAATCACATTTTGCTGGTGTACAAAGTCTAAAATTTCGAGAAGTTCCTGCAATATACAAATCACGGCATCTTCCTGCATGACTCCCGCAGTTCCTCCTTGGTAAGAGGAACCCCCCCCAGCCCCCCCTTGGTAAGGGGGGGAGCCAAGTCCAGCCCCCCCTTGATAAGGGGGGGAGCCAAGTCCAGCCCCCCCTTGGTAAGGGGGGGTTTGGGGGGGTATAATTTCTTGGCTTAAATCGTGACCTTCAATAAATTCTTGAACTAGGTAAAATTCTTGATTTTCTTCAAAGTAAGCAAAAAGTCGGGGAATGCGATCGTGATTTCCCAACTTGTACAAAACTTGTGCTTCAGTATCAAATAAACGTCTTGCTACCTGTAGAGTTTCCGGATCGGTTGCGTGAGGTTTAAGCTGCTTGACGACGCATAGGTGATTGCCTGGTAGCTGCTTATCTTCAGCTAAATAAGTTTGAGCAAATCCGCCGCCTCCCAAGTGACGGATAATACTGTAGCGATTGCTGAGTGTGATTCCAAGCATGAGATTTACCTAATATTCCTAGTCTTTTGGAGAATTAGCTTCCAACCAAGCTGTTAAATCTTCGGCATTAGAAAAATCTAACATGGCTTCTGCAAGATTCTCTAATTTGTCGATCGGCAATTGGCGAATGCGGCTTTCAATATCCGGGTTTATTTGACCTAAACGGCGACTTAGCAAACGCATAATTAACCCTACTTGTCCTTCTTGTCTGCCTTCTTGTCTGCCTTCTTCCCGACCTAAAGCCACTGAACCCTCTTGATCTTGAGCAAAAAACTCTTGCTGTTGTAATATGTTAAATTCCTCCTGTGTCAAACTAACTTGATTGGCAATTTCAAAAGCTTTCTGAATTTCCGGGACTGTGACCATTGTTTGAGGTACTTCATCCAAAGTGCCAGTAGTTTTGATAAAGTAAATCCACTTGTCGGTAAGAGTTTCCAGTCGATCCAATTCTTTCTTAAATTTTGGCAACTCTACAAATACTAACTCAATGTCATTTTGTAGATAATCAGACAAGCGAGTTCTTTCTTTGAAGACAAAATGCGAAATCACATCTTGCTCGCCGCGAAACATTTCAAAATCAGTGATAGTCAAAGCAATCACAGGTCGCAATTGCTTGTATAGTTCTCCCCTTGTTAATTGGAGTGCATAGGTTTTTGCTGCATTGTACAAAACTCGCTTGCCAAAGGCCTGTACCTTCAAAACTTGCATTTCGATAATCACGTATGTGCCGTCATTAAGTAGCGCTTTGACATCTAAGTAGCTGTTTTTTACTCCCGCTATTTGAGGGCCAAGATAAGGGTCAAGGATTTCTAAACTTTCAATTATCGATCGCCCTTCATAGAGTATGGCATTCAAAAAACTAATCAGAATGTCTGTACTCTGGGCGGAGCCAAATATTTTCTTGAAGGCAAAATCAATTTTGGGATTGATAAATCTCATGTTATTTTTCTCCTTCGACATTTGTACTTAACACGGCTGCCAACCTTACTGTGACAGTCTGTTTGCTTTCTTTCTTGTTCCCTCCCCGAACTCGCGGGGAGGGTTAGGGTGGGGTTCTAGATTTTTTCGGACATTAAGATGCTCCCACTATAACTTAACTTCAAACGGCTTTCAAAATCTCGTCATCAACTGAAAAATCTATCTCAGCTTTGCCCCGCCCCGAAACTACATAATCATTCTGAAAAGAATCTTTTAAGCCAGAAACTAAGTCAAATTCCGGCTGCCAGTTAAGCTCGGTGACAGCTTTATTAACTGAAGCAAAAAAGTGCTGCAATCTCATCGGAAAAGCTTTCTTTTTGCCGAAGTCAAATTGTTTGGGATCGTAGTGTACAATCTTAATAGCATCAGGGGATTTACCTGCTGCTTGAATGCAGGCGCGGGCTAAACCGTCAAAGGTGACAAATCGATCGCCCGAAACGTTGTAAATTTGCCCGATCGCCCTTTCGTTGCCCAAAACCGCCGCCATTGCTTTAGCCAAATCCTGACAGTGCCCCAACTGCGTGAAGTGCATTCCGTTACCGGGAATCGGAATCGGTCGATCGCGCACAATGCGATCGAAAAACCAAGCCTCTAAATCGTTATAATTTTGAGGGCCGTAAATGTAAGTCGGGCGAATCGAAGTCCAAGGCAAACCGGACTCTGCCAAGTAATTTTCGGTTTCGCACTTACCCAAATGCCGGCTTTTAGGATCGGTAGCGTCCCCTTCAATATGAGGCATTTGATCCGACTTCAAATAAACCCCCGCAGAGCTCATGTAAACAAAGTGCTGCACCCGCCCTTTAAATATTTCAGCTAAAGGCTTTGTATCGCTGAGTTCGCGGCCGTTGTTGTCAAAAACCGCGTCAAACTCGACCGTCGATAACTTTTCTTTTAGTTGTTCGACATTTGTGCGATCGCCCTGAATCTGTTTCACGCCCGAAACCGGTACAGGCTTGTTGCCCCGGTTAAACAACACCACTTCATGCCCTTGTGCTGCTAAAATCTTAGTAAGATAAACCCCAATAAACCGAGTACCGCCCATCATTAAAATTCGCATTAATTTCGATGCTCCTTACAGTTAGTGTAAATATCTTACAATAAAGTTATGCCCTAGCTTTACTCAAATAGCAATTACGCGTAAACACCAGAGAAACCGGGTTTTTCACCAGTATCAAAGACTCAAATCCAGTATTTTCGTAAAAAACCCGGTTTCTGCCGACCGGACGATCGAATTGTGCGTGAAGCGAAGCTATCCCGCAGGGAATCGCTCAAAATAAACATACTTTCAATTCGCCTAAAATAGACCTATGCAAGTTCCCCGGCTGCATCCAGAAACAATCGAAGAAGTCAAACAAAGAGCCGACATAGTAGACGTTATTTCCGGTCGCGTCGTCTTGCGGAAACGCGGGAAAGAATTCGTAGGTTTGTGTCCCTTTCACGACGAAAAATCTCCCAGCTTTACTGTCAGTCCCGGCAAACAAATGTATTATTGTTTCGGCTGCGGTGCAGGCGGCAATGCTTTTAAGTTTCTCATGGAATTGGAGAAACGCCCTTTCAGCGAAGTAGTATTAGAATTAGCTAAAAATTATCAAGTCCCCGTCAAAACAGTCGAACCGGAACACCGACAAGAATTGCAGCGGCAAATTTCTCTGCGGGAACAACTCTATGAAATCTCAGCACTAACAGCCAACTTTTACGAACACGCTTTGCGACAAACTCAAGGAGAAGAACCCTTAGCATATCTCAAATCAGAGCGCCAGCTAAGCGAAGAAACTATCCAACAATTTCAATTAGGTTATGCACCCCAAGGTTGGGAAGCACTTTACAGTTATTTAGTAGAACAGAAAAACTATCCGGCGCAATTAGTAGAACAAGCTGGATTAATTGTACCCCGAAAAAATGGCGGCAGCGGTTATTACGATCGCTTCCGCAATCGCATTATGATTCCCATTCGCGATACCCAAGGCAGAGTCATCGGTTTCGGCGGCAGAGCTCTCGGCGACGAACAGCCGAAATACCTCAATTCTCCCGAAACAGAACTGTTCGACAAAGGCAAAACTTTATTCGCCTTAGATACAGCCAAAACAGCCATTAGCAAAGCCGATCGCGCAGTGGTTGTAGAGGGGTACTTTGATGCGATCGCACTTCAAGCAGCCGGCATCTCCAACGCCGTCGCTTCCCTGGGAACAGCCTTAAGTTTAAACCAAGTGCGGCAGTTATTGCGCTACACTGACTCCAAACAAATTATCCTTAACTTCGACGCCGACAAAGCAGGAACTCAAGCAGCAGAACGCGCGATTGGGGAAATAGAAAAACTCGCTTATCAAGGAGAAGTCCAACTGCGGGTGCTCAACATTCCCGACGGCAAAGATGCCGACGAATACCTCAAAACATACTCCCCAGAACAATATCGAGAATTGCTCGAAAATGCTCCATTGTGGCTCGACTGGCAATTGCAACAAATGCTCGTAAATCAAGATTTGAAGCAAGCCGATACTTCCCAGCAAGTCACAAAAAAAATTATTAATTTATTAACTAACATCACTGACGACAATCAGCTAGCACATTACCTGCAAAAGTGCGCCGAAATTCTCAGCAAAGGAGATTTTAGACTCACAAAAATGATTGCTGAAAACTTGCTCAATCAAGTAGTCAGCGATTGGGCTAAGCGCCAGAGTCAAGACGAATCTTTGACAATGCCCCTGTTAATTAGAAACAAGCTGAAGCCGAACAAACAATATAAAAAGCAGCGTGCAAGCGGCGAAAACCAAAGCTCAAAATCAAGCTTATCTGCCGTAGCCCGCAGTCTTTTAGAAGAAGCAGAAGCGCAATTATTGCAGATTTATTTGCACTGTCCCGAATACCGCCAAGATGTCAGAGAAGCAATAGAAGCTAGAGACGTGCAGTTTAGCCTTTCTCACCACAGATTTTTGTGGCACCAGATTGTGAATGCAGAAATATTGCACAAAATGTCTTTACAAGTAGCGCCTTCAGAGTTAATATTGAAATTACAAGATAGCTTCATTGAATATCCCAATCAACTCAATCAAATCTCGCATTTATTTCACTTGAATGAGTTCTCAGAAAGAAATGTTTATCGCGCACCTCTAGTAATTAGATCGGCCCTCGCCTGTATCGAGCAAATTATCAGCATGAAGCGCCGCCGGATTGCACTCAATATGTGGGAAAAAGCCAAGGCCGCTAGCAGTGGCGAAGAGGCTATAGAATATCACCAACTATTCTGTGCCGAACAAGAATGGCTCAAGGAATTAGAGCGGCTGCGTCAAGTTAATTTTTACGATTTAACATCCGTGCCTTGGGGCTAATACCCTTTTAGATTTTAGATTTTAGATTTTAGATTGGAGATTGGAGATTGGAGATGACTCGTTCGATATAGGTGGGAAGCTAGGGCTGTTTCGGGGCAACCACGGGGAGTAGGGGTCGGATTGCCCCTACCGAAAAGCAGGGTTTTGTAGGGGCGGTGCCAAGAGTGCCCGCCCAGCCCATAGACGAGCGGGTAGGGGTTTCAGATATCGGGGCAACCACGGGGAGTAGGGGTCGGATTGCCCCTACAAGAGAATGAAACAGCCCTGGGTTTGAAGCTTGCGTGCGGTTACATTTTTTTAAACTGATATAAGGAATAAAGTCCCTACTAAGAACCCGTTTGTACTAAGGACTTTATTACTTTATTCAACGACCCTTTTAATAATCGCAAAAAAGAGTTTCGCGAGTATCTCTACCTGTCACGGGATTAGTACCTTTTGCCACTTTACAAAGTTTTTCTATCATATCGTCTCGCAGCAGTGTCTCAGTAAAATCTGCACCGTCAATGATAGCTCCTTCCAGCCTGGTATTGTAAGCGAAAGCACCCTCAAGGATAGCATTAGTTAAATTCGCTTTCATCATGCGAGCTAAATCTAAAGTAGCACCCGTGAAATTAGCGCCTTCTAAATTTGCTTCTTCCATATTGGCCGCAAAAAAGCTGACGCCCCGCAAATCTGCATTAGTAAAATTGCTGTTGCGAAGATTGGCTTTATTAAAGCTGTCGTCAGTCAGAACTTGGCCAGTAAAATCAGCGCCGACTAGGATTTCTTTGTCGTGATCCAAAGCGAAAGCAGGTGCGGGATTAATGCCGATCGCCCCAGCGGCAATTACTGCTAAAATAACAAAACTCAGCAAGAAAGTATAAATATGTTGGCGAATTCGAGAAATCATCATACAAGTTCAAGCTAATGAGCAGTCGTGACAGTTCTGAATTGAATTCTACCAGAAAGCGCGTCAAGCGTAGCTATCCCGTAGGGAATCGCCCGCTTGCCACCGCTGACTCCAATTCCCCCCAATCTCCAAACTCTAGGGATATCGGCACATTGGGAGAAAACTTAGTCGCCGAGTGGTTGCAGCAGCAAGGTTGGGAAATCCTGCACCGCCAGTGGCACTGTCGCTGGGGAGAGATTGACATCATCGCACTCGGAAGAGATGAAGAAAGCGCAAAAAACCGAAGTCTTCCCAATCACACATCCCAAACATTAGCATTTGTAGAGGTGAAAACTCGCCGCCGGGGAAATTGGGATGCGGGTGGAATGTTGGCTATTAATACCACAAAACAAGCCAAACTTTGGCAAACAGCCGAAATATTTTTAAGCACCCATCCAGATTTAGCCAATAATTATTGTCGCTTTGATGTCGCTTTAGTCAGGTGCGAACCTTCACAACAAAACACTAAGCAAATCTTACCACCATTAACAGCAGCGAACTCTCAATCCCCCGTTGCAGGTAACTACCGACTCACCCTGCAAGAATACATTCGATCGGCTTTTAGCATTTAAAAATATATAATAATTAAAATTTAGAGGGTAAAATCTCAAACCAATGCCCCTAGGTCATTTTTAATTGTTAACTTGCCTAGGCTGTCGCGCAGTTCTCTCTTAAGCTTTAACGGAGCTGAAAAAAGCGTTAAATCTTCTCCCGCTTTCCCCTTCTCTCCCTCTCCTGTTCTGTCATCACAGTTAATGTATATGCGTAGCAATCTAGGCCAGAGTTTCCGGGCAATATCCCAGACCCTTGACAAACTGCTGGCGAAACGCTTCAATTTCTTTGCGGTCAGGGCTGCCGTGACAAACCACGGCCACCTGGTAGCGGCGCATCACGCTCAGTGGCGACTGTCCGGTTTCCAAACTCCAAAGCGCCATTTGCAAGCGAATTTCAGGATCGTAAGGAATCCCGAGTTCGTTCATAAAAGCCCGAAAATCCCCGTGCATTTCGGGAGTTAAGTATTGGCTCATTTTCACCTTTACCACCCAGCCGTCAATTTGGTGAATAACAGTGATAAATTGCAAGGGAAGATGATGAGCCGTGCGTAGGTAATCCACGACTCTCAGAGTAAGGCTAGTATTGGCGATGTAGTAGAGGTATTCCATAACGATCCTTATGAGCAAAGCTGATGCTATACCTCTATCCTCGCGGGGTATACCCGCCACCACAAGGGGAAAAGCACCCGACTTTGGATGGGGGTTTTTACCCAATTTGTTACCCAGTTGACAGATCGATCGCACAGGAATTCACTTGATGACAGAGATGGACTGGTCTTTGGACGGCTACGACTACGAACTTCCGCCCTCGCGCATTGCCCAAAATCCCGTAGTGCCGAGGGACAGTTCTCGCTTGCTGGCTGTAGATTCTCCTAGCAGCCAGCAACACCGGATTTTTAGGGATTTACCCGATTTGCTGCAACCGGGCGACTTGCTGGTACTGAACAACACCCGCGTGCTGCCAGCGAGGCTCTACGGGCACAAACCCAACGGCCCGGCTGTGGAGATATTATTGATGGAAGAACGGCAGCACAACTGTTGGCTGGCTTTGGTTAAACCGGGGAAACGCTTAAAGTTGGGAGCAAAAATTGAGTTTGATCCCATCGCCCCTGCCTGTGAGGACTCTACCACAGCTCCTTGCTGTTGCCGAACCGATGCCACGATGCCCCCCCATCGTCGTCGATTGACTGCAACAGTTATAGAGAGGGACGACGCCACAGGGGGACGGCTGTTGGAGTTTGACATCCCCACAGATGAGAATCTGGTGAAGTTTTTGGACGAATACGGCCACATACCCCTGCCGCCCTACATCGAAAATTCCCAAGCTTCAGCGGAACAGTACCAGACTGTTTATGCCGATCGGCTTGGGGCGGTGGCGGCCCCCACAGCAGGCCTGCACTTCACCGAAGAATTGTTCAGCCGCTTGGAACAGCGGGGAATAGAAAAAACTTTTGTCACCCTACACGTCGGAGTAGGGACGTTTCGCCCGGTGGAGGTGACAGACGTGACGGCTCACAAAATGCACGGCGAATGGGTGGAAGTACCCGCCGCCACCGTTGAGAAAATCCGGGAAACTCAAGCCCGAGGCGGGCGGATCATTGCCGTGGGTACCACAGCAGTGCGAGCTTTAGAGGGAGCCGCCGCCGCGAGTGGCGATTTTTCCTTGCAACCTTTTTGCGGCCAGACTAATTTGTTTATCTACCCTGGTTACAAGTGGCGGGTTGTAGAGGGGATGATTACCAATTTTCACTTGCCCCGCTCTACTTTGATGATGATGGTGAGTGCGATGATTGGAAGGCCTCGGCTGTTGGATTTGTACCGAGAAGCGATCGAGCATCAGTACCGCTTTTATTCCTTTGGCGATGCCATGCTGATTTTACCAGCAGCAAAAAAGGATTGATCGATCGGGCATCGGGTTCGCCCCATGCCCGGTATGCCGTTTCTATTCTTCCTCCTCTTCTTCATTGCCGGGATACACGAAGCTGTTGGAACGTCCAGTCAGAACAGATTTGCCCAGAGACAGAGCTTTCTGAGCTGCCACGACAGCTTTGCGCTTCCATGTGGCCTTACGCATATTCTTCTTGGATTTGGAGGTTTTCTTCTTAGGGACTGCCATGACGCTAAATACTTTCTGCTTATATAGACAAACAAACATTCTAGCCGATTTTGTCGGCAATGCTTACTCAAAAAACGGCAATAACTGCTCACCAACCAATATCAAGTAGTAAGGTGCGTCAGCGATTAGCTTCTGGAAAAATAGACAAAATCCCCTAGATCACGCACCCGCAGCAGCTAAAGTTCGTGAAAGTGGTAGATCACGACGCCAGTTACTGCATCGTTCTCGATACTCACATAATCCGTTTTGAGCAGTGCCGTGAAAGCCTCTTCCACTTCGGCAAAAGTAGCGCCGGTTGCCATCACCCCTTGGGTGACAGATAATCTTCCGTTCTTGGTATAAGCTGCCTTCAGGAGTTTAACCCCTAACTGATCTGGAGTTTGCTTGGAATATGTCGCGGCGATCGCCCCGTTGCTGGGATATAGCGGTATACCTTCGCGAGATACGCCGAGTTTGCCCCTGAGACTGGCATTGTGTTCGTCCACCATGTTCGGCAGCAGCAGCAAGTCAAACAATTGCCCAAACCCAAACAAACCAAAGGTAAACAGCCACAGCAAACCCGTACCAATCTTGCCGTTGTAGAGGCGGTGGAGTCCGAAGGGGCCGAAAAAACAAGCTGCCCATAAAAGGTAACTAACACCTAAATTGCTCATTTTCTGACCGTCCTGCCTGGTTATTCTAAGAATTGGAGTCCTTTTATCCATTTTGTACTTTCTATCTGGTGTTTGAACAGTTTGACACCAGCAGATATTTGTGCATAGTCCGAAGTTATTGGTTATTTACTACCAATTCCCCAATTCCCCATGCCCTAGGCCCCATGCCCCATGCCCCATGCCCATGCCCATGAGTAATTTTGCGTAGCAATTCTTAACGCCAGCAACATATTTTCGCGGGCGAGAGCTTGGTAAACTGGAGGGCGTGGAAATTACAGCAGCTTAGACCTGGATTCCACACGGAGCGCCAAACCAAGCGCGCCGCCAGCGCTGGCCGGACATACACGAGCGCGATCGCCCGCAGTACCCGACAATGGAAACAAGCGAGTAGTTATAAGCAGAAATCCAATAAACATATGGTAGATTCCCTCAAAAAACCCACTTTTGAAGAACTGCGGCCGGGAGTGAAAGCCCCAGCCAAAGAAACTATTCTCACGCCGAGATTTTACACAACAGATTTTGACGAGATGGCCAAAATGGACATCTCGGTAAACGAAGCCGAACTAGAAGCAATTATCCAAGAGTTCCGCGTTGACTACAACAAAAACCACTTCGTGCGGGATGAGGAGTTCGCTCAATCTTGGGATCACATTGACGGCGAAAAACGCCAGTTGTTCATTGAGTTTCTAGAACGTTCATGCACCGCTGAGTTTTCTGGGTTCTTGCTTTACAAAGAATTGGGACGCAGGCTCAAAGACAAAAATCCAGTGCTCGCCGAGGGTTTCAACCTGATGTCCCGCGACGAAGCGCGGCACGCCGGATTCCTCAACAAAGCGCTGTCCGACTTTAATTTGTCCCTGGATTTGGGTTTCTTGACAAAGAGCCGCAGTTACACATTCTTTAAGCCGAAGTTTATTTTCTACGCGACTTACTTGTCTGAAAAGATTGGTTATTGGCGCTACATCACGATTTACCAGCACTTAAAAGCCCATCCTGAAGACCAGATTTATCCGATTTTCCGATTCTTTGAAAATTGGTGCCAGGATGAAAACCGCCACGGAGATTTCTTCGATGCGGTGATGAGAGCTCAGCCTCAGATGTTGAACGATTGGCGCGCTAAGCTGTGGTGCCGTTTCTTCTTGCTGTCGGTGTTCGCGACAATGTATCTCAATGATATCCAGCGTGCGGGTTTTTATCGATCGCTCGGTCTAGATGCTCGCGAATACGACATCGAAGTCATCAAAAAGACCAACGAAACAGCAGGCCGCGTATTCCCCGTCATGCTGGACGTGAACAATCCAGAATTTTATGAACGGCTGGATATTTGCCTCAAGAACAATCAGCAGTTGACAGCAATTGTTGCTTCTAATACTCCGAAATTCTTGCAATTCTTCCAAAAATTGCCTTTGTACTTGTCGAACGGCTGGCAGTTGTTGAAGCTGTACTTCATGAAAACAATTGAATCACCTTCAGTACAGGGCGCTGTGCGTTAAGTTTTGATTTTTCATCCTCTGTGACGGCGGTTCTGCGGCAAGCAGAGCCGCTTTTTTTAGGTATAATGTTAGATTAGTTTTGATGCTCGATCGTGCGATCGAGTTTCAAATTCAAGCGAAATTTATGAAGGAGTTAATTGTGAGATGAAGGGTGAGTAATATGATATCGGGAAGACGCAACTCTTTTGTAGACTACAAAGCAGATGGACACAACTGGATAACTTTGATGACAGGAGAATACTATCCAGATATCTTACAAGAGGCTTGCCAACTTTACGAACCAGTTTTAGTAATGTTTGGGCAATTACTCAGGACTTCTGAATCATCAGTGCGCCTATTTATACAGATTTCTGAGGTTCCTAGCACATGGATGCGAGTTCAACTTCTCAGGGTGTTTCGCAAGTATGTTAGCCCTGAGATTCCAGTTGAAATGCTCAGAAGGAAAAAAAAGACAGCGGATATTTGCAATCAGTTTGGATCTCGTTTTAGGTCTGTTCAAGAAGTTCAAGCTGCATACATGACTCGTCCTATTCCTGACGAGGCAATGTCCGCTTTGTTGTGGGAATACAAAAGTCGTGGCAACAAAGGATACGACCTAACTGAAAGGTTTTTTTCCTTATTCCGCTTACATTTTCCATACTTGGCAATCCGAGGGCCAGAGCGAGCCGGAAAAGATATCCTGATGGGAAATGTCTTCGCAAACTATTCCAACCCGAAACGCCCAGTTGATTTTGCAATCTACGATATTAATGAAAATGAATTGCTGGCAATAGGATTAGCACGATATGATTCAGATAGAGGTGGTGCACAAGAAGACGATCGAACAGGCGGTTATCGTAGCTGTGCTGATGAAATCCTCAGTTACGCACAAAATCACAATTTAAGAACTAAGGTAATTTTTTTGAATGATGGGCCTGGTCTTTTACTCGGTTCAATGTGGGATGACTACGCAGATATTGAAAATAGTTGGCCAGATCAGATTATGGTATTGACACTGCGTATGGTTCCAGACCGAATTACAGTGGAATGGCTGCGTTATTAAAAATAGGAGTGAGAATGGCTACTGGTATTTCAAAAAAACAATCGAAAGATCAAGCTACATCCAATCTTAATGAAAGTAAATTAAACAATAGCTTGGATGCGTGTTTTTTATATCCGGGAAAACAGCCTGCTAGTGAAGTTTTAGGCACTAAGAAAGCTAAATGTGTAAAATTGTGGGCTAACAATGAACAGCCAAGTGGGCTGGATGAAAACCGTATATACTATGGTGATAACTTGCCCATTTTAGCAAATTTACTTCAAGATAACTCTGTTCAAGGTAAAGTAAAATTAATTTACATAGATCCGCCTTTTGCAACGAAAACTATATTTAAATCGCGATCTCAGACTGATGCTTATTCTGACTTATTAGCAGGTAACAGCTATATTGAATTTATTCGTCAGAGGTTGATACTATTGAGAGAGTTATTAGCTGATGACGGCTCAATATATGTCCATCTTGATGATAAAATGGCATTTTATATCAAGGTGATTATGGATGAAATTTTTGGTCAACGCAATTTTAGAAATTGGATTACTCGCAAAAAATGTAATCCAAAGAACTACACAAAAAAGACTTACGGCAATGTTTCAGATTTTATCCTGTTTTATAGTAAATCAGATACTTATGTCTGGAATCGTCCTGTTGAAGAATGGACAGATAAGCGCGCCAACAAAGAATATGAATACATTGAAAAGGAAACTGGACGGCGATATAAAAAGGTTCCGATTCATGCGCCTGGAGTGCGAAATGGCGAAACTGGAAAGTCTTGGCGAGGGATGAATCCGCCACCGGGAAAGCATTGGCAATTTCCACCTCAAACACTAGATGAAATGGATGCTAGAGGGGAAATATATTGGTCTGCAACAGGAAATCCCCGTCGCAAGATATATTTGGATAGCAGTAGCGGGATTCCCGTACAAGATATTTGGCTAGAGTTTCGCGATGCTCACAATCAGAATATTAAAATTACAGGTTATCCAACTGAGAAAAACCGCGATTTACTTAGTCGAATTATTCGAGCTTCATCAAATCCTGATGATTTAGTGCTCGATTGCTTTGCTGGTTCTGGTACGACTTTGAGTGTGGCTTCGGAGTTTGGGAGGAGATGGATAGGAATTGATAATAGTTCTGAGGCGATCGCAACTACTTTGCGCCGTTTTGCTAAGGGTTGCGAACGAATGGGCGATTTTGTCAGCCAGCAAACATCGCTACACCAGAATCCATCGGATGACGAGTCTCGCCAATTATCGCTTTTTAACTTAGATGAATCTATATTTCAAGCTGAGTCTCCCTTAGAAAAAAGCGAGATGATTAATAACTTTGATCTTTATGCAACTGATTCGTTTGCTGGGGAACTAGAAGATATTGTGAGGCAATGGAGAGAATGGCAGTAGCAGCGGACAATAAAACTCACAAAAAGCATTCCGCCACATCGCAAAAATTGGCTCGACTATTACCATATAAGATTTATCAACTATTAACCTGACTTGATATCCTAGCTGTTTTTCATAAAATTTATCGCCATTCCCCCTGAATAGTAAAAGCCGCCCAATAATAAGGAGAACGCCACTCTTCCTGCTTCCACATTTCCAGTTGTGCCGCCCTCAATGCTGCCGCTGGCCTTAACCCTTTTTGCAGCATTCCCTGATAGAAACTCGACATTAATGTAGCTGTTCCTTCATCATCCACATTCCACAAACTCACCACAACTCGCTGAGCCCCTGCATACATAAATCCCCGTGTCAATCCTACCATGCCCTCGCCTTGAATGTTCTGCCCTAATCCGGTTTGACAGGCACTTAACACTACTAAATCTGCTGCTAATTTGAGATTGAAAATATCAGTAAGTCGCAGAAATCCGTTTAAGGGATTCCCCTTTTCATCTACCAGTGACAAGATGATTCCCGATAGTTCCGGGTTAGTGCTATTCGCTAAACCGTGAGTGGCAAAATGAATGATTTTATATTGGCTTAAGTTCTGACTGGTTGCTGCGGCGCGGCTGGCTGCAAAATCCAAAGATGCGGTGCGAGAATTGGCCGGAACTAACGCTTGAATGATTTGAGCTTCTTGGCGAGTGAATTGTAAACGGCTCAACTGTATGTTATTGGCGCGGCTAGAGCGGCTTAAACCGAGATTTACTGATTCTATTGCTTGGGGATTGGCGCTATTAGACTGGGTTCTGACTCGTTCATCGTCACCGCTAAAAACTGGATCGGCGAGCATTGCTAAAGTCCGAGTTGGGGGTTGTCTGTCATTGTAGTTTTGTCTTAAGATTCCCAAGGTGGAAGCAGAAGGCAGCAGCACAATTTCATGGTCTACAATTAAAGGCGAATTCCCATTTTCACCGGATTTTCCGGGGAGTGAGAGGGCGGCAAAGGGGAGGTAATTGAGAATGCCATCGCCAACAATCAGCAGGCGCTTTTGAGCGAGTTGTGCTGCTACTGGCTGTAAAATAATTTGACTAAGCGTGTTGTTAGCTTCAGCAACTCGATCGGGAATGTTTCGGTAGCGCGGGTTAGTCACAGCATTGCGGAAATTGCGGGCGACTTTTTCGATGTCAACCTGTTTGGGCAATTCATAACTGGTGATACTGGTTTTAGTCACAGCCCAGAGATAGCTACGATGTTTCCCTAAAGAATACTGGAGTAAAATGGTATTGTCATCGAGGATTTGTTGTTGAATCTGTGCCAGCGTTAGAGGTTGCGGTTGGGTGAGGGTGGCGTACCGGGGACTGGTGGAGCGGATTTGGGCTTGAATGTCCTGATATTGTCCTAGTAAAGTTTGCCGTTTTTGGTCTAATTCTACTTTTTCTGCGGGGGTATGATTGGGGCGGCTTAGAGTTTCGATTCGGCGTGTTTCTAAGGCATCGAGTTGCTGTTGTAAATTGCGTTCTTGCTGCAATAATTCCGGGGCTACACCTTGGCGAATATCGGCGTTTGCTTCTTGAAGAAGTTCGAGAAGGCTGCGGGCACGGGAACTTTCGCTGGCTTCTAAGGCTTTGCGATCGTAACCAGAGTTGGGATTGGTTTTGTGCAGTTCCATTAACAGGTCAATGTATAACTGGTAATAGTGTTGTACGGTGGCAAAGTATGAGATGCGGAGCTCGTGGTTGGTAATTTTGGTGCGGAGGTTTTCGATGATTTTGATGGAGGTTTCAATGTCAGTGAGGGCTGCGATTAAATTGCCTCGATCGCCTTTGAGAATAGCCCTATTGTAGAGGGTGAGGGCTTCCCCAGGACGATCGCCCACAGCGCGAAACAGCGGCAGGGCTTGGTTGAAATATTCTTCTGCTTTCTGCTGTTTTCCCAATTCTGAGTAAGTATTACCTGCATTGTTGAGGGTGTGGGCTTCTCCACGCGGATCTCTCGCTTTTTGTCTCAAATCGAGGGCTTGTTTGTAGTAGTCGAGGGCTGTTTGTTTTTCTCCCAAATCTGAATAGACTAAGCCAATATTGTTGAGGATAGTGGCTTCCTTAGCCCGATCGCCCATAGCGCGGAATAAGGGAAGGGCTTGGTTGAAATACTCTTTTGCTTTCTGTTTTTCTCCTAAATCGTTGTAGGCTAAGCCGATGTTGTTGAGTGTGGTGGCTTCTGCAGTGCGATCGCCCAAAGATGTGTCGCTGTTTGCGGGTAGGTTCGAGATGTTGCTGAGGTTGATACTTGCTTCAGGGCGATCGCCCATTTCCCGAATTAGGGAAAGGACTTGGTTATAGTAGTCGATGGCTTGCTGTTTCTCTCCCAAAGCATAGTAGACGGCGCCGATATTGTTGAGGATGACGGCTTGTTTAGGGCGATCGGCTAAAGTCCGATTCCAAGCAAGGGCTTGATTGTAGTAGTTCAGGGCTTGCTGTCTGTCTCCTAATCTATTAGTAATGAAGCCCATTTGATGCAGCGTGTAAGCTTCCTTCTCCCTATTTCTAAGCATTTGATAAAGCGAACGCGCTGCATCAAACTTTTGCAAGGCTTCCTGATAAGATGCTGCTGTTTCTTGAGCGAATAATCGCCTAGCTTCCTGAATCAATTGATCGGCTTCATCTGTTTTTTGATTTAATAGTTGTTTGTTTTTCTGAATTAATCGATCGGCTTCCCCATCCGGGATTTGATTTCTACTGACATCGAGGGTGGTCAGATATACCAATCCCGCTAAAGGTTGGGCATCTGCGATTTGATTTCTACTGATGTGTAGGGCGGTCAGATTTGTCAATCCCGCTAAAGGTTTGATATCTGCGATTTGATTGGATTCGATGAAAAGCAATATCAGATTTGTCAATCCCGATAATGGTTTCACATCTGCGATTTTATTGCCACTTAAATAAAGAAAGTTTAACTCAGTCATTTTCGATAAAGGTGTCACATCTACAATTTGATTAGATGCGAGGGACAGCCCTGTTAGATTAGTCAATCCAGCTAAAGGTTTTACATCGACGATTTGATTGGCTTCGAGGAAAAGCTCTGTCAGATTAGTCAGCCCCGATAATGGTTTCACGTCTGAGATTTGATTTAAATTGAGGACGAGATATCTCAGATTAGTCAGTCCCGATAAGGGTTGCACATCTGTTATTTGATTTCTACTGAGGTTGAGCTTTCTCAGATTGGTGAATTTTGATAATGGTTTGATATCGACTATTTGATTGCGAATCAGGGAAAGTTCTGTGAGATTAGTCAGTGTTTTTTGAGCGCGATCGCACTCTTGTGTTTTTGCTTTTGATAGCAACACCTCCACCGTATGTCTGGCTTCAGGGGTCAAATTCTCTTTGTTGCTACAAAAATCAGCAAAACTTTCAAATGTCTGGGGATTTGGCGCGGCGGCAGATCCCATCAAGATAGTCGCACCTACAGCTAACCCCCAACGCCCCCAAATCGAAAGTATGGGATTCATAAGCACTCGCTCAAAAAAAGACATGATTAGCTGCTATCATAATCTATCGCACCTTGTGATCCGCGCTTTTCCTTCCGGCTGGCCAATTAGATCGGGAGCATTTGGTGAAACAATAGTCGTTACTGCTTCTCGCTGCACTCTCCAAGCATTATTAGAAGCCGGGTGTTTCCAAACAACCCGGTTTCTCATCAAAAATTCGGTTTCTGCACAAGTCCTATTTTAGGTTACTCTATATTCAGGAATTTTAAATTAGCGATCGCCCTCAAATTTAGGATCTATTATTTGCTGCTGTTTTATGAAAATCAAGAAAACACAATTTAACAAATCGAATGTTATTTTTTCCCTAGCAATGCTAGGCATTTTTCTATTTTCCTTAACTCTCCGCTTTTGGGAACTAGAGCGATTTAACACCTTAGTATTTGACGAAGTTTATTACGCTAAATTTGCCAACAATTATCTCACAAAAACTCCTTTTTTCAACGCTCACCCGCCTCTGAGCCAGTACATAATTGCGATCGGCATTTGGATCGGCACTCACCTTCCCTTCGGCAAAACCGCCGTCAACAGTATGGCTGGCTCCCTGCTTTCTCCTTGGGATTACCGCTGGCTGAATGCTCTCACAGGTTCCTTTATTCCCCTAGTTGTCGGAGCCCTAGCTTATCAGCTCGTTGGGCGCCGCACCTTTGCTTTTCTGGCTGCTTTATTTATCGCCTGCGACGGTTTGTTTTTAGTTGAATCTCGCTACGCGCTGAACAACATTTATCTAGTTTTGTTTGGAATATTAGGCCAGTTATTTATTTTAAAATCAGTAGAAGCTGAAGGTAAGAAGCGCTGGTTTTGGCTGGTGCTAGCCGGGATAGGTTTCGGCGCATCTGCGGCTATCAAATGGAACGGATTGTGGTTTCTTTTCGGTACTTATCTGATGTTGCTGTGCGCTTGGGCAGTTCGTTTTATTCAGGGAAACAAAGAAGATGAAGAACAGGTTCGCGAGGTTAATTCGGCTCTAATTCCTCCCGAAAGTCCCGTACAAAAACTGACTCAACTCAGTTTTATAGAAGTATGGTTTAGTCTAGCTATTATTCCTATTTTAGTTTATAGCATATCCTGGATTCCTCACCTGCACTTTAATCCAACTCCCAATTTCTGGCAGATGCAAACGGAAATTTTGACTTATCACCAGCGGATTAAAAGCGGCCCAGATGTACATCCTTACTGTTCCGCGTGGTACGGTTGGCCGTTGATGCTGCGCCCGATAGTTTACTTCTTCAAAAAAGCTAGCAACAATGCCCAACCAGATCCGGTTTTGCCGCCTTTACCTGAAGGTGCAACTGAGGTAATTTTTGACGTTCACGCAATGGGAAATCCCTTCCTTTGGTGGCTGTCAACCTTAGCTTTAGTGCTAGTAATAGGAGTTTTAGTTCACCGGATTTTGGTGTGGCTGCAAACGCGCAGCGAGGCTTCTGTTGACACCATAGAACAGCAGCGGCCGATTTTGTTTCCGCCGACTGCTGAAATGTGGCTGGCGTTATATTTAATAGTTAATTGGGCCGCTAATTTGCTGCCTTGGGTGAAGGTGACTCGCTGCATATTTTTGTACCATTATATGGGCTGTTCTGTGTTTTCAGCCTTAGCACTTGCTTGGTGGGTTGACAGGTGGCTGCACAGCCCTCAAACTCGACTCCGAGGGATGGGGGTAACAATTATTTTTCTGGTTTTGGGTGCTTTTATTTTCTGGATGCCTATCTATTTGGGACTGCCTTTGTCGCAAATGGAATGGAAAATTAGGATGTGGCTGCCATCTTGGGTTTAAGCTAGAAATAATTTTTTTATTAACGGGCAAGATGCCCGTTCCACAAGAAAATTAAGTTTTGTGGAACAGGCATCTTGCCTGTTCCTAAATAAAGTTCCACAAGAAAATTAAGTTTTGTGGAACAGGCATCTTGCCTGTTCCTAACCAAGGTGCAAGATGCCCGTTCCACAAGAAAATTAAGTTTTGTGGAACAGGCATCTTGCCTGTTCCTAAATAAAGTTCCACAAGAAAATTAAGTTTTGTGGAACAGGCATCTTGCCTGTTCCTAACCAAGGTGCAAGATGTAAGTTATAACATTTATGACAAAGGTGAGTTGGGAAAAGCGAGCATTATTTTTGATACAGTGCTCGATAAACTGGTTCGCCCCGTTTCAGAGTAGCAATTTCTCTTTCAGTAGGAACAGGCAGGGGATTTTCTGCTAGCCAGTTGTCGCCATTTTGACGTTTAAAACTGGGGTGAGATGAAAAGCGATCGCACATTTCGCTTTCTACTTCCTCAATATCTGACTGGATAAAAACTTCACCGCCAATTGCCAGATAAATTGCCAATTCGTTGACTAATTCCTGCTGTACCACCCGCCGTTTGTGGTGCTTTTTCTTGAACCAGGGATCGGGAAACTGAATGCTAACTCGCTGCAAAGTACCTGCGGGTAAAGTTTCTAAAATCGGCTTCAGGGAACTATTCGCATTGCAAAACAAATAGTGCAAATTTGTCAAGGCTTTTTCGTCCCGCCAAAGATTCGCCTCTTCTACCAGAGGTTCCCGAATTTCTAATCCTAGAAAATTCCAGTCAGTTTGTACTTGCGCCATGTGCCACAAAAACCGTCCTCTGCCGCAGCCGATATCTAAATGCAGCGGTAAATTTAAGTCCGCATAGATTTTAGTCCAATCCGGGGGACTTGCAGATGCTTGATATCTAATTGATAGGGGATTGACGTGTTCCCGCACTCTTACTCTTGCCAATTTTGCTGTCTCCTGAATGTAATTTTTAACCGCTGATGAAGGCTGATTAACGCCGATAAATATTGATGTTTGCGATGTTGTTCAATACTTTTTAATTAATGAGCAATTAAAATTTTTCCGCGGAAAATTTTAATTGCTCATTATTGCATTAGGCTTCTGGTTCAATGCCTGCTGCTCTTAATTGGGCGGCTAGTCGATCGGCTTGCTGTTGAACATTTGCTTTTTCCTGCCGTTCCCTTTCTACCATCTCTACTCCCCACAATAACATCTCTCCGCTATCATCCCACCACCGCAACCAATATCCCGTTCTTTCGGCTTTTGTTCCCTGCCAAACACCCAGAAATAACCCAACTCCTGAAATCCAATAACGGCCGAAAGCATCGGGTGGTTGTACTTCATACTTTCCTGATGAATCCAAATGGTAGACTTCTAACACTCCGGCGGCTGGTTCAAAAAGTGCATAGACTGGAACGCGCAATATTTGCTCGTAAAAATACCATTTGCCGGGGGGATAAGTTTGTTTACTAGAATATTCATCGTTGGGACTAGCTGACAAAAATTCCATCACGATCGCCGGGACTTCTCCTTCTAAGTTGGGAGTGTAACTACGGCGAATTTCTTGACTGGAAAGCGACTGAACGTTGCGGGCATAAAACCAATCTGGATCTTTAATAACTAGCTTGCCGTTTAATGTAGCGCAAATTCCCATGTTTGGGGCAACTAATATTCCTGTTAAAATTAGCCCTGCGATTTCTAGGATTTCGCGCAAGGTAGCAGCGAGCAAGGGCTGGTCGATATTTTCCACAGGTTCCTCGTCTAAAATGAAGTCGTCTGGCAATTTTTCCCAGGTAATTTTTAAGTCGGCTGTACTGGCTGTCACGGTATTTTACCTCTTACGTAGACTGCTGGAGCGCGGCTCGCAATACTTCGCGATGAAAGAGCGATCGCTCTACTATAAATTTTATCCTGTCTGGCGATAAGGCGTCGCCGTTAGCATAATGTTCGATCCAGGTTTTGCTGATTAAATAAGGATCGTCTGGCAATTCTGATAATAAGTATCCCGGCATTTCTAGCTCTTCCATTAACTGGCTGACTTTGGGATCGTAGCTGAGAGCAAAACAGCGGCATTCTTCGGATGCGGCCATAATTAAACTGTGGTAGCGCATCCCGATCGCCATTTCGACACCCCGGAACACTCCTTTCAACTTTCTCGGATCGTCTAAACTGAGAATGCAGCTCCTTTTGGGCAGGGCTTCGTGCAAATGTTGGGCAATTTCTAAGTCGTGAGACGCTTGAAAAGGCAGCAGCAAAATTAAGGTGCGAGTTGCTTTTTGAAAGTCAACTAAAGCTTGAGTTAAGATTGACAAACGGGCGGGAGTTAGTGTAGAGTGAGAACGCAAACAAACAGCAACTCTGGGTGCAGGTAAATCCCACAAACCCGACACGGGAGAATTCTCCAAAGCCCACACGGGATCGGGCGCTAAAGTAAAGGGAATTTGCCAATCTGCAAGTAAAGTAGCTGAACCTTTATCCCGCACGCTGACGGCGGTGCATCCAGCAAAACAGCGCTGAGATAACTTGCGAGTCATTTCGCGCTTCAAAGGCCCAATTCCCTGGGCCCAAGCAACAGTTTTTAAGCCCATCTGCTGCGCTAATCCCATCAAACCCCCATAATAGAAAGGGCTCACCATGCTAGTAGCGTCTTGGATTAAACTACCGCCGCCCCAGATTAGGGCGTCGGAGGTGCGGAGTGCTTCGATAACTTGAAAGGCATTCATGCGATCGCGCGCAGCTACCCCGTACCGCTGATTTGTCTCGACAGGATTGCCAGACAGGACGATCGGCGTCACGCCATCAGGTAACATTTGCAGTAGCGATGCCAACAGCGCCTCGTCGCCGCCGTTGCCTTTACCGTAATAGCCGCACAAAATTGCTCGCATTTCTACTCTTTTCTTTGTTGGTAATGGGGAATGTAACTATTTTAGATTTTAGATTTTGGATTTTAGATTTTTTTGAGATTTGAAATTTGATAATACTAATACCCAAAAAAATGTTACTGTCAGCAAACTTCAAGGCTTTACGTCATCAGTCAGCTCAAATCGCAAATCTAATAAAATCTCGAATCGCTAATCTAAAATTGTATGACGGGCCCAAAAACAGGTACAAGTCCCGACTTAAGTCGTGGATGCTCCTAAAATTTTAGACTAAAGCTCAAGCTCCAAGATTCATCTGTGGAGTAAATCTAAAATCTAAAATCTAAAATCTAAAATCGACTGACTCATCATACTTTATATGACAGTTGCCTAAGTCCCGATCGATAAATCTTTCATCTTCGTTCACCATACAAAAAATGCACGCTTTGTCAATTCCCACCTGGATTATTCACGTCTCTAGCGTCGTCGAGTGGATTGCCGCCATCTGGTTAATTTGGACTTACGGCGAAGTCACTCAAAACCGAGCTTGGTGGGCCCTTTCCGCCGGAATGCTGCCCGCTCTCGTCAGCGCTATGTGTGCCTGTACATGGCACTATTTTGACAACTCCCCAGCCCTAGAATGGATTGTTACCCTGCAAGCGGCGATGACTCTATTCGGCAATTTTACTTTGTGGGCGGCGGCTTGGTGGATTTGGCGATCGGCTCAACCAGAAAAAATTAAAGATTGAAAAAGAGGTAAATATTTTGAAAAAAATCACTATTTGGGTCAAATTAGCCGCGAGTTCGCTGTTGTTGACAGCCGGATTTTTGCTTCCCAGCAAAGCCAGCAACACTTCCTGGCAACTTGCCCAACAGCCTAACTGCAAAAGTCCTCAAACTACACAGGAGCAGAATGCGTGTTCCAGTCAAGAGTTTCAGGCAGCAGACAGAAAACTCAATCAAGTATATCAGCAACTTCAGCCGAAACTCAACAGCAAACAAAAGCAAAGATTGATAGTAGCACAGCGTAGTTGGCTCAAGTTTAGAGATGAATCTTGCAATTATGAAATGGGGCAGTTTGAAGGTGGAACTTTGGCTGCTTCTACCTACGGTTATTGCAGAGCGAGGGTGACACAAGAACGGGTTAAAGACTTGGATCGTTATTTGAAACAAGCAAGTTTGTAACAGTGCGATCGCTATTTAGTAATGCAATCGATACCCACCCTACGAGAGAACAACGATTGAGTCCCAAATTTTTTTATAAAAAACTCCCTGAAAACCCTGTGACTTTAGTCCAGGGATGAAAGGGCATCGCAGGATTTATCCTGCCTACCAATTTCCCAACTACCAAATGCAGTAAAATTAATCAAGGGAGGTGAAAGTCAAATGTATGCAGTACAAAAAGATATCTGGCATTTAAAGGGATTCGACAAATCCATTGTAGAGCAACTGCTGAGATGGTCAAACAATCTGTTTAATGTCGGGACTTACGAAAGTCGGCAACGATACTTTAAAGACAAAAGTGCGGTTAAATATCCCGACTTGTACAGGATTGCTAAAACTAACGAGAATTACAGCTTACTTTACTCGCAAGTCGCGCAACAATCCCTTAAATCTGTTGCTGAATCTTTCAGCTCTTTCCGAGCCTTAGAAAGGTTAGTCAAAAAAGGGGAAATCAATCAAAAACCCAGATTGCCTAAGTACAGAACCAAAGGCGGTATGTACCAAGTTTCCTATCCGGGACAAGCCTTAAAAATAGTCGGCAATAGGGTAAGACTCCCTCTAGGAAAGCAAGGGAAAGAACACTTCGGGACAGATGCTCTCTGGATTCCACTACCAGAAAGGCTTAAGGGTTGCCAGATTAAAGAACTCAGGTTAATCCCTAGAAATGGTAAGGTCTGGATTGAATACGTCCATGAATCTCTTACCAAGCAAGCTCCTAGCTGTAGTCTCGAAGTAACAGGGATTCTGGGCATAGATCATGGTATCAACAACTGGCTAACTTGTGTTTCTAGCAATGGTAAGCCATTTATTATTGATGGTCATAAGCTGAAATCTTGGAACCAAGAGTTTAACAAACAAAAAGCCAGAGTTCAATCAGAACATTCCCGACATAAGCTACCTCAAGGATTCTCGTCAAAAAAACTGCAACAGTTATCGGAAAATCGCGCCAGAAGAATGAGAGATGCGGTTAATAAAGCTGTCAGAACTATCATAGATTATTGCGAAAGTTACCAAATTAATGTCATAGCCTTTGGTTGGAATAAAGGACAGAAGCAAGAGGTCAATATGGGAGGAAAAACCAATCAGAACTTTGTCCAAATACCGACAGCTAAAGTCAAAGAAAGATTACAACAAGAATGCGATTCTCTAGGATGGAGATTTGTAGAACAGGATGAATCTTACACTTCAAAAGCCAGCTTCTTAGACCGAGATTTTCTGCCAGTTAAAGTTGGTGAAAAACCTGACAATTGGCAACCATCAGGTAAAAGAATCAAAAGAGGTTTGTACCGTTCGGCGAGCGGATTAATACTGAATGCAGATGTAAATGGTGCTGCCAATATCATCCGAAAATCAAATGTAGCCATAGACTCAATTGTTGAGCGAGTGGGTAGTGGGTTGCTGACAAACCCTTTAAGAATCAAACTTTGGGTGGGTTCATCCCCCAAAGTTTGTCCTTAAGAATCCCCGTGTCTTCAGACCGGGGAGTGTCAATTGATCTTTCTCTATCCGGATGGTGTACAATCTAAAATCTAAAATCTAAAATCCAAAATCGCTATGTCCTTCGTTGGTTTGCACATTCACAGCGATTATAGCTTACTAGATGGGGCGTCTCAGCTACAGCAGCTCGCAGAACGGGCGGTGGAATTGGGGATGCCCGCGATCGCCCTTACAGATCACGGGGTGATGTACGGGGCGATCGAGCTCATCAAAGTTTGCCGAAATAAAAATATCAAGCCGATTATTGGCAATGAAATGTACGTCGTCAACGGCGACATTGAAGTAAAAGTTCGAGGTAGAAGAAAATACCATCAAGTTGTTTTAGCTAAAAATACCCAAGGTTATAAAAACCTAGTCAAACTAACCACAATTTCCCACTTAAAGGGAATGCCAGAAAGAGGTATTTTTGCCCGCCCCTGCATCAACAAGGAACTGCTAAAACAATACTCCGAAGGTTTAATTGTTACCAGTGCTTGTTTGGGCGGCGAAGTTCCCCAAATGATTCTGCAAAACAAGCTAGATACTGCCCGTGAAGTAGCCACATGGTATAAAGAAGTATTTGGAGAAGATTACTATATAGAAATTCAAGACCACGGTTCCCCGGAAGACCGGATTGTTAATGTTGAAATCGTCAAAATTGCCCGCGAACTCAAAATTAAAATAATTGCCACCAATGATTCTCACTATATTTCCTGCAACGACGTAGAAGCACACGATGCTTTGCTGTGCATTAACACCAACAAACTGATTGAAGAAGACAAGCGGATGCGCTACAGCGGTACTGAATACCTTAAGTCCGCAGAGGAGATGGCGCAACTGTTTCGAGACCATTTGGATGATGAAACAATCAAAGAGGCGATCGCAAATACCCTAGAAGTCGCAAATAAAGTATCGAGATACGAGCTCACAGGAGAAGCTCGAATTCCCACAATTCCAATTCCCCCCGAACATACAGCCGATACTTATGTAGAAGAAATATCCTGGCTGGGACTCTTAGAACGCCTCAAAGCCCGCACCAGAAATGAAATCCCCCCAGTCTACAAACAAAGACTAGAATACGAACTGAAAATGCTTCAGCAGATGGGATTTTCGGAATACTTTTTAGTAGTTTGGGACTACATAAAATATGCTAGAGACAACGATATTCCAGTAGGGCCAGGACGCGGTTCTGCCGCAGGTTCTCTAGTTGCCTACGTCCTCAAAATCACCAATATAGACCCCGTACACCACGGACTACTATTCGAGCGATTTCTCAATCCCGAACGGAAATCTATGCCAGACATTGATAGCGATTTCTGCATAGAAAGGCGGGACGACATGATTAAATACGTTACGGAAAAATATGGTAGCGAGCGCGTAGCGCAAATTATTACTTTCAACAGAATGACATCAAAAGCTGTCTTGAAAGATGTTGCCAGAGTGTTAGGTATTCCTTACAAAAAAGCCGACGAAATGGCTAAATTAATTCCCGTGTCCAGGGGAAAACCGGAAAAACTTAAAGTGATGATTTCCAATGACACACCTGCACAGGAATTTAAAGACAACTATGAAAATACAATTTGCATAAATGCAGAAACTGGTACTGAAGTCCCAGTCCGTCAGTGGATTGACATGGCAATTCGCATTGAAGGAACCAACAAAACCTATGGCGTTCACGCAGCAGGTGTGGTAATTTCTTCAGAGCCATTGGATGAACTTGTACCGCTGCAAAAAAATAATGAGGGTGCTGTGATTACCCAATATTTCATGGAAGATTTGGAATTTTTGGGGCTGCTGAAAATGGACTTTTTGGGCTTAAAAAATTTAACAACGCTCCAGAAAACTGTTGATTATATTAAACAAACCCAAAATCTAATTGTCGATCCAGAAATGCTACCTTCTGATATTGAGCGCAGAGCTCAAGAGACTTTTGGCAGAATCAAAAAGTTACCAGATGATGTAGATAAAACCTATAGACTTTTAGAAAGAGGAGATTTAGAAGGTATTTTTCAGTTAGAATCCTCTGGAATGCTGGATGTAGTGAAAAAACTCAAACCTTCCTGTCTTGATGATATTTCTTCTATTTTGGCACTTTACCGACCTGGGCCGCTGGATGCAGGTTTGATTCCTCAGTTTATTGACTGCAAGCACGGTAAAACCGTTGAGTACGATCATCCGCTATTAGAACCGATTTTAAAAGAGACTTACGGAACGCTTTGCTTTCAAGAGCAAATTATGCGGATGGCTCAAGATTTGGCGGGCTATTCTTTGGGTCAAGCTGACTTGCTGCGGCGCGCAATGGGTAAGAAGAAAGCTGATGAAATGCAGAAGCAAAAAGAAACATTTATCGATGGGGCAACTAAGAATGGAGTAAGTCAAAGAATTGCTGAAAAGTTGTTCGCCCAGATGCTACAATTCGCGGAATATTGTTTGAGCTATGACACGAAGATATTGACGGTGGAATATGGGCCCATGGCTATTGGCAAAATCGTTGAGGAAAAAATTGAATGTACTGTTTATAGTGTTGATAGCAACGGTTATATTTATACACAGTCAATTTCACAGTGGCATCGCCGGGGGCAGCAGGAGGTCTTTGAGTATTGTCTGGAAGATGGCTCGATAATTCGCGCCACAAAAGATCACAAGTTTATGACTGTTGGCGGTCAAATGCTGCCCATTGACGAAATCTTTGAACAAGGATTAGACTTAAAACAAATAAACTCTAGCTCAGATATATAAAATGTATCTCGACTATAGGCAGCTAAAATCGGAACACAAGGAAAAAATCATTTCTGCTTTTAATCAGGGCATGGAGTGTCGAGACATCCCTAACTACCTTGGTGTAAGCGAAAGAGCAGTTTCAAGGGTTTTAAAAGAAGCGAACATTAATACTAAGCGGCGAAACCGCTATACTTTAAATGAGAGCTATTTTGATGTAATTGACTCTCAAGCTAAAGCTTATTTATTAGGATTGATAGCTGCTGATGGCTGCGTTACTCAAACTAATTATGTAGCTTTTGAATCTATTGACAAAGAACTTACAGAAATGCTCAGCATAGAGCTACAATACTCTGGTGAAATTAGAGTTATTCAGCCTCAAAATTATGCTCCTCACTACCGAATAAATTTTTCTTCTGAAAAGCTGGCAAGCTCTTTACAGAGCTACGGCATCATAACAGGAAGAACTTTTTCGGAAGTTACCTATTTCCCTAACTTAAAATATTTAGGGTCTTATGTGTTAGGCTATTTTGATGGTGACGGTTGTGCTTATGCAAACAAAGGTAGAAGTGGCGGTTTAGTCTGCATTGTTGGTTCCTTTGAATTTGCCCGCGAACTAGCAATGCACCTAGGGATGGGTTCTGTACAAGAGCATCAATTAAAAAAAGTTTATTATTGGAGAATCTTTAGTCGAAAAAATATACAAGCATTCTATGATTTTGTGTATCAATATCCCAGCTTGGGATTGCAACGAAAGAAAACTAAAATAGAGGCTATTCTCAGGAGTTACAAACATGGTTAAAATTATTAGTCGAAAATCACTAGGAACTCAAGAGGTCTATGACATAGGCGTTGAACGAGAACATAACTTTATCCTAGAAAATAGTTTGGTGGCATCTAACTGTTTTAATAAATCCCATTCAATGGCCTATGCCTATATCACTTATCAAACTGCCTATTTAAAGGCGAATTATCCTCTAGAATACATGGCTGCACTGCTGACGGCTAACAGGGGCGATCAGGATAAAGTACAGAAATATATTGCCAATTGTCTCAAGCTGGGTATTGAGGTTGAGCCGCCCGATGTTAATAGCTCGGAACTTACTTTTACACCGATGCCGAAACAGATGACTGGCTCTGCAAAAGATAAAATTTTGTTTGGAATTTCGGCGGTTAAAAATGTGGGAGAAGCGGCAATTGAAAATATTTTGGCGGCGCGGCAGGAAGGGGGTAAGTTTAAATCGCTGGCTGATTTGTGCGATCGCGTAAATCTCCATTCTGTCAACCGCCGCGCTTTAGAAGCATTAATTCAATGCGGTGCTTTTGATAAAATTGAACACAACCGCAATCAATTAGTACACGACCTCGAAGGGGTAATTAAATGGGCGCAAGAGCGCAAAAGAGACCGAGAAAGCGGCCAAGGTAATCTTTTTGACTTGTTAGGTGGGAATAGCTTTGGCAAGTCAGTCAATACCTATGAGTCCGCGCCAAAATCTAAATTAATAAAAGATTATGACAACCAAGAAAAATTGCGTTTAGAAAAAGAACTGCTTGGCTTTTATGTGTCAGAACATCCCCTAAAGTTTCTCATGCAAGTAAACCCAGACCCCGATGTGGTGACTCTCGAAGAGTTAGCAGATAAAAAGGGGAAAGTATCAGTTATTGTCATGCTCAGCGCTATCAAAATGGTAGTGACAAAAAAAGGCGATGCGATGGCAATTTTGCAATTAGAAGATTTGACTGCTCAAATAAAAGCTGTGGTGTTCCCCAAGTCTTACGAACAAGTGAAACCTTACATTGTAGAGAATGCTATCTTACTGATTAGTGGAAAAATCGAGAAAGATGGAGAGGAAATTCAGATAATTGTAGACACTGCAAAGCCGGTGGAAACAGTACAGGTTGAAGAGGAAATCGAGAGGGCCCAACCGGAAATAAATAACCATTGGCCGGCGGAACCAGTCAACGTTGTACGATCGACAAAACCTGTCGAAGTTTTAGAAATGGTGATTGTCAAGCTGACACCGCAGCAAGTACAAGACGGGAAAAAACTCAATTCCCTCAAAGCTATTTTGCAAGAACTTTCCAATCGTGGAGAAGATGCTAGCGTTTCTGTGGGGGGAATGGTTGTCGGCGAATATTCCTGTCAACCCCTTCGCATTAGCCCTCAATTGTGGGTGCAAGATGGCGAGGGAACTGTTAGCCGGCTCAAGTCGGCTGGATTTGATGCTTGGGTTTTTCCTCTAGAAAATCGCGGGGATGCTGCGGTATTTCGAGAAATGCGATCGCAACTTAATGTACATTCTTGGGCTAGTCGTTTACTTGACACTGAAACCGATCGCCTTCACCAGTATGTCAATTATCTCGCCCAACTAAGGAATGAGAATTAAATAACTTCCACTCTTGAAAGTGGGATGGGCTCTTATAGCCCGTCATGAGTGGACGGGCGGGACGCCCATCCCACAATAACAATTAAAATTGTAAGTTATTTAATTCGCGATCCTAAACAGACGCTAGTCAAATGAAAGTCTCGCATTAATCCCGACTACCCTCTCAAGTTTATTCTTGTGAGGATGCTTTGGCTTTAATCACCGCTTCTCTAAAGCCTAAAACTAATAAAATATTGGCAAGTGTCAAGAATAGTTCCGCAGAACCGTGCAGCCAATCTACATTTGCTAGTGACTCGTTGTAGGCAACTTTTGCGTAAATTGCGGCGGGAATCGTCACCGCTACAAAAACGAGAGTCCCGTAAAATCCCATCAGAGCTAAACGGGGTGTTTTTCCCGATCGAGTCAAAAACCAGAGAAATCCCAAGTAGGGAAATAGAGACAGAACAAATAAAGTTTCTTTGGAAATCATTAGTAATTGGTGAGCGACCAGATACTATGATAAATTAAAATATCAAAAATTAGTGTGAATAATTTTTAACCTTTAATGTTGAGTTTTTAATATTTAATTATAATATTTAATTCGACAGATGCACCCGTTTCTATCGAACCGCTATAGAATCACCCAATACCATAGCTCTTAACCCAAGCCGCAGCAGGTGGGCAGTATTCAAAACCCCTCACCCACGCGGAGACAAAACCCGTAAATTTTCCCCCTAACACCGTTTTTAGCCTACTAACACATTTTTTACCGTGCCAGTCTGTTAATTGTCCAGGAAGCATCTCATATTTGTAAAAACACTTCTTCTGGCTCCTTCCTTCTTCCTCTTCCCTCTTCCCTCCTGCCTCCTGCCTCAAAACTCCTGCCTCAAAACTCCAATTTCTAGCGGAGGCCTGCTTTCATTGAGATGCTCCCATTGTCCATCACCCCAAAGCTACCCAGCAATTAGAAAGAGAGACGGTTCCAAAGTTTTCTGTCTGCTAGGCATCAAGTAAGCCTCGTTCAAAACCTCTAAATCCAAGCCGTTATTTCTATCTGCTGCAATAATTTCCTTCAGCTTAGCATCAAAATCAAAACACGGCCCGCAATCCCAAACTTTGAGTTCCAACCGTCCATTAAACACCGTAATTTCGAGTTGCACAGGAGTTTCTACTGGCAGATTTTTGTGAGCGTGGCGAACTGCATTAGTGAAACCTTCAGCCAACCCCAACTGAATCTTCCACCAAACTTCATTGGGGAGCGATATATCTTTCAACTGTTCAAACCACAACAAAACTTGAGTTAAAGCATTGACATCTGTGTTGACTTGCAGGCTAATATGTTGAATAAAAGTTTCATGCAGCTCTTCTTCCTGCTCTGTTTCAGTCTGCCAATCCCAGGTGTTTAATAAATTCATTAACCCATCTAAAACGCTAGCTTTTTTTATATTTTGGGAGCGATTGCAACCTTCTACTTCGTAACTTTTGCTCAGCCACAAACAGTTTCGATCGTCGAGAGTCCGGGTGTAACTGATCTCGTCTGCAATCTGCCACATGAGTTTGATCCCCCTGCCACCTTCTGCAAGTTGATCTATGCTGTTGGACATCTATTTTCCTCGTCTGAAAGTATTAGCTGTACCCTATTTTCCCACCCGCCGATACATTTGGTATATTTTTTTTATACTTGCTGGCTCGGTATTATTTCGGGGATCATACAAAAATGCTATCTTTTTTATAGAAGGCAGCGCATCAGCAATATGTCTTAAGAGTCTAAGCCAATTGGCTTATTTACCGATCGCCTGTAGGGAGAACGATCGCCCTCGGCAGCAAAATCCCACTGCATCGATTACCAATACTTATCCGTTGTCGGAGTCTGCCACTTGCTGCTGCCGTCGCCAGATATAGAATCCCTGGCATTTAGCGCCTCCGGTCGATCGTCGTTCGCTGCAAGGGAGCCTTGATGTGCGGGCTTTCATCCCAAAGGCGTAGGTAATATCCGCGATGGAGAGCGCGATGGCTACGCCCCGGCTTACGCCTACGAACCTTACACCGTCGAGCCGCGTCCATCCACTAGACTAGGACTTACGCAAACCACCCAGTTTCTGCTTAGAATCTTGGGTTGGACAGCGATGAATTAACGAGGAAACCGGGTTTTTGGTCTCCCGCGCGTAAGTCCAGCAGACTAATCGGTGTTGAAAGGCAGTTACAGGACTTACCAAGACTATGACCAAAATCAAACTGAAAATTCTGACAGCAGCGATAATGCTACTCCCATTTTGCGCCGCACTTCCCTTACAAGCTCAAAATCTGTCCCTAGTAAAGCGGCTGCTAGAAACCAGAGGATGTCCCGGATGCGACTTATTTGGCGCTTCCTTGAGCCGTGCAGATTTGTTTGGCGCTTCCTTGAGCCGCGCCACTCTCAGCAGGGCTGACTTAGTTGATGCCGACTTGACTGCGGCTGACTTAATGGAAGCTAATTTAAACAACGCCAACATGAGAAACGCCTTTTTGGCCGACGCCGACCTCAGCAAAGCCGACATGAGCAGGGCCGACATCAGGGGAGCCAACTTAGAAAATGCCAACCTCAGCGAGAGTTTTCTGCCAGACGCATCCCTCCAGTTGGCTAACTTAAAATGCAGTAATTTGAGCGCCGCTAAACTAACTAGAACTGACCTAAGAAATGCCGATTTAAGCGGTGCAAATCTCAGGGGTGCAGACCTCAAAGAAGCCGATTTAAGCGGTGCAAATCTCAGCGGTGCAGACCTGAGAAATGCCGACTTGAGGGATGCGAGATTGAACAAAGCTAATCTCACAGATGCCAATCTTTGCGGTGCCAGGATGCCAAACCAAAAAACATCTTGGCGAGGCTGCGAGGTTAAGAAAGAAGAAGCTATAAGCGCGAACAATTACTGTAATTACTGCTATGCCTTAAATGACTGGTGGCTTAATGTATTAAGGTTCTACTAAGTAGTATCATCGCGATAACTGCTCTGTTTAATATGTACAGTTAGAAGTGCGAGTAGGCGGTACAGATATCAAACTTAACCTGTTACCGCCAAGAGCTTTGATCTACTGTGAACAACCTAAAAATTGGCTCAGTATTTGCAGATATTCTGCGCCCCCGATATCTGCCACATTAGTGTGACCTCCATCAGGAACTATGTACAACTGTTTGGGTTCAGGTGCTGCATCAAACAGTTTTTTGGTCATTTCCACTGGAACTACATTGTCAGCAGTCCCGTGAATAAACAGCACAGGCATTTGCAGGCGATCGACTTTTGAAAGAGAATCAAACCGCTGTGTCAGCAAAACATCGATCGGAAACATCCAAAACAGCCCTTTTTGGAAATTCACCATCGCCCGCGTCGAAGTAAAAGAGCCTTCTACAATTACCCCTGCCGCCTCCGGGTGACGCAAGGCTAGATCGATCGCGATCGCCCCTCCCAAAGAATGACCGTAGAGATAAATTTGATTCGGGTTAATCCCCCGCTGTTTCACCAAATAATCCCAAGCAAGCTGAGCATCCTCATAAACCTGAGATTCACTCGGAAAATCGCCCTGGCTTTTGCCATAACCACGATAATCCATCACAAATACCGACAAACCTAACCCATGAAATCGATAAGCGTGTTCGACATTTGATCCCACATTTGAAGCATTGCCGTGCAGGTACAAAACTACCCCCCCTAACCCCCCCTTGTTAAGGGGGGGAACCGGAGCGACTGCCGGTCTCTCACTTTGCGGGGACGTTCCGACTCCTCTAGCTCCCCCCCTTGGCAAGGGGGGGCTGGGGGGGGTATCCGAGTCTCCGGTGTTAACAGAGGGAACAGCCTCCCCCTTTCTTGCTCCCCCCCTTGGCAAGGGGGGGCTGGGGGGGGTATCCGAGTCTCCGGTGTTAACAGAGGGAACAGCCTGCCCCTTTCTTGCTCCACCCCTAGCTTCGGGGGGGCTGGGGGGATTTTCCGATGCAGGAATCCACCACCCGTGAACGCTGTCCACCGCGCCTGTTTTAGTTGGAATTGGCAACCAAACATCTTGATATTGCAACTGAAAATCATCTGGCGTAGTTTCGATCGCCCGCGCAGGAAAAAAGATAAACTTACCTTGCGCTACAAAGAGGAATACACAAGCAGCAGAATAAGCAACGGCCAAAACTATCCCAAAAGCTATTAGCGATTTAGACAAAAGGAATACTAGGAAATTGTTCATAGATAGAGCACGCGGGAAATTAGAGATCGCTCAAAAGCTAATGGCAAATTATTAATTCAGACAATTAGCCAAGATCGATTACTAACTTCCGCCACCGTATTCCGCCGATTTTCAGAAATTAATGCAATTCGGGGTGGTGCAAGTGCCAATTCGTAGACTGTTCGTAAGCGTGAGCCACCTGAAACAACCGAGATTCTTGCAAAACATTACCAATCAGTTGTATACCCACCGGCAGTCCTTTATCATCAAATCCGCAGGGCAAACTCAAAGCTGGCAAACCAGCAAGATTCACCGGAATAGTCATCAAATCTGACAAATACATACTCAGGGGGTCATTGAATTTTTCGCCTGCCTTAAATGCGGTAGTAGGAGCAGTGGGACAGACTAAAACATCAACTTGAGAAAAAGCTTTTTCAAAGTCTTCTTTAATCAAAGTCCGAACTTTTTGAGCTTTTAGATAATAAGCATCGTAATATCCAGCCGACAATACGTAAGTGCCGATCGCAATCCGGCGTTTAACTTCCGCACCGAACCCTTGAGAGCGGGTTTTGGCATACATATCCAAAAGATTATCGGAGTCTGGAGACCGGAAACCGTACTTAACTCCATCATATCGCGCCAAATTTGCCGAAGCTTCCGAGGGAGCAATAATGTAGTAAGTGGGCAAACCGTAGCGGAACCGGGGACAAGAAATGACTTGAATTTCGGCGCCCAATTGTTGAAATTGCTCGATCGCCTTAGTAACAGCGTCTTTAACCCCGGAGTCCAGCCCTACACCAAAAGTTTCTTTAATTACACCAATTCTAATCTGACCCTTCGGTCGCAAACTGGGTCTTAAAGCTTGAGCGTAGTCAGGAATTGGGACATTAAGACTCGTGGAATCTTTCGGATCGTAACCGGCGATCGCCCCCAACAAAATCGCCGAATCCTCAACAGTCCGGCCAAAGGGCCCGATTTGATCGAGAGAAGAAGCATAGGCCACCAAACCGTAGCGAGAAACCAACCCATAAGTCGGTTTCAGCCCCACCAACCCGCAAAAAGCAGCAGGTTGGCGGATTGATCCCCCAGTATCCGAACCCAAACTCACGACGCATTCTCCAGCGGCTACCGCTGCGGCAGAACCGCCAGAAGACCCTCCGGGCACGCGCTCCAAGTCCCAAGGATTCGCGGTAACTTGATAAGCAGAAGTTTCTGTCGAGCTCCCCATTGCAAACTCGTCCATATTCGCCTTACCCACAATCACCGCACCGGCTGCTTGGAGTTTCGAGACGACGGTGGCATCGTAGGGAGGAACAAAATTCTCCAAAATCCGAGAGGCGCAGGTTGTGGGAACGCCCTCGGTGCACATATTATCTTTAACGGCGATCGGGATGCCGGCCAACAGGCCAATTTGCTCTCCGGCTGCGATTTGGGCATCCACTTTATGGGCCTGCGCCAGTGCGCTGTCTGCTGTCACGCACAGAAAGCTTTTCAACTTCGGCTCTAGCTGGGTAATTCGGTCTAATGCTTCTTGAGTAATTTCCACAGCAGAGCGTTCTTTATTGACCAGTTGTCGGTGCAACTCGCGGATGGATGCCATGCTCGTACCTTTATCATTTCTACTTTGAGACAATACAGTTAATATAACTGGCAATTGTACCTGCTTACAGCCCGAAGGCAAAGTCGGCTATTTTTGTGGCGAAAGTTTGAGCCTCGAAGAGGGCTCCGCTAACGGGCGATCGGTCATTTTATATACAATAGATTAAATTACCCAAATCCCACGGGCCACCAAATAGCGATCGAGTTTTTTACCTAATTTTTTAACAAACCAAGAATGCAACTGTATCAGCACTGATGCAAAAAGTGGTTTGACGCCAGATTTATATGAGTAAGGGGTAAGGTGTGCAATGCGACCCCTACATAATTAGGTTCGGTCTCCAAGACTGTCTATGCAAGATCGCAATCATTAGGAAATCAGTCATTCCAAATTCTGTAATCTAAATTCTAAAATATTACAGCCCAGTTTGTCCTCGATGCAACCCAGGATTTATGGGAAAAAAGATGCCCTAAAAAATCAAATAATCCCAGATAATGACTGCTTTATTGCTGGAATATTCAGACTTTACTAAAATTTTTGTTATATAAAAAATCCCACGCTTGTTATATCTGATTTATTTTTAATAGCATAGTTAGCAGCATCTGCCTCGGATTTCTTGTGAAATTAATCACGTCCTGAATATTCCGAAAAACATGAAGGAAAAATAGAAAAGGATGCTAATAAAATATTAGAGTATGGCTGTCGATACCCTAATAATTATGGTCAGATTAGGAAGAGCAGTTTTTTAGTCAACAATCACTGAAAGTTATCAGTCAGCCGAGTGAATTAATGGCTGCGGCGCGATCGAAGAAAATAGTAATCGACCTTTTCCGATCCACGCCCATTGTACTAGAGCTCAAAAAGCCTGTCAGAAATCTGGGGTTCACAAAAAAGCTCGGAACGCTCACCGCCACACCGAGGTCTTTTGTTGCGCGCACCTGCAAAAAAAACAGCAGTCAATCGATTTTAGATTTTCGATTTTAGATTTTAGAGGCGACCCCACGGATAAATGCGGGGGCAATAAGTGATTTTCGATTTTAGATTTTGGATTGATTCCACGGATAAATCACGTGGCGGGTACCACGTTTGAAATTCTTGGTCCTTCCTCAAATGCGACTAGCTGCGTGCATCTGCGCTAAAAAACGCTAGGTATTTGCCGCCACGATCCCCAGGAAAATAATTTCATCCGGAATTATCCCCAAAACCAAAGATATATGGTAAGAAGTTCCCGATGCCCCGTTGGAGGAATGCCACCTAAAGCTCACTTAGAATCCCACCTGACGGCAGAGGAACTCAAAATTCGCTACCGGCAGGCACAAAACACCACAGAGTCGCGCCGCTGGCACTTGCTGCTGTTAGTGTCCCGAAATTGGACTATCAAACAAGCAGCCCAAGTCGTAGGCCTCAACTACGACTACGCCAAAGAAATTGTCCAGCGCTATAACCGAGAAGGGCCTAACTCTGTCAGGAACCGCAGCGGAGACCGCCAGCCCCCTCCTGCAAAATCCTTGCTGAATCCTGAACAGCAAGAAGAACTGCGACAAGCCCTGCTAGGCCCTGCCCCCGACGGCGGAGACTGGACAGGCCCCAAAGTCGCTCGCTGGATTGCCGAAAAGATTGGTAGCGATCATGTCTGGCCCCAACGCGGCTGGGATTACCTCAAGCGGTTGGGTGCTGACTGGCGACGGCGGCGCAGAAAGTAGATAGTTCGCAATATTTAGAGGGGGTTGATTGCCTTCGTGCGATCGCTCCCTTTATTTTGGTTATTTTGCCACATTGGCGCGATCGAACTATTTTAGATTTTAGATTTTAGATTGAAGAAAAAATCTAAAATCTAAAATCTAAAATCTAAAATCGTTTGACTGATGTAACAATAGCTGCTTATATAGAATTTGGTTGTGTTGAGGATGTTAAATATGCCAGATATCAGGCGTTTTTTGTCGATCGCCAACAAGATGGCGGCAGTAGTAGCCGGCATTGGACTGGTTCAGATGTTAACCATCGCAAGTTCATTCTCTCAATCATCTAACCCCCGTTCCCTAGACGAACTCTACAAAATTCGCGATGGGCTAATTGCCGAATTAGAACAACCCTCATCTCCCTCCCCAGAACCAAGCATCCTCTCCGGCTTAGTTCCCTTCGCAGCCGCCAATCCTCAAGAACAACTGCTACAGCAGTTGCAAGCGGTGGAAGCTCAAATATTAGTAGAAAAGAGGGCTAACGACAACTTACAGCAAGCAGTCCGTTTAGCCAACAGAGCCGTAGAAACTAAACAGCAGCCCAATAAGTCGATCGCATCTTCGCAGCAAACTCAATTTTTCTGGCATCAAGCCCTCAACAACTTGCAGGAAGTTCCTCAAAATTCATTTTTAGCTTCCGTCACTGCCTCAAAAACTCAAGAATACCGGGGAAATTTAACAGCAGCAACCTCTCAAGTGCAGCAAGCAAAATCTGATGTTTTGGGTGCACTTGCCCGGGAAAGCGGTTTGTCGGCTCAAGCTTCGATCGGTATTTGCAACCTTTCTAGAGAGTGCGTACACCTGCGGGGCGATGTACCTCCTGTCAGTCCAGCCAGCTTAATTAAATTGCCGATTGCTGTCGCCCTGATGCAAAAAGTCGAAAAAGAAAAAATTAGTCTGAACCAGGAAGTATTAGTCACTCGCGGTAATTTCACCGAAGACGCATCGGCAAAGATTAGGTCTAATCGCAATTATCCGCTACAGCTACTGTTAGAAGAAATGATCTATCGCAGCAGCAATATCGCCACCAATCAACTAATCGATTATTTAGGTTCGGATTACATCAATCAATATTTAGATAATAGCGGCTACGAAGTCACCCGCGTCAACTTCAAATTAATGGGGGAAAGAATTATGCCCTCCAACCCCGGTTCTGGTCGCAACCGCCTGACTGCTAACGAACTCACCGAAATGATGGTGCAAATTTACAACGGCGAAACACCCGGTGCTAAACTATTAATAGAAACTCTCAACCGCCAGTACGATCACGCTCTGGGATTTGCCGCCTTGCAAGGAACTAAAGCTCAGTGGTTGGGCGAAAAAACCGGTCAAAATTCCAAGGTGCTCGGCACAACTTTAGCGATGAGCATTGACGACGAGGCCTATGTGATTACTGTGATTGACAGCCGCAGCGGCGAGCTACAAATGCGCCAGTCTATTTCTAAAATTGCCGATTACATGGTCCGAAACCCCAGCTTTTGACCGCTGGAATATACAATTTATAGCGGGGACAACGCACCGCCCAAACAGTTAAAAAATGCCGCATCAACAACTCAGTGTTTCCGTCAAAGGCAAAGGATTTCCTATTCTCTGCTTGCACGGCCATCCAGGTTCCGGCGATTGTATGTCGGTATTCACAGAACACCTATCAAAGCGGTTCCAGACGATCGCCCCAGACTTGCGCGGATACGGCAACAGCCGCACCTCAACTTTCTTTGAAATGACCGATCATCTGGTCGATTTAGAAGCACTATTAGACAGATTAGGAGTCGATCGGTGTTTGGTGATCGGATGGTCTTTGGGAGGGATTTTAGCCCTGGAATTAGCCATGAAATATCCCCAGCGAGTCACCGGTTTGATTCTACTTGCATCCGCAGCCAAACCGCGAGGAAGTCACCCTCCCCTCTCTTGGCAAGATAACCTTTACACTGGTTTAGCCGGAATTATCAATTGGGTGATACCGGGTTGGCAGTGGAATATTGATACTTTTGCGAGGCGATCGCTCTTTCGCTACTTGATACAGCAGCATAAAGCCACCCCTTACCGCTACTTAGCACAGGCAGGTACCCCCGCCTACCTCAAGACTTCCAACACGGCCACCAAGGCGTTAAATACCGCTCTGAGGGCTGGATACGATCGACTGCTGCACCTGGGCGACATTCATTGTCCGTGCTTGGTGTTGGCCGGAGAGGGCGATCGGCACATCACCTCAGCATCCAGTTTAGAAACCGCCCGCCACCTCCATGATTGTCAGTGGCAGTGTTATCCCAATACAGCCCACTTGTTCCCTTGGGAAATTCCCGATCGGGTACTCGCAGACATCGATCGTTGGATAGAGAGTCACCCCGAAGCAGTGGGCAATTGCTAGTCTTAAATTTGGAGTTTGTCACAAGCAATTAATCACCCAACACTCAACTGTTTTGAAGTTACAACTGACAACTCAAAACCGCACAGCGTTGCGAGGGAAGCGTAGGCCTCTCAAAACTCAAAATTCCCCCTGCTTCTACTGACCGCTCAAAACCGGCCACAGCCCTCCATCACCAAGCTTTCCCAAATCTTCTGCAACCGTCAAAGTAATTGGTTTGCAGCGGTGAATCGAAACACTAACACCTTCTGCCCCTTCATTTTCTATGTCTTCTACATATCCTGCTTTTGCAGTTGCCGCCTCTGCTTGGGTTAAGAACGGGCCAAAATAGTAAATGCACCGCGGCGCTGAAGTTTTAACTTCAACCCACCAAGCCAATCCGAAAAAGTTGAGCAAGCTAATCAAGAATTCTTTCATCTGCTTTTCTTCTAATGTATTTGACGGTGTTTTCAGGGTGCTGCGAACACGCCTAGGCTTTTGTTATTTACACGTGGCTGACTGCTGCCAAGAACCGCTCCAAACCTATTTAAATATATCTAAATAGATTTGTGTCGAATTCCTGTTTGAACCTAGGGGCTAGGCTTCTTCTACTTTCGCCGGAACAAGTAACGACAGTCGATCGACTATCCTTACTTGTTCCGGGTGTCGTGCCACTCCATGCTGGGCGGCATTGACAATAAACTACTCTGTTGTGCTCTTTTTTTCAACCACCTTTACGATCCGTGTACGTGAAACTTTTTGGGCCCGCGCTGACGGTAAATTTCGTATAAAGCCATCCCCGTTGCTACCGAGACATTCAGGCTAGGAGTCTGGCCCCTTAAAGGAATTGAAACTAATCCGTCACATCCGCGCTGTATCAAAAGGCTCAAACCGTCAGCCTCACCACCCACCACTAAAACAGTCGGCCCGGAGAACTTGACTGTCTCTATAGATTGACCGACGCCTGCTGCAGTGCCATAAATCCAGAATCCAGCCTCTTTGAGTTCTTCCAGAGCCCGGTTAAGATTGACAACCCTTGCCACGGGCAGGCTTTCCAATGCCCCTGCTGCCACTTTTCTCACTGCTGAGGTAATCCCAACCGCCCGCCGCTGCGGAATCACCATGCCCTGAGATCCCAATGCTTCTGCGGTGCGAATAATCGCCCCTAGATTGTGCGGGTCGTTGAGTCCTTCTGCTACCACAATTACTGGATCTTCGCAAGCCGACTTAGCCTTTGCGATCAGTTCGCTCAAATCCAGGTATTCGTAGGCTGATACTTGAGCCGCTACGCCTTGGTGGTTTGCTTTGCGCGTGATGTAGTCGAGGCGCAAATCGTCAACTTCGTCAATGATGCTGCCGTTGGCTTTGGCTTCGGTTAGCAAGCTATGAAAGCGGGGATCGTAGCGCAGGTGGGGAACAACCCAGATCCGGTTGAGGACTTGGTTTGTTTCTAAAGCTGCTTGTACCGCATGGCGGCCGTAAATCATGTCGTCTGTGTCTGCGTCTGGTTGCACGACTGTATTGGAGGCAGTGTCAACAGGGCGAGTGTCTCTGTCTTTGTCTCTGTCTCTGAAATGGTTGCCCCGGAATTCCTGCGGGCTATTGTCTTTGTCTCTGTCTTTGTAATAATTTCCCCTGGATTCCTGCGGGCTGCTGTCTCTGTTTCTGTCTCGGAAATTGTTGCGGGCCGGCTGCGGACTGCTGTCTCTGTTTCTGTCTCGGAAATTGTTGCGGGCCGGCTGGGGGCTGCTGTCTCTGTCTCTGTCTCGGAAATTGTTGCGGGCCGGCTGGGGGCTGCTGTCTCTGTCTCTGTCTCGGAAATTGTTGCGGGCCGGCTGGGGGCTGCTATCTCTGTCTCTGTCTCGGAAATTGTTGCGGGCCGGCTGCGGGCTGCTATCTCTGTCTCTGTCTTGGTAATAATTGCCCCTGGATTCCTGCGGGCTGCTGTCTCTGTCTTTGAAATGATTATTTCTGCGAATTTCCGGTTGGCTGTCGGCATCGACTCTCCGTTTGAAAATTGCTCTCACGGGCATTTCTCGCGATTGTGGGGCGAAGGTCGATCGCTTTTGAGGCGCGTCTACTCCGCGAGTATCGGGACGGGGCTTGCGTTCAAAGCGGGGAGAGGATGGTTGTGAGTCCTGACGGCGGCCTTCGCTTTTGAATGGCTTGCTGTCGGAATTCGATCGCGAAAAGTTGGGTTTGGTAAATTTTCTCATTGGTTTCTTGTGGTCAAAAGGTTTTGGCTGAAGGCTAGTCGATTGTAGATTGTAGATGTGAGATTCTTGATTGAGGGAGCAATCTTTGGGCTTTGAGATTTGAGATAGTCTAGCGAGGGAGCAAGGATTTTGCTCTGTTCAAATAGCTAGTTATTGACATACTCACCGCCCTAAAAGTGCGGTGATTCTTGACACTTCACTGACTGACGCAACCGAAGTCGTCTTACTCTGTCTCTGTGTCCGTTTAGAGTCGTGGCAATGCCCTATCCCGACTTTGTTTATATTTTTTGCAGCGTTCTCATCGCGTTCGTGTTCAGTGCCACAATTCAAACACTGAACCGATCTGATTTTTAAATCCAGTCTTCCCCACTTAAAGCCGCAATCCGAGCAAATTTGACTGGTAGGCTCCCAGCGACTAATTACTCTAAAGTCTCGACCAAATTTCTCAGACTTTGCCTCGCACCAAGTTCGGAATTCTCTCCATCCCTGAAGACTAATAGCTCTAGCAAGTTTGCGGTTTTTGACCATTCCAGACACATTCAAGTCTTCTAAAACGATAGTTTGGTTTTCACTAACAATTTTGGTTGACAGCTTGTGCAAGAAATCTTTACGGGTGTCTGCAATTTGATTGTGCAGTTTGGCTATCTGAATCCGAGTTCTATTTCTGCGTTTCGAGTCTTTAGATTGCCGAGCTAGCTTTTTTTGGAGTTTACGAATTTTTCGATCTAACACTTTATAGTCTGGACTTTTAGCTTTCTCCCCATTACTCATCACAGCAAAAGTTTTAATCCCTAAATCAATTCCGACACTTGGGTTTTTAGCATCAATTTGAACGGGCTTAACTTCTACTACAAAGCTCAAGAAATAGCGATTAGCACAGTCCTTTAGTACAGTTACAGAGCTAGGCTCTGATGGTAACTCCCTAGACCAAATAGGGCTAACATTTCCAATTTTTGCCAGATCCACGGACTCACCTTTGATAGAGAAACCTGTTTTAGCAAAAGTTGCAGACTGACTGTTAGTCTTTTTTTTGAATTTGGGTTGACCCACTTTCTTGCCTTTTCTCTTCCCTTTTAGGAAATCAAAATAGTTTTTGTAAGCAACCTCTAACTGTTTGAGGGATTGTTGCAGCGGCACGGACGAAACATCGTTCAACCATGCCCTTTCTTCTGTCTTTTTAGATATAGTTAGAGACTTGGATAGAGTGTTGTACCCAGGATATTTGCCACATCTGCTAACAGCCAAAGCATCGTTCCAAACAACTCTTACACAACCAAACAACTGAGCCAAACTCTGGCGTTGTCTATCGGTTGGATAGAATCTGTATTGGAACCTTGCTTTCATTATTTTTAGCTGTTTTACTACTTTAGTATGCCATACTATTTTAACACGATCGGGAAAATTCAGAAGGAATTAAAGCCGTCCTAGAACGACGGGGTTTTAAACCCATTTCTTTGATAAATCTTGTTTTGCCGATCGAGATTTTTGCGGTTTTATGTTAGCCGTGCCAGGATGGTTAATTACTCCCTCCCCATTCCCAACTCTTAACTGCTAAATCCTTTAAGTCTCAAGTTCTAAAAGTGCCAGAATCTCGGTCAATCTTTCGGGATCGGTGAGGTACAAATATCCGATCAAAGTTTCTAAGCTGCTGGCTTGTTGGTATATCTCTGGATCTGCTCGCTTAGAACGGCCCGCTGCAGCATTGCGGCCGCGCTTGACAATTGCTAATTCTGTACTGTTCAAGTAAGGAGAGAGCGATCGCAAGTGACGCGCTTGAGTTTCGGCTCGTACTTGCCCCACCACCAATTCGTGATAAGCTTGCAATCTTCTGGGCGGGACTAAGTACGAACTCCGAATGTAGAGTTCGTACACTGCATCTCCCAAATATGCCCAGGCTGCGGGCGAAATTCTTTCTATTTCTGCTGGTGTAGCCCTCGCAGGATGCACTCGATTTAAACTGATATCCGTCAGACTCAGTTTGAGTCCGTCATCTGCGATCGGCGACATACTTTTTTAAATAAAACTTCCGCACAGCTTGGTTTTTCTAGTTACTTACTTATTTCGTCTTTCGTCACTTCCGCAATTATAGCTTTTACAGGACTGTTCGCTCTCAGAGCACGAAGCGAGATATATAGGCAAAGCTTGGCGCGACGATCGCACTCCTAAAAAAGGCTTTTTACCAAATCGGGATGCTCTAATTTTTGTACCATTTTTCCGCGTGTTTGCCACACATATTTTACTGCCCCTCCACCGAAACTCTAAGCATCGGGGAAATAGCGGCTGGTGCGTGTCGCAGCTTCTGGGAAAATCGGTATTGTTTTACCACGACAAAAATAAAAATTTGCTATCCAGCGTTGAGAACCGGATAGCTAATTTAATTCACTTTGGCGTCAAGCATCCTTGACGTTTTTTACCGCCTCATCAACCGAAGGCTGCAAAGACAGAAATTTCTCTAAGCGAACCAGTTTAACAGTCTGAGTTACGCGGGGATTTGAGACAATTTGCAATGTCCCTTCCAAGGTTTGGGCTTTTTTGACAAGTTGCACAAGTGCGCCCAAGCCTGAACTATCCACAAAATCTATCTGAGACAAGTCCAAAATTACGTGTTTTGGGCCCTCGTCAATACATTTGCTTATTACCTTCCGAAAAGTTGCCTCAGAAAAAGCGTCCAGCAGGCCCGTCAAGCGAAATAACTGATAGTTATTCTTGACTTCGCGAGTGCCTCTGAGGCTAACGGTCAGGGTCAATGACTCAGGAATGACACCCTCCTAGCTAGATATGGCTTAAAGTCGAGGCTTCATTATAGGAGTTTTTTGGTCTTTTGTCTACAGTTTTTTAGTCATGAGTCATTAGTCATGAGTCATTAGTCAGAAGCGATCGACACAAACAGCCTCTGATGACTACTGACTAATGACTGCTGACTGCTGACTGCTGACTACTTACTGCTGGCTACTTTCTGATTGTCTCGCATTGACTGCACGAATCGATCGAATAAATAGTCGGCGTCGTGCGGGCCCGGACTGGCTTCGGGGTGGTATTGCACTGAAAACAGCGGCAGAGTTTTATGCTTCAATCCGGCTACGGTGCGATCGTTCAAATTGAGATGAGTAATCTCTACTTCGGGGGCTAGGGAATCGGGGTCGATCGCAAAACCATGATTTTGGCTAGTAATTTCTACTTGCTGAGTTAAACCCGCTGGATGATTCAATCCCCGATGGCCGAACTTAAGTTTAAAAGTTTCTGCACCCAAGGAAAGTCCCAAAATTTGGTGTCCCATGCAGATGCCGAATACGGGTTTGTCCGACTTTAACAAAGCTTTCGCAGTCGCGATCCCTTCCGTTACCGCCGCCGGATCTCCGGGGCCGTTGGACAGAAAAATGCCGTCCGGGTTGTATTTGAGGATTTCCTCCGGCGACGTGTCAGCGGGGACAACGATGACCCGACACCCGTAACTCGCCAGACGCCGCAGGATGTTGCGCTTGATCCCAAAGTCTAGCGCTACCACCGTCCACATTTTGCCTTCTTCAGGTTTGACTGTAGGACTGAACTCCCAAACCGAGTCCGTGGCTTCAGACCACTCGTAAACCTTGCGGGTGGTGACTTCCTGGACCAGATTCAGCCCGTCCATGCTGGGGGCATCTTGCACGAGTTCCAAAAGCTCTGCCTGGTCGAGAATCGTGGTCGAAATGCCACCGTTGATCGCTCCCACCGTGCGAATTTTGCGAGTGAGGGCGCGGGTGTCGATCCCGTAAATTCCGGGGATATCGTACTGTTTCAGATAGTCTTGCAGAGATTGTGAGCAGCGCCAGTTGCTGGGGCGGCTGCATACGTTCCGGGCGATCGCACCCCGAATTTGCGGGCGCGAGGATTCTTCGTCTTCAAGATTTACCCCGGTATTGCCCAATTCTGGATAAGTAAAAGTGACAATTTGACCGCAATAGCTGGGATCGGTCAATACTTCTTGGTAGCCCGTCATTCCAGTATTAAATACTACCTCGCCAACGACGGTGGCGTCAGCGCCAAACGACCAGCCGCGGTAAGCAGTACCGTCAGCCAGGACTAGGAGAGCGGGTTGTGCAGTTGAAAGTGACATGGCATCCTTAATTACTTTCGTTTGGTTTAATTCTTACCACTGCCAGGGATTTGATGCTAGTCGGCAATGTACAGATATTATTTTAATTTGTGCCAGGGTTCGCAAAACCAAGGCACTTATGCCGGAGATAATCAACAAGCAGCCATACAGCAGTTCTCAATCTTGGTGAGGTATGCCCTATGCCCACGGAGGCCTATGCCCTATGCCCACGGAGGCCTATGCCCTATGCCCGCTTATCAAGGGCTATAAGGAATGAGAATTAAATAACTTCCACTCTTGAAAGTGGGATGGGCGTCCCGCCCGTCATGAGTGGACGGGCGGGACGCCCATCCCACAATAAGCTGTCACGCATTTAAATTGCATATTCAGGGCGGGCTAGACGGCCCACCCCACAAGAATTAGATTGTTTTTTGACATTCTATTTAAATGCACAACAGCTTAACAATTAAAATTGTAAGTTATTTAATTCGCGATCCTAAGTGCAAATTCTTCATCTCCCCCTGCGCCAGCAATTTATCTGCCAGCAGCTTAGGAGGCGGGCGGAAATTCTATATCTATACCAAAAGGCAGTTGTCGCTGTTACGATCGAGCTAAAGCGTTTAATCAAACTATGGCCAGCAAATCTCCCTTGCCTTTACTCTCAAACTCAAAAAAGCCTCTACCGATCCCTCAAAACCTGCGCCCACCTTTACTGGTTTTAGCAGGGGTTATTTCTCTAAGCAGTTCAATTTTACTAGGAAGTGTTGCCAACTCCTCGCCAGCCGTGGCTCAAGAAAGTGAGGGATGCTTCATGCGGAGCTCGTCAGGGCGAACCCTCAACCTCAGCCAATCAGTCTGCGGTTTTCTCCCCGAAGCATTGACGCCCACCACTTCGGCGGCGGCAAAGTCGGGAGTGTTTCAGGCAAAAATCAAACGCCGAGCAGCTAATATCCCGGTCATAGAAGTCACGTTTAACGGCAAACAAAAGTTCGAGATGATGGTAGATTCTGGAGCTAGTGGCACAGTAATTACACCAGCAATGGCTAAAGCCTTGGGCGTTGTTCTCCAGGGAACAGTGCAAGCACAAACTCCCAACGGAGTGGCTACTTTTCCCCTCGGTCGCCTGAGTTCTATGGAAGCAGGTGGTCTAGCGGTTAACAATGTAGTTGTTGCCATCTCGCCATCCCTAGATATCGGACTGTTGGGTCACGACTTTTTTGGTAATAAAGATGTGACTATTAAGCAAGATGTCATTGAATTTCGATCGCGGTCTTAAACAGAAGTCAGCAGTTAGGATCGCGAATTAAATAACTTACAATTTTAATTGTTATTGTGGGATGGGCGTCCCGCCCGTCCACTCATGACGGGCGGGACGCCCATCCCACTTTCAAGAGTGAAAGTTATTTAATTCTCATTCCTTAGTTGTTATTTGTTAGTTGTTATTTGTTATTGATTACTGGTTATTTATAGCAACTGCTTTCCTAACAACTACCAACTGCTTTCGGGTCAACTAACAACTAATATCATGTCCGATCGATCGCGCATCATACATAGTCGAAGCGGGTTTTTGAGATTGTCGGTTTTTGGCGACTATTGCTGGTGAACCCGCCCCTACAGGAATCACGGTCAATCGACCGAACATGATATAACAACTGTCAACTGCCAACTCCCAACTCCCAACTGACAACTGACTTCATTTCAAAAACTCAATTAACTGCTGCAACTTCAACCAAGATTCACCGCTCAATAAAATGTCCTTAGCCATAGAAACTCCTGCTGCGTGAGAGCCCATAGGAATTGCGCCTCCCACCTGAAAAGCCAAAGACGCATTCAAAGCTACAACATCCATTTGTGCGGGCGTACCTTTGCCTTGTAAAACGTTCCGCAAAATCTCGGCGTTTTCCTCAACATTTCCGCCTTTTAAGGAGCCGATCGCACTTGGTGTCAATCCTACCTTTTCCGGGTCTAAAGTAGTGAGTTCCACTTTGCCATCCGACAAAACCGCCAAATCAGTCACATCACCCAAACCCGCCTCGTCCAATTTTTCTCTGCCGTGAACGACTACAGCTAACTCAGTCCCCAACTCGCCCAAAGCTTGAGCAATAGTTGATATCAGACTAGGATCGAACACCCCGATTACCTGCCCTGTAGGGCGCATAGGATTGACAAGGGGCCCTAAAAGGTTAAAAATAGTCCGCACCTTCAAAGTGCGCCGGATCGGCGCTACAGCCTTAAGTGCGGGATGCCACCCAGGCGCAAATAAAAAGGTGATGCCCACAGAGTCTACCGCAGCTTTTACCTTCGCGGGATCGGCGTTGAGGTTGACTCCCAGTGCTTCCAACACGTCAGCAGAACCCACTTTGCTCGATGCGGAGCGATTTCCGTGTTTCGCGACTCGAACTTTGCCCGCGGCGGCCACAAAAGCTACAGCAGTGGAAATGTTAAACGTGGAAGCGCCGTCGCCGCCTGTGCCACAAGTATCAATTAATTTGAGATTGGAGATTGAGGATTTGGGATTGAAAACGCTCTCCGACTCGCCTGCAAGCGACTGAGAATGCAATACCTGAGCCATTCCTGCCAATTCTGGGGCCCAGATGCCTTTGGCTTGGATGGCCGCTAAAATGGCTCCTGAGAGGACGGGGGGAATAGCTTCGGCTAGCCATCCCTGCATCAAGTCGGCTGCTTGGGCGCGTGAGAGAGATTGTCTGTCTAATAGTTGTTGCAGGAGGGCTGGCCACACAGGAGAATCCGGCGTCTGGGTTGAAGCAGGGGATAACTCTGGCGTTGCTAGTAGAGGAGAATCTGTCATTAATATTAGTTTCTAGTCAAATTTAGCTCGATCGAGCTTTGTGGCCAAACTGAGAATCGATCGGGATTTTACCAGACTTGCCGACCACATTTTGCGCGATCGGGCCCAGATTTTTGCCCAAATGCCAGCACCGCTACAGAATTTTTCCGCCCGCAGTAGCAGAATATGAATTTTTTGATACAACAATTACCCTATTGTTGTGCCAACTTTACATAGAAACCCCAAATCGTAAAACTGCCAGGGAGCATCTCAATGAAAGCAGGCAAGCTAGAAATTGGAGTTTTGAGACAGGAGGCAGGAGTTTTGAGGCAGGAGGCAGGAGGGAAGAGGGAAGAGGAAGAAGGAAGGAGCCAGAAGAAGTGTTTTTACAAATATGAGATGCTCCCAACTGCCAGTAGTCTGCTGTATGATCTATCAGCAATAATACTTAACAGTAACTCAGGGCACCCAAAGAGCGATAAAAGTTTCCGACAGGAGTTGTGGAGAGCAAAAAATTTTAGACATTAGGAGAACCTCAGATTCATCTGTGGAGTCAACTTCAATCTAAAATCTCAAATCTCCAATCGAGTGACAGCAAGGACAGCGAGCGTTTAGCTCTTGCAAGTGGGTTAGTTGCTTCGGGTAAGAGTCGATCGTACTCTCACCCAAATCCTAAAAATAGACTCTTGCGGTTGTAGAAGTCGCGGCCTTTTATTGTAACAACATCCTTGCTACTAACTTATTTCAGGGTATTCAACTGCTAATATATTCAAGGAGATTTCAAGGAGCGGGTTTTGCTCGAACACCTGCACCGCAGGCCGATCGATGTGCCAATGCGATCGTGACAGCCAGTCAAGCCTCAAATAAATACCCGATCGACTAAAATTTCAGCAATCACTAACAACTAACCGCCCAGTAGGACAGATGAATAAACACACTCGTCTCCGGTTGCGACACACCATCTTTCAGCCTAACTAACGGCTAAATTTTAACAGGCGGTAGAGCAAAAATATTCAACTCACACACAAGAGCAGGGTATTCAAAAGTGGGAAATCAAAAATTAGGAAATAAAGCAATAGAATGCCTGAATGTCGCGGAGGCACTGCACCAAATGGAAGCAAAATATTATAGTATGTTTGAAAATGCTGTGTCGGGTATTTTTCAAACAACCCAATCCGGTCGCTACATCAGCGCTAACCCAGCTTTGGCTCGCATCTACGGATATAATTCTGCTGAAGAATTAATGGGCTGTCTGACTGATATTAGCGATCAGCTTTACGTCAATCCCGATCGCCGCGATCAGTTTGTTTGTGCTTTGCAAGAAAAGGGCATCGTATCAGATTTTGAGTCGCAAATTTATCGCCGAGATGGAACAATAATTTGGATCGCTGAAAATGCGCGGGCTGTCTGCGATGAATCAGGGAAATTGCTCTACTACGAAGGTTTTGTAGAAGATATCACTCAGCGCAAGCAAGCAGAATCTGCACTTCGAGAAAGCGAAGAACGCCTGCGCTTAATAATAGAAGGGGTTAAGGATTACGCTATATTTATGTTAGATCCAGATGGGTATGTAGCTAGCTGGAATTCTGGTGCAGAACGCATTTTGGGATACATATCTCATGAAATAGTTGGCAATAATTCGGAGTGTTTTTTCACTAAAGATGATATTGAAATCGGCAAGCACAAAGAAAAATTAATCCGGGCTGTGGCCGAAGGTAGATACGAAAATGAAGGCTGGCGGCTTCGCAAAGACGGATCGCGATTTTGGGCGAATATTATTGTTACTCCTTTGCGCGATGAAAGGGGAAAGTTGCAGGGCTTTTCTCAAGTAATGCAGGATATTACTGAGCAAAAGCGGGCGGCTGAGGAAAAGATGCAGTTGATTGCTTCTTTGCAGGCGTCGGAAAAAAAGTTTCGCACTTTGTACGAATCGACGACTGATGCGGTAATGCTGCTAGACGAAGAGGGTTTTTTGGATTGCAATCCGGCTACTTTAAAGTTATTTGGATGCAGCACTGAGTCGGAGTTTTGCGGCAAGCATCCTTCGGAGTTCAGCCCGCCGTTGCAACCGGACGGACAAGATTCTATGAGTCTTTCTCAAGAGCGAATTAATACGGCTTTGCGATCGGGAAATTGCCGTTTTGACTGGCGACACCGTCGTTTGGATGGTTCTGAGTTTCCGGCGGAAGTGCTGCTAACTTCTATGGATATCGGCGGCAAAATTGGGCTGCAAGGCGTGGTGCGCGATATCACTTATCGGGTGCAGGCTGAGGAAGCATTGAAGCAGGCTAATGAGGTATTGGAATGCCGGGTTAAAGAGCGGACAAGTCAGTTGGAAGAGGCTATTAAAAAGTTGAGTTTATCGGAAGAAAAGTTTTCTAAGGCTTTTCGCTCAAGCCCAGATCCGATGATTATTACTACTTTTGCTGAGGGTCGTTTTATTGAAGTTAATGATAGTTTTTTGTTGATGACTGGTTATGATTTAGAAGAAACGACCTGGAATACAGTACCGGGGTTAAATATTTGGGTAAGACCGGAAGATCGAGTGAATTTTAGGCAAATTTTACACGAACAAGGTGTTGTTCGCAATCAGGAATGTGAGTTTAGGATGAAGTCGGGATCGGTGGTGGTGTGTTTGCTGTCAGCAGAGTTGATTAATTTGGACGGCGAACTCTGTATGCTGGCGGTGATGACGGATATTACCGATCGCAAACACGCCGAAGAAGCCCTACGGGAAAGCCAGCGGGCCTTGGCGACGCTGATGAGCAATTTGCCGGGAATGGCCTACCGTTTTCGCAACGATGCCGATCGCAGTATGGAGTTTGTCAGCGAAGGTTGCTATCAGTTAGCCGGCTATTCTCCTGAAGAATTTATCGGCACTCGGCAAGTTTCTATATCGGAATTGACTCACCCAGACGATCGCGAGAATTTGTGGAATGCCGTGCAAGTTGCTTTACAAGAAAATCGACCCTATCAGCTAAATTACCGAATTACTTCTAAAAATGGCGAATTAAAATGGGTTTGGGAGCAAGGTTTGGGAGTGTTTTCCGACTCGGGAGAATTGATAGCTTTAGAAGGGTTAATTACTGATATTTCCGAGCAGAAACGCAGTGAAGAAGCTTTGCGGCGATCGCAAACAGAGTTAACCCAACAAAAACTTCAACTCGAAAATACTTTGCACGAATTGCAGCAAACTCAAGCTCAACTGATTCACACTGAGAAAATGTCTACTCTCGGTCAAATGGTAGCCGGTGTTGCTCACGAAATTAACAATCCTGTTAGCAGCGTCTGCGGCAATCTCGTCCACGTGGGCCACTACACCGAAGATTTGCTGAATTTGCTCGATATGTACCAGAAGCACTGCCCGCAGCCGCCGGCAGCAATTCAAGCTCAAATTAAGGATATCGAATTAGACTTTCTGTTAGAAGATTTGCCGAAAGCAATGTCTTCGATGCAGGTTGGGGCCGATCGCATTCGGGAAATCGTGCGATCGCTCAGAAATTTCTCCCGCAAAGATGATTCTCAAATGAGCAAAGTTAACCTGCACGAAGGCATTGAAGGAACGTTGCTGATTCTGCAAAGTCGCCTGAAAGCCAGAGGTAACTATCCCGAAATTGCGGTAATTAAGGACTATGGAAATTTGCCTTTGGTTGAGTGTTATGCTGGGAAAATCAATCAGGTATTTATGAATTTGATCGGAAATGCGATCGACGCGATCGAGGAATACAACGAAGGGCGTTCAGTTGCTGAAGTCAAAGCTAACCGCAGCAAGATTAAAATTAGGACAGAAGTCCAAAACTCTAATGCTGTAATTAGGATTTCTGACAACGGCCCCGGTATGCCAGAAGAAGTTTCCCAGCAGTTATTCGAGGCTTTTTTTACCACCAAACCCGCCGACAAAGGCACCGGTTTAGGCCTGTCCATTTCCTACAAAGTTGTCCAAGAACACGGTGGCAAACTTAGCTGCGTGTCTGCACTCGGTCACGGAGCCGAGTTTATCATAGAGTTGCCGATCGAACAACCAATCAAACAATCCTAAAGTGCGATCGGGGCGATCGTATCGAGATAACGAGTCGCGGTTTCTAGTGAGGACTAAAGTCCTCATAAAACTGGCTCGGACTAAAGCGGTAAGGTACCGTGGGTATGGAACCCTAAATAGAGAAGTTTTGCTTATGTTCTGTATTACTATAGCAATCCTAAATGATTATACTCGTTACCAGGAAGAGCCTGGTAACGCATATCCGGAGGAAGAGCCTCCATAGTCTGGGCCGAGGCAGAGCCTCGCTTACATCGGTTCCCAGGCAGAGCTTGGGAACCAGTTAAATAGAGAAGTTTTGCTTATGTTCTGTATTACTAAAACCCTGGCTTTGATCTCAACTCGAATTACTGCCCGCACTTACCATTGGTAATGATTGAGAAAGCGACTAATAATACTGGTACTTACTGTTTAACTACCAGCCGGGAAGTCCCGGACGTATATTTAGAGGGGATTAATCTGAGCGCTGCGCCCCTTACCCCGTTGGGAATTACGCCCGCGTGATGAAAGGCTCGTCGGGTGTAGGTACCCAAAGCGACAATTATTCTTTTATACCTCTTGATAACCTGGAAATACTCTGGTACTATATTAGCAAGTGGGGGTGGAACTACCTCACTATAAAAAGCCTTTGCAAAAAAGGAAAAAGAAGCCTGCGGTCTAACGGTAATCCGTTGACAGTCAGGTTCGTTCACGAATGGTTAACATTGACCTACCTGATTGTTTTTACGCCCTTTCTTTCACCTTTTGGGACAAAATGCAAGGGCTAGTTGAGAATGGTGCAAGATGTGAGATCCAACTGAGATATTGCACCATTCTCGCTTAACAGGCTTTTCGGCCTGTTCCACAAGGAAATTCACTCTTTGTGGAACAGGCCGAAAAGCCTGTTCATAAAAGCTTATTGACATTGGTGCAACATTTCAGATACAACTAACTATTTTTGACAAGGGCTAAATGATAATCGGTGAAAGACAGATACACCGCAGCGTTCCAAAGCCAATTTATGTTTAGCTGTTCCATATCCTTTGTTATTTGTCAAGTCATATTCAGGATACTTAACAGCCAAACGTATTATTAATTCATCGCGCCAAACTTTCGCCACAATACTAGCTGCAGCAATCTGAATCGATCGCGCATCACCTTTAATCATCGTCTCTTGCTCGATCGCCAAATTGGGAATCCTTTGATTCCCGTCAACCAAACACAAATCCGGCGTCACCTTCAACTTCAAAATCGCCCGTTTCATCGCCAACAAAGAAGCCTGCAAAATATTGAGGCGATCGATCTCCCGCACCGAAGCCACACCAATTTGACAGTCAACCGCCACAGCCCGGATTTTCACAGCTAACCGACTCCGGGCTGTGGCACTCAACTGCTTGCTGTCGCGAACCCCGGAACTTGCTAATTCATCGAGAACTTCGTCGGGCAAAATGCAGGCTGCAGCCACCACCGGCCCGAACAAAGCGCCTCGTCCGACTTCATCCACACCCGCAATTACCAGAGCATTCGAGGGAGAGGGGGAAAGGGGAAGATGGAAAGATGGGAAGAGAGTAAAAATTTCAACTTCTTCCTTCTTCCCTCTTCTTTCTTTCCTCTTCTCTCTTCCCTCTTCTTTCATAACTATTCATCCACAAGGGCAGATGAGCGACGGCGCCGGCGACGGTTGATAGCAGGCTCCTCGGGTTCGCTTGATTCGATCGGCTCAGGGGATTGGAGCGGCTCAGGGGATTGGAGCGGCTCATTGAGTGAGATCGGCTCATTGAGTGAGATCGGCTCATTGAGTGAGATCGGCTCATTGAGTGAGATCGGCTCCTGGGATTCGTCCATCACATCACTGGGTTCCTCCATCCGATCAAAATCATCAGTTTCGTCGATCAAACTCTCGCCATAAATTTGGACATCATCATCATCATCATCATCATCATCGGCCTCAGAAAAAACAGGCTCAACTACCGACCTTTCTGGATAATAATCCCGTTCCTCATCCTCAACATTCTGGGGAGGCGTCGTCGCTTCAAATTCAAATTCGAGCTGCTCGAAAGGCGGCTTGTTCGGGGCCGCTCCGGGGAGAGTCACCGAAACGATCGCATTCTTAGGATTTTTGACACTGCGATCAGTAAGCACCAAAGGAGAAACCCCCATCAGAGCATAAACATCCTGCTCCTCCGCCGTCATTTCCACCGAAATCACCTCCGGAGGCTCCACCATCGGCTTCATCAACTCAGACTTAGCCGGACGCACACGCTCGAAATCCTCGCGCCTGCCAACAGTAGCCATATTCACCAGCCCGAAGCCCTCCGAAGCCGCCCGGATGCCGGGGGGTGCCAGATACTCAGAGCGCGTATCCGCAACGGGCGCGCTCGAAGTATTCGGCAGTCGCAACTTGCTACGTACCGGTTCCTCCTCCGCCGGGAGAGCAAAAGGCTCTTCGCCAATCCGGCGGCGGCGGCGCCGTCTAGTTCCGTTCCCCAAATCCTGATAGCTGGGATGGTTGAGCAAGTCCAAAGGCGATGCGTTGCTGCCGCTCTCAAAATCCAAACTTTCGCTTTGAGGCTCCCAAGCAGCCCTAGCAGGTTCGGGGGGGCGTTCTTCCCGCACCGGGGCAGAAGTTGCAGCCGCCACAGGCGTCAAGCTGCGACGTTCCAATCCTTCTGGCAAATTCAACAAAACGCGGTTCGACGTAGCAACAGTGCGATCGCCCGATTCCCGCACCGCTGCGGCGAAGTCTTCTTCCCCCGGCAAGTGCACCAGATGACCCAACCCGCTGCAAGTAGGGCAACTGTGGCCGAACAACTCGTAAATATTTTGACCTTGGCGCTTGCGAGTCAGTTCTACCAGCCCCAATTCCGACAGTTGAGCGATTTGCGGTCGAGCTTTGTCAGCTTTGAGAGCTTTATTGAAATGTTCCAGCACCTGCAACTGATCGCGGCGGGATTCCATGTCAATAAAGTCAACAATAATCACCCCGGCAATATTGCGTAACCGCAGTTGTCTAGCAATTTCCGTGGCTGCTTCGCAATTTGTCCAGAGTACCGTTTCCCTAGCCGTGGCCGATCGAGTAAACGAGCCAGAGTTGACATCAATCACCGTCAGCGCCTCAGTCGGCTCGATAATCACATAACCACCCGAAGGCAAATCAACCCTTGGTCTGAGGGCTTCTCGAATCGCAGCGTTAACCCGGAAAAATTCTAAAATCGAGGCGCGCTCTCGGTGGTGGTCGATCAAAACTCCCGCAGGAAGTTTACCACCGTTCCAGCTCATCAACTGCTGCTTCACCCGCTTAATTCCATTTTGCGAGTCCACCACAATCCGATTCACGTCACCGCTGAACATATCCCGCAGCACCCGCTGGATAAAATCGTCATCCCGGTTGAGCAGTGCCGGCGCCCGCGAAGTACCGCCTTCGAGTTGAACAGCTTCCCACTGTTTTTGGAGCACTTCCAAATCTTCCATGATGGCTTCTTCAGTCATCCCTTCAGCTTCAGTGCGTACCAGCAGCCCCATCCCGGCCGGTTTCACCAAAATAGCCAGGGCTCTGAGGCGGTTGCGCTCGGCTTCCGACTTGATCCGCCGCGAGAGATTGACTCCCCTGCCGTAGGGCATCAGTACCAAATAGCGGCCGGGCAGGGTAATGTTGCCTGTTAGCCGGGGGCCTTTGCTGCCCGTCGGTTCTTTCATTACCTGTACCACCACTTTCTGCTGGGGGGTCAGGAGTTCTGTAATTGCTCCTGCCGAGCGTTTAAGGCGCAGCGGGCCGAGGTCTGTGACGTGCATAAACCCGTTACGTTCTGGGTCGCCAATATTGACGAAGGCCGCATCTATCCCAGGGAGTACATTTTCAACAATTCCCAAGTAAATGTCACTGACTTGGTGGCTGCCTGTGGCTACCACAAGTTCTTGGATTTGATCTTCTGAAAATACGGCAGCAATGCGATGCTGCTCTGCTATAACTATCTGCTTTGTCATTCAATTTCCTCAAAAAACTGGCAGCAAGTTAGAGACACTTACGCACTCATAGTGCCTCTGACTTAGACTGTAATTAGTAGTAGCTTGAAGAGTTATTAGCTGTGAGTTGGTGCAGGGTGGAAAGAAAGTTAACTGTTGACCGTTCACTGTTAACTGTTAACTATTGACTGTTCACTGTTAACTGTTACAGATAAAGTAGTTAAACCCGCCCGTACAGAGTTATGAGTTATGCTCAGCAGATAAATCTGAGAGATAGAAATAAGGAGGCTTTTATCGAGTTAGCAATATTGAGATTTGAGTTGACAATTGCGAAATCAATACTCAAAATTCAACACTTACAACTCTTCCTTTGAACGAGCGCGAATAAATTCATTGACACCGTACTAATTTCTTAACACACAACTTAACACTACGAACTGATAACTCCGCTTGCGTGGTGGTTGAGGGCTGGTTTTGAGGGAAAGTAGGTAGGAGTGAAAGCGTAAGGACTTTTGTTGAATTCTTGTGCGATCGCACTCAACATACCGCAGCTTGGCATTCGACTGCAACCTCCGCCCCTGCCAACCCTAAAACCTAGTCAGTCGATTTTAGATTTTAGATTTTAGATTTTAGATTTACTCCACAGATGAATCTGGGACATTTAACTAGAGTCTAAAATCTAAAATTTTTGGTTCTCCACGAATTAAGTCGGGGGCTTATCTCCGTTTGTTGACGGGTCAGTCGATTTTAGATTTTAGATTTTAGATTTTAGATTTACTCCACAGATGAATCTGGGAGATTGAACTAGAGTCTAAAATCTAAAATTTTTGGTTCTCTCCGACTTAAGTCGGGGGCTTATTTCCGTTTTTTGACGGGTCAGTCGATTTTAGATTTTAGATTTTAGATTTTAGATTTACTCCACAGATGAATCTGGGAGATTGAACTAGAGTCTAAAATCTAAAATTTTTGGTTCTCTCCGACTTAAGTCGGGGGCTTATTTCCGTTTTTTGACGGGTCAGTCGATTTTAGATTTTAGATTTTAGATTTTAGATTTACTCCACAGATGAATCTGGGACATTTAACTAGAGTCTAAAATCTAAAATTTTTGGTTCTCCACGAATTAAGTCGGGGGCTTATCTCCGTTTGTTGACGGGTCAGTCGATTTTAGATTTTAGATTTTAGATTTTAGATTTACTCCACAGATGAATCTAGGAGATTGAACTAGAGTCTAAAATCTAAAATTTTTGGTTCTCCACGAATTAAGTCGGGGGCTTATCTCCGTTTTTTGACGGGTCAGTCGATTTTAGATTTTAGATTTTAGATTTTAGATTTTAGATTTACTCCACAGATGAATCTGGGAGCTGGAACTTTAATCTAAAGTCTAAAATTTTTGGTTCTCCACGACTTAAGTCGGGGGCTTATCTCCGTTTTTTGACCCGCCAAAAACATTTATTGTTGAATACCCGCTCTGCGGTTTGAACCGTAAAATTTTTGAATAAGCCGACCACCGACAACCAGTCGATCGAAATTAATCGCTAAATTTGGTTCAGACCCCGCTCCGGCGGGTTTGGCGCTAGATTTAGCCCGTGAATGTACAACAAAAAGGCTTAAAGTCTTGAACAGAAGCAAATTGCACCCAGCCCGCGTTGCTGGTTGACGAGGGCGGCGAGCGACTAAAGCGCTCGAGCCACCGCGGCTTCCATAACAAGCGATTATAGCGTGAAACGACACATCCCGATCGAAAGCCGAAGGTGAAATATTCCACCGCGGCTTCCCTATTTTAACCATAACCCAGGATTAGCTGACTACGCTCAACCTGTAGAAGCTGAATTTCCTGCTGGCTGACTTGTTCGAGCATGAACACAATATGTTCTGGCTTTAGCAAGTTGCCATCGCTGCGACAACTGCCGGTAAACCGCAAGACGGCTCTACCTTCGGATGTAGCACCCCTAGCAGATGTGCTGCTGTCGGGTTTGTGCTCTACAAGTTCTAGTTTGTGCAGCCGATCGCGCAAATTGACATCCTTCGTCTTTCCCGACTTAGTAGTATGCACCCGCCAAAAAGCCTCGGTTTCGGCGATCGTCTTGACCCAAGCTTCCCAGTTGGCATCAGGAGCCACGGAGACAGGAGCAGAATTTTCATGGTCTAATTCGCCATTTTCTGTCAGCGAACCCCCTAAAGCCACAGTAATCACGTACTCCGCTGCTTCTAACAACTGGTTAGCAGAAGGAGCCTTAAGATCGATCGACTCAACCTTGTAAATCGGAATATTTTCCGGCAGCTTAGCCCCCAACTTTTCCCGAAAACTCTCAATATCGATCGACTCAGTGAGCTCAAAGTCGGCAATTTCCCCAGTGCTGGTAACACCCAGAGGCAGAGCATTTGCCAGAGAAATCCGAGGGTTCGGGTGAAACCCGCCGGTAAACGAAATCGGCAAATCGGCTCTGCGGACTACTCGATCGAACAATCGGATCAAATCCAAATGACCAACCAAAGCCATATCGCCCACCTTCCCGAACCAAACCCGCAAACGCTGTTTCCGCTCCGTATTCGGGACAAACTCCCCAGCAAACTCAGGAATTGGCAGCGCATCCACAACCACATTGTGTCCGAAATCGGTGCCACAAACCCCGCAGCGCGAACACCCTTCAAAGGAACAGTCGGGAACCGTCGCTGCTTCCAAAGCCTTTTGCAAGTCAATTTTCAGCCAGTTTTTGTCGATTCCCGTATCTAAATGATCCCAAGGCAAAGGTTGATCCAGTAGAAGCGGTGCCCCCGTGCCCGCCCCCGCCGTCAAATTCATCCGTGTATCCGTGTCCGCATCCGTGTCGTGCTCCTCTTCCTTATCAAAAAGATTCCACTCGCCGCTTTCGACTTGGCGGTATTTCCAGGTAAGGCCCGACTCATCTATCGCCTGAGTCCAAGCTTTGTAAGCCTGATCCAAGCTTTCCCACCACGCATCCATACCCGCGCCAAGTTCCCAAGCGCGGCGGACTACAGCGCCCAAACGTCGATCGCCCCGTCCGACAAAATCCTCCATTGCCGAAATCCGCACATCAGTGTAATTCACCTTGACGCCCCGCATCCCCCGAAACTCTTCCTTCAGGAGTTTTTGCTTGCGGGAAAACTCAGCAGTAGAAACCGAGTGCCACTGAAAAGGAGTGTGAGGCTTAGGGGTAAAATTAGAAATTGTCAAGTTAAAATTCAGTCCCCGCCGGCCATTGATCCTGCATTCCCTGTGCAGCCAGCGGACTGTTTCGGCGATGCCGAGAACATCAAAATCTGTTTCTCCCGGCAAACCGATCATAAAATACAGCTTGATTTTATCCCAGCCGCGATCGACCGCAGTTTTGACACCCCGAAGCAATTCTTCGTTGGTCAAACCTTTGTTAACGATGTCGCGCATCCGCTGAGTACCAGCTTCCGGCGCAAAAGTCAAACCGCCTTGTCGCGTACCGCCGAGAATGTCGGCAATATTATCGTCAAATCTGTCAACCCGCTGGCTGGGTAGAGACAGAGAAATATTTTTATCTTTCAGGCGATTTTTGATTTCCATGCCGACTGCTGGGAGTGCCAGATAGTCGGAACAACTGAGGGAAAGCAGGGAAAACTCGCTGTGCCCGGTGGCTTGCATCCCCTGTTCGATCGCCTCTACGACTTGCTGCGGTTCGACATCGCGCGCGGGGCGAGTCAGCATTCCCGGCTGACAGAAGCGACAGCCGCGAGTGCATCCCCGGCGGATTTCTACTGTCAGCCTGTCGTGTACTGTTTGGACGTAGGGAACCAGGCCGATCGAATAAGCTGGTATCGGAGTTGCCACGCGGCGCAGAATTCGTTCTGGAACTTGCGGGCGGTTGGGATGAACGGAACCGTCGGCCGCCATATCGTAGAATTGCGGGACGTAGACGCCTGGAATTTGCGCTAAATCCAGCAGCAATGCTTCTCGGCTCAAATTATTTGTTTTGCCTTCTGCCAAAATCAAGCCAATTTCTGGCAGCAACTCTTCTCCATCTCCCAAAGCGATGAAGTCAAAAAAGTCTGCGTAGGGTTCGGGGTTGGAAGTTGCCGTTTGCCCGCCAGCAAAAATCAGTGGCATTTGACCGTTTTGGGGATTGGTCGCTCTTTCTTGCCAAGTTAGGGGAATGCCGGCTAAATCCAGCATTTCCAGAATGTTTGTGGCTCCGAGTTCGTAGCTGAGGCTGAAGCCCAGAATATCAAATTCTGTGAGCGATCGCCTCGATTCTACGGCAAACAGCGGAGTTTTGGTCGATCGCAGTTTTGCTGCCAAGTCGGCGGCGGGCAAATAAGCCCGATCGCACAACTGTCTCGGCCCTGCGTTCAAAATGTTGTAAAGGATGATGTGCCCCAGATTGGAAGCACCAACTTCATAAACTTCTGGGTAAGTGAGAACCCAGCGCAAAGACGCCGCGTCCCAAGGCTTGTGCGTCGCCCCCAATTCGTTTCCCAGATAACGAGCAGGCTGATTAATCTCTGCTGTAAGTAATTCTTCGACTTTTACTGCCACGGCTCGACTCGCTAAATAGTTGCGACTCTTAAGCAGCCTACCTTAAAATCTGCCAACACGCCAACGACAGTCGTCTGTCTTTTCGGGCATTTAACCGAATTTGCTGTGTTTTTTTGCCTGTTCTCGTCGCCCAGGAGGCTCTATCAGTGTTGTTTTACGCAGGAGTTTTCGGCTTCAAAGCTATCGACATTTTCAAATATCTCAAACACTCGATCCAGTTGGCTGAGTTCCAGAATCATCTTAATCCCAGGGGATACCGAGCAAAGACTAAACCTGCGCCCCATTTTTTTCGCCTGCTTGAGGCCCGAAACCAATGCCATCAAACCTGCACTGTCAATAAATTTTACCGCGTCCAAATCTACGAGTACCGATACAACACCGGGGGCTGCAATTGCTGTCATTAGTTGTACGCCGAATTCTCCGCAGGTGGCTGCATTCAGGTAGTCTAGGGGTCGAATCACCGTAATTGGTTTATGGGCAAGAAGTGTCTGCATATGTCAAACCTATGATTGCTACGTATTTTCAACTACTGCGCTGGACGGATGTAAGCCTAAACCTACTTGATTCCTCTGAGCCTAACTTAATCCGAGGCAAACTGACCAGTTGTTGTCAGTAGTTTTACTGAATCTTTATTTATTGACTCTTTTTTATGAAGTTTTGCATAAGATTTGGGGAGGAAACGTAAGCTACTATACTATTTTTTATTGATACCTGCAGGTTGAGTCTTGGTAACTATAAAAATTGCGATCGACTTGGCCCTAGCTGTTAGATAAAACTGAACATTGTAATTTAAATCACTTGTGAGTTCTGATCTAGATCACCTGTTTGCTAGACACTTCAGAGGAGAATAAAAATGTACGGAGTTCTCCGACTTACTATGCAAGCAACTCATGCTATTCGTCAACTTGTAGAAAAAGCCCTCTACATTAAGCAGTTGACGCCTGACATTGAAAACGAAATCAACTACGAGCTCACCCGTTTGGGGTACATCTCGGATATTGATTATGAGGCTTTAGAGTTATTAATGGATGAAATGGATGCCGGTCGGGTGCAATTGGTATCTAGCCATAGATAGTGGGAAGCGGGCGATAAGTCCACATCCAAAAAACCAAAAATCTTTGCAGGGCGGGCAATAGAGGCGTGTTAGAAGCATTTACGCCGGCCGCATATTTTTCTCATGAAGCATCTGGTTGCTGAACTTGATATTTGAGGAGATAGTGTGATGGGCGATCGTCCCTGCACCTGCGATCGAAAGCTAAAAACTTTGACTTAAATTAAATTTATAACTTTTGGGGTATGACAAATTAGGTTAAGTGTAACTTAGGATCGCGAATTTAATAACTTACAATTTTAATTGTTATTGTGGGATGGGCGTCCCGCCCGTCCCACAATCTTGTGGAAGTTATTTAATTCTCATTCCTTAGAATCTATCGATTTGAGATTTGAGATTTGAGATTTGAGATTTGAGAAGTCCGACTACTGATGATTATCAGGGTTTGAAACTTGTCTACAGTTGCATTCCTTTGAGAAACTGCTATCAGTATCAAAAACTACACACTGTGACCTAAATTAAATTCATAACTTTCGGGACTTGACAAATTAGCTCTAAGTCTAACTAATACTAAAAAAAGTTTTTCGGCAGGATTAGGACAACCGGGCAAGTCTCGCAAATAAAGCTTAAATTTTAAGTATCTAGTGCCAGTTAGCCTTAGTCCTAGGAATTATCCGATCGCTCGAATGCAAGAAAATTGGTTTGTAGTTACGACATCCGTCATCGCCGAGTCAATCTAAAATCTAAAATCTAAAATCTAAAATCCTTCCGGCGTCCCGCCAAACTTGCCACCACCGCCACCAACTCAGCAGGCTCGATCGGCTTGGGTACATAAATTTGAAAACCTTCCTGCAGTGCCCGTACCCGTTCCTCTACCCTACCAACCGCCGTGAAGGCCAACGCCGGAATTTCCCTGTCCACCATCCGCGATCGCACTTGTTGCAGCAAAGCCTCTCCATCAAGGGCCTGCATCCCGATATCGATCGCCAACACATTCGGATTCAGCCTTTCAATCGCCTCCAGAGCATCCTTTCCAGAGCTAGCAGTCTCCACCTGGGCCCCGCAATCTTCGAGCACTGTACAGGCAAAATCCAGGGAATCCGCGTCGATATCGACCACCAATACCCGCACTCCAGAAAGATTGCTGCTGACAAAAGACTCCTTTACAGGGGCTCGCGCCTTGCTTTGAGGAATCGCCCACTCCCCGAGTCCAGCAACAGACAATCCGCCGTCGCAATGAAGCTGTTGAATTGGCAATTTCACTAAAAACCTCGATCCTTTTCCCTTCCCGGCAGATTCGGCTTGCACCGTCCCCCCGTGCATTTCCACAAAATGTCGCACTAGAGCCAAGCCCAAACCCAATCCGTTGTACGATCGTCTTATAGAGCTGTCAGCTTGGCTGAACCGCTCGAAAACGTGGGGCAAAAACTCTTCTGAAATCCCTTGTCCCGTGTCGCTGACCTCAATTTCGACACTAGCGGGCGACAAATTTTTGCAGCAAGCGGATTCCTGAGAGTCCAAAGTCCTCTCCATCTTTCGCACCCCCACCCTCACCTGTCCGCCATCGGGAGTAAACTTAATCGCATTCGACAGCAAATTCCAGGCTACCTGTTGCAAGCGGCCCGAATCGGCAAAAATCCGCCCGGTAGTTGGGTCGAAATCCGTCACAATTTCAATATTTTTGGCAGCAATCGCGGGCGCGAGAGTATCTATCGCACCCTCAACAGTCGAAATCACATCCACCCACCGCAAATTCAGCGACAGTTTCCCGGTAATAATCTGCGACACGTCCAGCAAATCGTCGATCAGAGTTGCCAGCGATCGTGTATTGCGGTCGATCGTTTCCAGAGCCCGAACAGTCGTTTTTTCGTCAAACTTGCGGTTTCGCAGCAGTTGCGCCCATCCCAGCATCGCATTCAGCGGCGTTCGCAATTCGTGGGACAAAGTTCCGAGAAACTCGTCTTTAATCCGGTTCGCCCGCGCCAATTCCTGGGCTCGATCGTGCAGTTCTCTTTCCAACTGCTTGCCAACCGTCAAATCGAGAATAAAAGCCACAGATTCTTGCCGCTTTTGGGCCAGCAAAACATATCCGATCAACACCGGAATCCGGCTGCCGTCTCTCCTCCAGAATTCCTTTTCGTAGGGAGTGCAAGCCCCCGTTGCTTGTGCCTCTGCCATCCCCTTCTTATCGAGAGACTGGTACTCCGGCGGCGTGATATCAATCGAGTTTAATTCACCGCCCTGCAACTGTTCCCGCGTGTAACCAACTATCCGCAAAAATTCATCGTTTGCCTCAATGATACCGCCGTTAACATCCCCGAAGATAATTCCTATCAAGTTAGCTTCGGCTAACATTCTCAGCTTTTCTTCGCTAGCTTGAAGTGCAGATTCTGTGTGCTTGCGATCGCTAACGTCTTGGATGTAAGCCGACAAACCAGAATCGGAAGGATAAAAACGCACCTTCAACCACTTATTCCATAGCGGCACGAATTCTTCATACTCGATCGTTACCTTTTCTGCTAGTGCTTTGGTCGCCATTTTGTAAAACTGTAAATCGACAGCCCAGGGAAATATATCCCAAACTTTTTTACCAATCAGTTCTGCTTTTGGTCTGCCTAACAGCTCAATAGCTTGGTGGTTGACATAGGTATAGTTCCAATTTAAATCAACAGCGATAAAAGCATCGGTAATGCTTTCGAGAATGTTAGTAATTTGATCGTTTGCCGATTGCAGCGCTTTAGCAGTTTCTTCTGCTTGCAACCTCGCTGCTTGTTCGCGGGACAAAGCGGCAGCGCGTTCTTGTTCTGCCAGTTTTCGATCGCTAATATCGATGTAAGAACCGATGTAACCTGCAAAAGTGCGATCGGGTCTGTACCGGGGTACGCCCGTACCCAAAACCCAGCGGTATTCCCCGTCATAGCGTCTCAGGCGGCATTCGAGCCGGTACTCGCTGCCAGTGTCGAAGGCTTTTTGGTAAATATCCAGACATTCTGGCAAGTCATCTGGGTGCAAGCTTTCCATCCAACCCGTGCCCATTTCTTGCGCCAAAGTTCTACCGGTAAACTCCAGCCAAACTTTGTTAAAGTAATCGCCAAGTTGGTCAGTGTCCGACATCCAAATCATTACCGGCGCGGTATCCGCCATAATCCGAAATCGAGCTTCGCTCTCCTGCTGCTGTGCTTCCGCTTGCTTGCGCTCGTTCCGTTCTTGAACTTCGCGCAGCGCCCGCTGAATCGACGGCACCAGGCGTATCAAACGGCGTTTGAGAACATAATCAGTAGCCCCGCTTTTCAAAGTTTCGATCGCCACTTCCTCGCCCAAAGTAGCCGAAACAAAAATAAAAGGCACTCCCGGACAAGTAGTGTGGGCGATTTCCAGTGCCGCTATCCCGTTAAAACAAGGCAGCATATAATCTGCCAAAATAATGTCAAAACTTTGTTTTTCCAGCGCCGTGGCAAAGTCTTCTCGATTTTCCACACACACCAGAGAAAATTGGAGCCCGCCATCCATTAGATATGCCTCAATCAGTTCGGCATCTAGGGGACTGTCTTCTACTAAGAGGATACTGAGCGTTTTCACAAAAATTCCTTTTACTTAAATATTAATTAGCGGATACAAAATTTTATCGGGCTGCGGCTTTAAGTGAAGCCAAAAAAAGTCTTGGGTTGTGAATGGCATAAAAAAATGTAAAAACCAATTGGTTTCATCAGTTGAGCATTCATATCTCAATTCTAAATTCTCATCAAGTCTATTGCTTCTTGCTGAGGGGTGAATCCCCGCTCTGACTTGATTGGCTAGTACGGTTGTTTTTCCTTAACTTTCGTCGGTTTCCAAGGAATCGGCACCGCTGGAGTCTTGCTTGTATGCAGCAGTTTAGCTATACCCTGTTGAACAAATAGTTTCGCGCTTCTGGCTAGAAACAACTAGCTATGTAGTAATTTATCTCGCTTGCTCCTAACTACTGCTACCTCGTTTGGCAGATTATTTTTTTGTAGTGATGCCCCTGTTAATTCTATATTGCTTTGTCGCTCGTCTCAAGCTGGAATTCGCTGGAATCCTGCCCTTATTTCCTGAATATCGATTAATCCTGTCAAAAAAAGTCAAAGTTGCTGGTATGTCTGCTTTACTTTTTGCCGGATTTGCCTACCATCCAAGCGTTGCATGGTAGGCAACGCTTGGATGGTCGAGCGCAGTCGCCCTCAAAAATTACCGCTAATTTAGTTGCCACAGGTTACACTGCATCTATCCACAGATATATTTTTGCAGGCACACAGCACTCAACCTACATATATTCCCCTGAATTCGGTTACATCTGACATCTTGCAGCAATATCAATAAGAGGATTTTTCGTGGGGTCGGGCGGGTTTATAGAACCTATTTGCAAGCTTTAAGGCTGTTGGCGAACCCGCCCCTAGGGCTAATTGAGAATGGTGCAAGATATCAGGTAAAACTCATAGGTTGCACCATTTTCAAGAACAGGCTTTCCGGCCTGTTCTGTCAAAGAGTGAATTTGATTGTGGGATGGGCAGGAGAGCCCGTCCCTAAAAAGCTTATGGAAAAGGGTGCAAGATATAAGTAAAACGAAGTGCCGCCCCGCCGAAAATCTGAGAAAGCTCGATCGACCAATTAATTTCCGATACAAATCACAGAAAATTTTATTTGGACTCGCTACACTTCGACTCCCAGGCCGTCTCTGACCACGAATTTCTTCATGTGGTACTCGCCACGTGATTTATCCGTGGAATCAATCCCAAATCGAAAATCCTCAAGAAAGAGCATTTATCTCGCGCAAGTCAATTCTAAAATCTAAAATCTAAAATCTAAAATCTAAAATCGATTGACCGATCGGCTTATTGATTGAACCGACCCAAAATGTCTTAAAATATACAATACGGTGAGCTGCTGCACAGCCCGCATATATTAAAATCAAGCGCCAACTTGCAATAATTCTTTAAAATAAAGGTACAGCACCGGCGATCCCTAACTCTTCCCCCTCAGAAAGGGTAGGGTTTAGCAGAATTGAAGACGATCGTCTATGGTGACATCCAGTAAAGCCCGTGCAGTTGCTTTAGTCTCAGCTTTATTCAGGTTATTGGGAACCAGTTACGAGGAGATTTGACCCGCCGTGCTCCAACGCATCAAACAAGACTTAAAAAACGACCTGATCGCAGGACTATTGGTAGTGATACCCTTAGCTACCACCATCTGGCTGACAATTACCGTCGCCAGTTGGGTGATCAATTTTCTCACCAAAATTCCCAAGCAGATCAACCCTTTTGACGGACTCCACCCGATTTTGGTGAATCTGCTCAATCTTTTAGTAGGGCTGGCTGTACCCCTGCTGAGCATCTTAGTCATCGGCTTAATGGCCCGCAACATTTTCGGTAAGTGGCTGCTAGACTTTGGCGAACGGGTGTTGCAGGCAATTCCCCTAGCCGGTTCGGTTTACAAAACCCTCAAACAACTGCTGGGAACCCTCCTCAAATCAAACGACAAATTTCGCCGCGTGGTGTTAGTGGAATATCCGCGGCGGGGAATCTGGACTTTAGCATTTGTGACCGGTACGATCGAGAGTAACGACATCCCACCTCACCTTTCCGGTGAAACCCCGATCGGCATTTTCATCCCCACCACTCCCAACCCCACTACCGGATGGTACGCTATAGTGCCGGAGGCAGATTTAGTCAACTTGTCAATGTCGATCGAAGATGCCTTTAAAGTCATCATCTCCGGCGGCATCGTCAACCCCAACAACTCAATTGCAGTAACCCCCGAAAACATCAAGGGCAAAACACTCGAACCCTTTGTATCCGAATCAAGATACCAGCCTGTCCCAGTCGAAGAAGATTGAACCAAGACATCTTTAGGATCGCGAATTAAATAACTTACAATTTTAATTGTTATTGTGGGATGGGCGTCCCGCCCGTCCACTCATGACGGGCGGGACGCCCATCCCACTTTCAAGAGTGGAAGTTATTTAATTCTCATTCCTTAGTCGCCCGTAAGGCAGTGTAAACTTTCCCCATAGCAGATAATATTTCGACAAAACCAGCCCAAACCGAGAAAGCCTAAACTCAGAAACCCGGTTTCAAGGATAAATCTTGGGTTTGACAGCGAAGTATCTGTAAACTACCCGCCGCTGGCGAGTCAGACTGTCGGTCTGGTAGAGCTTTTAGTCGAGTTTTCTGCTAAAGTTCAAGTCCGCGCGCGATCGAAAAACTTCCTAAATTCTCAATTCCTATCTAAAAATTATGAAAAAAGCCCGCGAAACAGCACGCGAACTCGCACTCCTCGGCATCAGCCAACTGCCGACGAATCCAGAACTCTTAGAAGCCAAGAAACTGCAAGATGTTCTCCTCGCCGCCATCCGCACCCTGACAACAGAAGTTCAAGAATCCTTAGAAGCAGCAGCATCCGAAGTGCAGCGGAGTAGCGACAAACTGCTTGCCAGCGAAATCCGCGCCGCCGATATACAAAGTGCTAGAGCAATGGTGCGGGAAGCAGTCGAACTCACCCAAACCGCAATCAACCGTCTCGGTTCAGCAATGGAGTTTCCAGAACTGATCCAGCTAGCCAACCAGCAAGATGTCCGCACCTACGCTTTGCAAATCCTGACGAAAGTCAGCGCCAACCGTGTTCAAATTGATGAATTGCTCTCGGAAGCGCTAGTAGACTGGCAAATAGAACGGTTGGCCCGGATCGATCGAGATATCATGAGAATCGCCATCGCCGAAATGCTATATCTCGGCTTACCCGAACAAGTCAGCGTCAACGAAGCAGTCCAACTGGCAAAACGCTACAGCGGTGACGATGGACATCGCTTCATCAACGGAGTCCTCCGCCGAGTAGTCGATAAAATCAATGCAGAAGTTGTTAGTCAGTAGTCGATAGTCAGCAGTCATTAGTCATCAGTCATTGGTCAATAGCGATCGGCAATCTGCGATCGGCAATCCGCTCTACACTAAGAACTGATGACTAATGACTATAGTCCTGGACGCACGGGTAGTCAGAAACCGGGTTTTTTACGAAAATCCTTCGTTATAGTCCACAGTAAGATAAAAAACCCGGTTTCTCTGGCCTTAAGGCGTCCAGGACTGGACTAATAACTCTTCTCTATTCCCCATTTACTTTTATGGTTTTTAATTGGTTTCGTCGCCAGTACAGCGAAAATAAATCTTCTGAAACAGAAGCAACCCCCGAACAGCCGCAAGATGAGTCGGCAAAATCCGCACCGGTTGAGCCTCAAACAGATGCAACGGAGCAAGGCTCTCCTGCTGTAGCCGAAGATTATCTCAATTGGGCGAAAGCTGCTTACAAAAATATTCAAAAACAGCAAAAACCCGAAACAGAAGTTTCCGAGACAGCAGCGGCTGAAGTTCCAGCAGCCGAAGCAGAAATCGCGACAGTGGCAGAAGTTGCAGAACCCGCGACTATTGAAGCAACGGAGCCGATCGAACTTGAACCAGCACCCACAGCACCAACTGTTGCAGAAGTTCCAGAAGTTGCAGCACCAGCAACAGTTGAAGCAACCGAGGCGATAGAAATCGATGCAACAGAACCCGCAGAAATTCCAGAAACTCTGCAACCAACAGCCGGGGCGATCGACATTGCACCTATAGCTCAACAATTAGAAGTTACAGCAGAAAATATAGAAATTGCCGAACCTGCAACTGAGGTTGTAGAAACCGAATCACTCGCATCCGACGGCGAAGTAGCGGAAGCCCTGCCGTTTTGGGCCAGAGCTCAGGCCGATCGCATGGAGCGCATCGAACGCCTCAAAGAAACCGCCCTTGAAGAACCAGACGTAATTGCAGCCGCCGCCGAGAGAGCGGCAATTATCGAAGAAATTCCCGGTTTCGCCTTTGACGAAGGCTTCCTGTGGTCCTCAGAAATCTTAGCCAGTCAAGGCCGCCGCCCAGACCAAGTATCAGTCGAAGAAATCACTTGGCTGCAAAAACTGCGGAAAGGCTTAGAAAGAACGCGCCGCAGCTTAATTAATCGACTAAAGGCGATCGTCGGTCAAGGCCCGCTCAATCAAGACGCAGTAGCCGAAATTGAGACTTTGCTCCTGCAAGCCGATGTCGGAGTCGCAGCCACCGACATCATTATCACTCGCCTCCAAGAAAGACTCAAACAAGAAGTGCTGCCGCCAGAACAGGCTCTAGCCTACCTGAAAACCATCCTGCGCGACATTCTGGACGCTCCCTGTGCCGAAACCGCCGCCGGTAATCCCCTCTACAGCCTGACATTTGCCCCGGAAAAAGAGACTTTTAACATCTGGTTAATCGTAGGAGTCAACGGTGCGGGCAAAACTACGACGATCGGCAAACTGGCCCACATTGCTCAAAAATCCGGCTACAAAACCCTGATTGCTGCCGCCGACACTTTCCGCGCCGCCGCCGTCGAACAGGTGAAAGTTTGGGGTTCCCGCAGCGGGGTCGAAATTATTGCCAACCCAGGGAAAAATACCGATCCGGCTGCTGTCGTGTTTGATGCGATCGCCGCCGCCAGCGCCCGAGGCACAGAACTGCTGATCGTAGACACCGCAGGCCGCCTGCAAAACAAAAAAAATCTGATGGACGAATTAAGTAAAATCCGTCGCATTGTAGATAAGAAAGCCCCAGGCGCTACCGTAGAATCTCTACTGGTCTTGGATGCCACACTGGGTCAAAATGGTTTGCGACAGGCAGAAGTGTTCGCAGAATCGGCCAAATTAAGTGGAGTAGTATTGACAAAACTCGACGGTTCTGCTAAAGGTGGTGTTGCCCTAGCAGTAGTGCAGCAGCTTGGTCTGCCCATCCGCTTTATTGGAGTTGGGGAAAGCATCGAAGACTTGCGCCCGTTTTCTAGTTACGAATTTGTGGAAGCCCTACTCGATTTTAGATTTTAGATTTTAGATTTTAGATGGATGAAGTATCTCTATCCGCCTCCAAAAATCGGGACGGGTAGAGAGCTTCAAAATCTCCAATCCTTAACCTCAAACTAGCATCGCACTCCTCTACTAAACAGAAAAAAAACCGGGTTTGGGTTCACTGGCGTGTAACTCCTCAATCAAATATCCTCTTTCTAAGATCGAAAATCACAAATCTAAAATGACCTGTGAATTTCTTCATGTGGTACCCGCCACGTGATTTATCCGTCGAATCAATCCAAAATCTAAAATCTAAAATCCTTGCGTCCCCCGAATTTATCCGTCGAATCAATCCAAAATCTAAAATCTAAAATCTAAAATCGAATGACTGCTGTGCCTTTGCCTCGCCCCTCACCTCAACCTGCTGACCGCCCTTCGGGTCGCAATTCCACCGACGCGACGCCAGTATTTGCCCTCAAAGAACTGGTGGCGCGTTTGCACCGATATCAGCACAACGTTCAAGATATGTTGGGTTCGCTGGGATTTGCCCTGCGAAGTTTTAACAATCTCAACCAATTTTTGGAGTTGGTGCCTTTGGTGGCGACTCGCGTTACGGACGCGGACGGGGGAGCTTTAGTGCTGTTCAAACCCAACGGTCAAGTCAGGTTCCAGCAGTTGCATTGTCAGGAAGGACGGCAGTGCCAAGATATGCGAAAAGCGCTGGAAATAGCCACCAGGCAAGCTACAGCAGGTGCGGGCGCTACTGCTGGAACGTTTTCGGAAACCTCTGGGCAAACTTCTAGTCTCGACCTGCAAGTTGGTCGTTATTTGGGCCCGGATGTTCATTTGTTTGGGGCGCCAATTTTGGTCAACAATTTGGAACGCGGGCGGCTTTATGTTTTTAGCAGTGATCCGCAATATATCTGGACTCCCAGCAGACAGAAATTAGTTCGGTTGGTGGCGGATCAAACTGCTGTGGCTATTTGCAAAGACGAACTTACTGTTAAGTTGGCGGAAAAAGACCGCTTAGACAGAGAGTTAGAAATCGGGGCGGAAATTCAATTGCGACTGCAACCCCGCAGTTGTCCGAAAATTCCCGGCCTTGACGTGGCCGCCCGCTGCCAAACTGCTAGCAGAGTCGGCGGAGATTATTATGATTTTATTCCGGCTGACTATGACCCGATCGGCAAGGAGAATGAGGGAGAACACCCCCCATCCCTAATTAAAAATCTCAAGTCCAAAATCGACAAGGGCCGCTGGAGCATTGTGATCGGCGACGTGATGGGCAAAGGAGTACCGGCTGGCCTGTTGATGACGATGACACGGGGTATGCTCCGGGCGGAGGTTTTGAACCGCCACTCGCCGTCGAGAATTTTGCAACATTTAAACCGGGTTATGCACGCGGATTTGGAAAATTCCCACCGTTTTGTGACTCTGTTTTATTCGGAGTATGACCCGAAAACTCGCGTTTTGTCTTACAGCAATGCTGCTCACCACCCGCCTTTGCTGTGGCAAGCTGCAACTAATTCGATTCTTCAGCTTGATACTTTGGAGGGGATGTTAATTGGGCTGGATGCTGATTCGCATTACCAAGAAGCAAGCGTGCAATTGCAGCCCGGAGATACTATTATTTATTACACAGACGGATTTACTGATGCTTCTAATCAAAGGGGCGATCGCTTTGATGAGGATAACTTGACCTCGGCTTTTCAGTGGGCCTGTCAAAATTACCAGCAGTCTGAAGAAATTTTGGATTATTTGTTCGATCGCGTTCACCAGTTTATCGGCATCGGCAATCGTAACGAAGATGACATGACACTGGTTGTTCTGAGGGTAACACCTTTAGCAGGAGAAAATCACCATGATAGTTAATTTAATCCCGGAAATTACTGCTGGATTAACCAGTTCGATTACTTGGAACGATGTCGCTCACGTGGTAGTTTTGAAATCTCATTTGAGTTCGACGGTGTTTTTGGGTCAAAGTTACGAAATTTTTACGAATTTCCAGAAAGCTTGGAACAATTTTGTTTCGACTGGTCAAATAGGAGCTTTTTTTATAGGTATTTTTGTTGGCTGGTTCTTGAAAGGGATTTTTCGTTAGAGTTATTGTCCAAGAAGTTATCTGGAACGGATTTAAAATGTTTTTAGCCAACAAAACTTCACTTCTTTCTGATGCAGCAAAACTTTCACAATTTTGTAGTCCAGACTTCAGTTTTTTCGGGTCAAAAGATGTATAAAAAGTGGGTAGTCAGGAGTTAAGTTTTTTATTGCCGAGTTGGGAATGGAGGACTAAAGTCCTGACTACAAACCGCAGGAAGGACTTTAGTCTTTGCTAAAAATCGGTTTTTATAGACTTCTGCAACAGAGATATAATCTAGTTTTAGCTTCAGCAATGACAACACAACAAAAAACTTGGAGTCAAAGATTTGAATCGGCGCTGCACCCGGCGATCGCCCGATTTAATGCTAGTATTGGCTTCGATATTGAATTGATTGAGTATGACTTGACTGGTTCTGTCGCTCACGCTAAAATGCTGGCCAAAACGGGGATTATTTCCGCAGCAGAAGGCGAACAGTTAGTCAATGGTTTGGAACAGATTCGCCGCGAATACCGCCAAGGACTTTTTGTTCCGGGAGTTGATGCCGAAGACGTTCACTTCGCTGTAGAGAAGCGGCTGACGGAGATTGTGGGAGATGCGGGGAAAAAGTTGCACACTGCCCGATCGCGCAACGATCAAGCCGGCACTGATACTCGTTTGTATTTGCGCGATCGCATCGCCGAAATTCGTGAGCAATTGCGGGAATTTCAAGGGGTTTTGCTCGATCTTGCCGATCGTAACGTGGAAACTTTAATTCCCGGTTACACTCATTTGCAGCGCGCTCAGCCGATCAGTTTGGCTCATTACCTGTTAGCTTATTTTGAAATGACCGATCGCGATTGGGAACGTCTCGGCGATATCTGCAAGCGGGTGAATGTTTCGCCTTTGGGTTGTGGCGCGCTGGCGGGGACGACTTTCCCGATCGACCGACATTATACTGCAGAACTCTTGCAATTTGACAAGGTTTATGCTAATAGCTTAGATGGAGTGAGCGATCGAGATTTTGCGATCGAATTTCTCGCTGCAGCCAGCTTGATTCTGGTACACCTGAGCCGCTTGTCAGAAGAAATGATTTTGTGGTCTTCTCACGAATTTGGATTTATTACGCTCAAAGATAGCTGCGCTACTGGTTCTAGCATCATGCCCCAGAAAAAAAATCCCGATGTGCCGGAGTTGGTGCGAGGCAAAGCGGGGCGGGTGTTCGGTAACTTGCAAGCCTTGTTGGTAGTAGTGAAGGGACTTCCTTTGGCCTACAACAAAGATTTGCAAGAAGATAAAGAGGCTTTGTTTGATACCGTCAAAACGGTACAAGGTTGCTTGGAAGCAATGACCATTTTGCTGCGGGAAGGCATCGAGTTTAATGGCGATCGCCTCGCCGCTGCCGTTACAGAAGACTTTTCTAATGCTACAGACGTAGCCGACTACTTGGCCGCCAAAGGCGTTCCCTTCCGGGAAGCTTACAACCTTGTCGGCAAAGTCGTCAAAACTTGCCTTTCGGGGGGCAAACTCCTCAAAGATTTGACACTTGAGGAGTGGAAAGACTTGCACCCAGCCTTTGAGACAGACATTTACAGCGCGATCGCACCTCAGCAAGTGGTGGCGGCTCGCAATAGTTACGGGGGTACCGGGTTTGAACAAGTGAGAAAATCACTTATCGCTGCGCGCGATCGGATCGCCTAAACATCGTTGAATTATTGGACAAATTCCGGCTGGCTATCTCTCCTTAGAACTATCGTGTTTTCCACTCTGGTTCTAAGTTCGGCAGATAGCCTGAATCAATTAATCTTCAGCAGCAGCCATGTCTTTGTCTCTGCCGCCACCGCTCATGGCGCCCATGCCACCGCCGTTACCGCCGTCAAATCGCCTTCTCTTGTTGGAGAACATATCTTGATTTCTCCGCTTGCGAAACTTGCGAGCGTATGCTTGATTTCGTTGTGCCTTTTCTTTCTTGAGATTGCGGCGCTTAGCCATTCTGACCTCACTAATAAACATTGACAGTCCCCGGGCTTTCACGCACGGGGATTCTTAAGTTTGACACTCTGTGCACTCTTGGTGACTGAGATTCTTGGTTCAGCGAATTCACTTGCTTGTGACAGGATTTCTCCAGCCAAAATATAGGTGTCTTCTCCCCAAGCGTAAATTCCGGTATGTCCTACCGTACTCGATCAGTTCTCTTTATGTAGTTAGGTTTTCTTCAAATTTAGCTTTCCTAAACCGCAACACCGTTAGGTGTGACTACGCACTCAACTAATCCAGTTAAGTTTTTACGTTGGCTAGTTATACTCAATTTTAGACCGATGACGATCATAGCACACCCGGTACAAGACCCAGAAAAAAGAACACGGGGATTCAAGTCGCTGGGAATCTGGGTGTGATCGGGACGCAATGTTGTCAATCTTGCAGAAGATTTCTATAAACTCTTGACAAATACGACCAATGACTATAAATCCCGGTGACGTAGCTCCTGTCTTCAGCCTGCCCGACGCGCAAGGCAATATCGTCAGCCTTGCAGATTTTCGAGGGCGGCGAGTTGTACTGTATTTTTACCCTAGGGACAATACCCCTGGCTGTACCAAAGAAGCTTGCGGCTTTCGCGACATTTACTTAGACTACCAGTCGCGCAATATAGCAGTTCTCGGCGTCAGTACAGACGGGGCCGGGGCCCACGCCAAGTTTGCAGCTAAATATCAACTACCTTTTCCCTTGCTGTGCGACTTAAACGCTGAAGTTGCTACCGCCTACGGCTGTTACGGACTCAAAAAGTTTATGGGAAAAGAATTTATGGGAATTACTCGATCGACCTTCGCGATCGACCGTGATGGTAGGATTGAAAAGGTTTACCGCAAAGTCAAACCAGAATCTCACGCAGCGGAGATATTAGCAGATTTGCCAGACCTCTGGCCTGAATGAAAAATTAAAAATTAAGACTCCGGAGCTGCGAGCTAGGAGCCCTGAAATTACTATCTCCTAAACAAGCTTTTGAGTTTATGCGTCGATTGTGGCAAATTGTACAAACTGTGCTGGGACTGATTTTTCGACATCCCGTCACTGGTACTGCGGTGATTCCTGTATTGCCTGACGGGCGAATTGTGTTAATTCGCCGCCGCGACAACGGTCGCTGGGGACTGCCGGGAGGTATGGTGGATTGGGGAGAGGATATTCCCACAACTGTGCGCCGGGAATTAGCGGAGGAAACAGGACTCGAGTTAGTCAAAATCCATCGCTTGGTGGGCGTTTATTCGGCTGCCGATAGAGACCCTCGCCTGCACTCGATTTGTATCGTGGTGGCGGCAGAGGTGCAGGGCAAGATGCAAGTTCAGGATACGCTTGAAGTCAGCGAGGTTGAGGCTTTTTTACCCGCATCGCTGCCGGAGGGCCAGCTCAGCCACGATAACGACCAACACTTACAGGACTATTTTCAAGGCCGAACAACTTTGGCGTAAATCGGCAGGGCATCCAAATTTGAGAAAAGTCGGAAATTACCTCGCGGTCAAAAATTGTCTGTTATGAATGTGGAATTAATTTTCACTGTTTTCCTACTTTTATTCACAATCTCTGAACATTAAATTAATCATCTTTTTATTACTAAATATTTAACCGGATGTACTCACCGCTACGCAATTCTAGGGTAAAACTCTCTGTAGGGCAAATCTTTTGGCACGAAGTCGGTCAAGGCCCGAATTTAGTATTTTTGCACGGTTCTTGGCACGACAGCAGTCAGTGGCTGAGGACGATCGAACATTTGAGCGCCTACTACCACTGCTTCGCACCGGATTTGCTGGGGTTTGGCGACTCGGAACGCCCGAATCTTCATTATTCGATCGACTTGGAAGTAGAGTGTCTCGCCCAATACCTCGATACTTTGAAGCTGCGAGAGGTTTATTTAATCGCTCACTCTGTGGGTGGCTGGGTGGCCACCAGCTACGCTATCAAATATCCCGATCGAGTTCAGGGTTTGGTGTTGTTGGCCCCAGAAGGCGTCAAGGTTGGCAACCGGCGGGGGCGGTGGCAGACGGCTAGCTGGCTAATCGGCCAACCTCCGCTGGCTTTGTGGTGGCTGCGATCGATCTATCCAATTGCTAAGTTGCTGGGTAGCCAAAAAAAGATTGACGGATTGCTCAACTTCAGACAGCAGTTGATGGAGTCCCCTGTTGCTGTGCAGTTGCTGTTCGGGCGGCGGCGGGCTGAAATTACAGCGGAATTAGTTGATGAGAATTTGCCTTTGCTGAAAGCGCCTGTTTTGCTGTTGCACGGTTCTGAAGAGACTCCCGCAGCTTCTTCTCTGTGTCAATCCTATGCTGCTCTGGCTCCTAATGCCGAACTACAATTAGTCAGTCCGGGGGAAAGCAATTTGCCCCAGGAAGTCCCGGATGTTGTTGCTAACTATATTCGCGAGTTTGCTAGGTGAATTGGTCATTGGTCATTGGTCATTGGTCATTGGTCATTGATAAAATGACAACAGTCAACAGTCAACAGTCAACAGTCAACATTTAACAGGCTAATTCCCCAAAAAATAGCCTCTGGTGCGTCAATTAAGCCGGAGGCTGTATCAGGAAAGGCTGCGGTGAGGTATTTTAAAAGCATAGTGCGATCGCCCCCCGTGACGGCAATTTTGCTATCAGGAAACCAACCCCGCCAATCTTCAATAAAATCCCTAACTCCTGCCACCGTCGCATACACAACTCCGCTTTGAATTGCCCCAGCAGTGTCTGTCGCCCAGCGGTATGGCAAATTTTGTGGTAAAGTGATTAAAGGTAATCCAGCAGTTTTTTTACCTAACGACGATAACTGCAAACCCAAACCTGGTAAGATTGCGCCCCCAACTAAATACCTATTGACATCAGCCCCAGTAAATGTTAAAGCTGTACCAGCATCTATAAGTAAAATTGGCCAACCCAATTGGTTGCCAGCGCCCACTACAGCCAAAGCTCTGTCAATTCCCAGGGTAGGATAGAGTCCCCCGATCGGCAACTGGTCTAAAGTAATAATTCGGACATCTGGATAACTCTGCCAAATTGCTGTTTGCTGGGGAACTACTGAAGCCAAAATTAGAGGCAGTGGCACGAAAGAAAGTGTGTGAGGATTAGAAAAAGCGGGAGTAGCAGGAAGACAAAGGAGATTTTGAGCAGATATTTCCTCGATCGACCTCATTACTGTTTGCACCAAATATTCTGCCTTTTCCTGCTCCGAGAGCGAGGAAACAGTATCAGCATTGAGATGCTCTGTATCCCATGTTTTCTTCAGAGTTTTGCCCGCAAATAATCCCCAGTGCAGTCGGGAGTTGCCGATCGCCAAAGCTATTTTAATCTGGGCTTTACCTGTCAATCCAGAAGTAATGTTGTCGGTGCTTGCTGGCGAACGAAAATTGTCGGGAATTGAGTTTTCCATGTTGAGCTAGCCGGCGCAAACATTGAACTAAAGATAGAGTTTAGATTAATTTTATTCGCTTAAGCGGGCGGTTAACTCTATTTGACATCTGACCAACTTCCATGCCATGCGCCAAATAGTATTGTCGGCGGCAGAGGGCAGAGTTGCTAAATATAAATATTTGTAAAGCAAATAATTGCTTTGCTCAGGCGGCATCCTTTATAATGTCTTAAGATATTCCAAAAGTCCTGGTAGCTGCGATGGGGCTGTTGGCGGGGTAAGCACAGGTTTATAAAACCAGACTCAATCAAAATACTGTACAACTGCTGAGTAAATATGTCTTTACAAATACAAGAACACGAAAACCCCTGGCACAGAGTAACTTCGCGGTTGCCTGAATCTGAAAACTGGATGCAGCAAGAAAGTCTTTCGCTGCCGGAAGTAGACCAACAAAAAGCCATAATTGTACAGATGCAGCAGCAAGTTCAGTTATCAAACTTGCTGAACCAAATTAATAACGAAATTCGCAGTACACTTGACATAGAAGAAATTTTGACATCAGCCTGCAGATTGCTGGGACAAGCGCTACAGGCAAGTCGCGTGAGCATTTTGGTCAAAGAATCAAATACAGAAAAAACTTTAGTCACGCGCGGAGAGTACAACGCGGGGGACTATCCGATTCAACTGGGAATGAAAGTACCGATGAGTGACAACCCGCATTTGGCTGCCGTCGTGTCTCAGCAAGAGTCCCTAGCACTGACGAACTTTCTCGATTTTCCGGGATTGAACCCACAAACCCGAAAAATTGTCGAAGCTTTGGAGATTAAGTCAATGCTGGCAGTAGCTACTCGCTATCAAGGTGAAGTGAATGGCATAATTGGCTTGCATCAGTGCGATCGCGAACGGGAATGGACTGATTGGGAAAGGCAGCTTTTAGAAGGGGTAGGATCGCAATTGGCGATCGCGATTAATCAAGCCAAACTATATAGCAAAACCAGGCGTCAAGCCGAACGAGAATCGCTGCTACGGCTGATCGGCAATCAAATTCGCAGTACCCTGGATCTGGGAACTATCCTGGAAACAGCGGTGAGGGAAGTCCGCCAAATGTTGCAGTGCGATCGAGTAATTATCTATCAGTTTCAAGACAACTGGCAAGGAAAAGTTGTTGTTGAAAATATGACAGTTCCTTGGCCTTCAATTTTAGGAGATATGGGGGCTGATAAGTGTTTCCGGGGAGATTACGCCGATCTTTACCAGCAAGGGCGAGTCAAAGCAATTAATGATATTTTTAATGCTGGTTTAGAGCCTTGTCATGTAGATTTCTTAGATAGTTTGCAGGTAAAAGCTAATCTGATAGTGCCAATTGTTACAGCAAGAACTGAAGAAAATACCTCCGACACAGCCGGAAACTATAATCCTAAATTTCCCGGTAGGCTGTGGGGTTTGCTGATTGCTCACGAGTGCCGAGATACCCGCAATTGGCAGTGGCAAGAAATGGAGTTGCTCTCTCAGATAGCCAACCAAATGGCGATCGCCATTCAGCAAGCAGAACTTTACAGCCAAGTCCAAGATGCTGCGGTAAAATCTCAAGCTCAAACCCAGCAGTTGCAAGCTGCGTTAGAAGAATTGCGATCGGCACAGCAGCAATTGATTCAAAGCGAAAAAATGTCAGGTTTGGGGCAAATGGTAGCGGGAATTGCTCATGAAATTAACAACGCCAACAATTTCATCCACGCTAACTTGTTTCACGCTCAAGAATATTTTAAAGCCTTGAACGAAGCTCTAGAACAGGTCAGAAATGCCTACCCGGAAGCGACAGAGGCAATTGTCAGAATCAATGAAGAACTAGAACTCGATTACATTCGAGAAGACTTTGGTAAACTGCTCAATTCAATGCGAGAAGGCAGCGGGAGGATTCGCTCGATCGTGATGACGCTGCGAAATTTTTCTCGTTTAGACCACGCTGAATTAAAACCAGTAGATTTGAATGAAGGTTTAGAAAGCAGTTTCTTGATGCTGCAAAATAAGCTAAAAACTCATATCAAAATAGACAAGCAATACGGCAGTTTGCCGCCAGTCCAATGTCATGCGAGTCAAATTAACCAAGTATTTTATAATTTGATTGACAATGCCTTAGACGCGCTTCAGTCAACGAGCAAACCGGGGGAATTAACTATCCGCAGTTGGCAAAGCGAGCCGGACTGGGTAACAATCTCTGTCCGCGACACGGGAAGTGGAATTCCTGCAGAAATTCAAGACAAGATTTTTGACCCATTTTTTACTACTAAACCTGTGGGTAAAGGCACTGGTTTGGGACTTTCCGTGTGCTATCAGGTAATTGTCCAAGCTCACGGTGGCAAGATCCGTTGCGTCAGTCAGGTTGGCGAAGGAACTGAGTTTATTGTAGAGTTGCCGCTGAAAAATCAGAGGGTAAGTGCATAATTCGTGCTTTAGTCAGATTAACTCTGTTTTGTCACTCTGACAGTAGTATAGAACTCATTTGACATCTTGGCGTTGCTTAATCAGGGTATGAAAAAAATCACTTTAAAATCCAAAAGCTTTGTGGATACAGGTTTCTATGACGGGCATATTTAGCGTTTCATACTGTAAATCAGCAACGCCTAAAATTCTAAGTATTTTTACTAATAATTGTCTCTGCTGATTCACTTTTGTCCGCTGAAGCAGTGAAAGCTGCCTCTTGGGGGGCGGCGAATGTGGGATTTAAGCTCTCCTCTACAGATATGGAAAACCCGCTTTTTATGGGGCAGAAAAAAAGATCGCAATTTTTCCGGATAAAACTTATTGATGATGAAAGTAAGGAATAATCGCGTTCCTGAATACAGGTATAAATCAACTTTTCGCTTGATGTTACACAACTCACCCTCAAGCGGGCTTATAGTCATTTGGCAATCTTGAATTCATACCTGTATTCAGCAACATCCTAAATTATGTACTCATGGCAAAGATCCGACTTTTCCGACTTTAGGATCCGACTTTTCCGACTTACAGAGACAGGGGTTCTAAGCCATGATAGAGAGAGGGGAAAGTCAACCCACGATATCTAGATTGTAAAGATATTGTGAACCGGCGTTGCTGAATAGGGTATGCAATTTGTAGGGCAAATACCCCCGTGGTTGCCACACCGCTGACGGGCTAAGCACTTAGAATTACCCCTACAAGCTTTGATTCAGCAGCGCCAGAATAAGCATCTATATTAAGTAGGGAAGTAATTACACTTAACATTTAATCAGGGGCAATCAAGCCTTGAACTGCTTATTGGGCAAGCATTTGGGCAGGGTAAGCATTTTTATTGGATTTACCTGCACCTACTTATGACGAAATTTTTCTTGCAGTGACCGATAACGATAAAGAAAGCCCAACCTCTGGTTTTCAGTCACTTCTAATCCTTAATTACTCATCATTAACACAGAAGCTATGGCTACTCCAATCACTGGTTCTTTGGGTCAAACCAATAATTACAGCGCTCTCAATGAGCTGATCGCAAAATGGCCTACTGCCACCCAAAATCAAGGCATCAAACTGTCTGGGATAGCTTTTGATGGCGTGGAAACTGACTACCTTAACCCTACTGTCATCAGCAACCTCACCTTAGCAAGTAACGAAAACCCGAAAAGCTGGTTGAGCTACGGCACTACTGGTGGTATTGGTGTCCCATCTTCTTATGATGGTTGGTTCACCGACGCCAAGAAAATTCGGGCAGAAATCAACCATAACCCCAACACCGATCAATCTCAGGCGCTGAAGGTGAAATGGGCAGATAACCAAGACATTACTAGCGCCACGATCGATCTAAGTTCATTGAGTCCCAAAACAAGTCCTGGTTTGGGCGATCAAGGTAATGAAGTTGGTTTCCTACAACTCTTTAATAATGGGGCTCCGGTATCGATTAGCAATTTTACTTTCACTCGCCTCAACGCTCCGATCGCTGCAAAACCGATCGCTGTGTCTCCAGATGGGGTTACTTTCATTGGCGATCGCACCGATGGCAGTTTCCAATTCAAGATAGATGCAAACCCTCTGGGCGGCGCTACTTTTGACGAACTGCGGTTCTCCACCAAAGCCTACGATAGCCCCACCGCTGCCTACGTCGCTACCCCCTTTAAAGACGATGGTTCCGACTACCTGGTGCGGAACATTGAATATCAAGGAACTGAAGATCCGATTACCCTGGAATTTAGTGCTCCTACTTTCAGCGTCAACGAAGATGGAACAACAGTTGCAGCAGTAACAGTTACACGTACTGGCAGTACCACTGGTGCCGCCAGTGCCACGGTGGAATTGAGTGATGGTACTGCTATCGCCCCTGATGATTACACCAATACTCCCCTGACTGTCAATTTTGCCGCTGGGGATGCTGCACCCCAAACCATCACCATTCCGATCGCCAACGATACTTTGGTAGAGGGTACCGAAACACTCAACTTAACTTTGACCAACCCGAATGGTGCCACGATTGGAACCCAAGGTACTGCCACTTTAGACATCGCAGACGATGACAGCAGCCTGGAATTTAGTGCTCCTACTTTCAGCGTCAACGAAGATGGCACAACAGTTGCAGCAGTAACAGTTACACGTACTGGCAGTACCACTGGTGCCGCCAGTGCCACGGTGGAATTGAGCGATGGTACTGCTATCGCCCCTGATGATTACACCAATACTCCCCTGACTGTCAATTTTGCCGCGGGGGATGCTGCACCCCAAACCATCACCATTCCGATCGCCAACGATACTTTGGTAGAGGATACCGAAACACTCAACTTAACTTTGACCAACCCGAATGGTGCCACGATTGGAACCCAAGGTACTGCCACTTTGGACATCGCAGACGATGACAGCAGCCTGGAATTTAGTGCTCCTACTTTCAGCGTCAACGAAGATGGCACAACAGTTGCAGCAGTAACAGTTACACGTACTGGCAGTACCACTGGTGCCGCCAGTGCCACGGTGGAATTGAGCGATGGTACTGCTATCGCCCCTGATGATTACACCAATACTCCCCTGACTGTCAATTTTGCCGCTGGGGATGCTGCACCCCAAACCATCACCATTCCGATCGCCAACGATACTTTGGTAGAGGATACCGAAACACTCAACTTAACTTTGACCAACCCGAATGGTGCCACGATTGGAACCCAAGGTACTGCCACTTTGGACATCGCAGACGATGACAGCAGCCTGGAATTTAGTGCTCCTACTTTCAGCGTCAACGAAGATGGCACAACAGTTGCAGCAGTAACAGTTACACGTACTGGCAGTACCACTGGTGCCGCCAGTGCCACGGTGGAATTGAGCGATGGTACTGCTGTTGCCCCTGGTGATTACACCAATACTCCCCTGACTGTCAATTTTGCCGCGGGGGATGCTGCACCCCAAACCATCACCATTCCGATCGTCAACGATACTTTGGTAGAGGATACCGAAACACTCAACTTAACTTTGACCAACCCGAATGGTGCCACGATTGGAACCCAAGGTACTGCCACTTTGGACATAGTGGACAATGACAGCACCCTGCAATTTAGTGCTCCTACTTTCAGGGTTAATGAAAACGGAAGGATTGTTTCAGCAGTAACAGTTACACGCACTGGCAGTACCACTGGTGCAGTCTCAGCCACGGTGGAATTGAGCGATGGTACTGCTGTTGCCCCTGGTGATTACGACAATCAGGCGATTGTGGTGAATTTTGCCGCTGGGGATGCTGCATCCAAAATTGTCGATATTCCGATCGTCAACGATACTTTGGTGGAGGGTACCGAAAGAGTCAACTTAAGTTTGACCAACCCTACAGGCAATGCCTCGATTGGAACGCAAGGTACTGCCATTTTGAACATCGCAGATAATGACAGCAGCCTGCAATTTAGTTCCCCTACCTTTAGTGTCAACGAAGATGGCACGCCGATTGCAGCCGTGACTGTCACTCGCATTGGCAGTGCTATTGGCGCCGTCTCAGCCACTGTGAACTTGACCGATGGTACTGCTGTTGCCCCTGGGGATTACACCATTACTCCCCTGACTGTCAATTTTGCCGCTGGGGACACCGCACCCAAAATTGTCACCATTCCGATCGCCAACGATACTTTGGTGGAGGGTATCGAAACACTCAACTTAAGTTTGACCAACCCTACAGGCAATGCCACGATTGGAACGCAAAGCACCGCTAACTTGGACATAGTGGACAATGACAGCAGCCTGCAATTTAGTGCTCCTACTTTCAGGGTTAATGAAAACGGAAGGATTGTTTCAGCAGTAACAGTTACACGCACTGGCAGTACGACTGGTGCAGTCTCAGCCACGGTAAACCTCAGTAATCTTACTGCTGTTGCTGCTGATGACTACGACAATGCTCCCATCCTTGTCAATTTTGCTGATGGGGATGCTGCACCCAAAATTGTCGATATTCCGATCGTCAACGATACTTTGGTGGAGGGTACCGAAAGAGTCAACTTAAGTTTGATCAACCCTACAGGCAATGCCACGATTGGAACGCAAAGCAACGCCATTTTGAACATCGCGGACGATGACAGCACGCTGCAATTTAGTGCTGCCTTCTTTAGCGTCAACGAAGGCACGCGGAATGCAGCCGTGACAGTTACACGCATTGGCAGTGCTACTGGCGCCGTCTCAGCCACGGTGAACTTGAGCGATGGTACTGCTGTTGCCCCTGATGACTACATCAATATTAGTCCCATTGCTGTTAATTTTGCCTCTGGGGACAGCACGGCCAAAACCATCACTATTCCAATCCAGGAGAATAGTTTGCCAGAGTCTAACGAAACAGTCAACTTAAGTTTGGCTATTGCTACAGGCAATGCCACGATTGGAACGCAAAGCACCGCCATTTTGAACATCGTAGACAATGATGTTGCACCTGCTGTGATGACTAACTTAACTTCATCGAGCATGACCCCCGACCTACTTACTGGCTTTCGTTCCGCTAGTGCGATCGGTGATAGCGGGCTACAGGATTCCAGCTTGCTTGGTGGTTCAGGGCCGGGAACAGTGGATATGAGCAATTTCATCACCAACTCTTTCGACGGGGCGGCGATCGCTAATCCTACTATGACAGTCAATGCCACGCAGAACTGGTTTCCTTCACCTACAGCGCCCATTGTGGGTGGTACTGACCCGAATCTTATTGCTGGGGTAGGTCCTAGTTTCGTTGCCTCCAACCCATTTGCTAGTTCGGTCTTATAGAACCATTTCAAGGTCGTACTCTTAGATGCTACGCGCGTTATTCGAGTACGACCTTGAACTCTTGTATAGCGATCCTAAATGATTTGTGTAATTCTTGTAGGGAAAAACCAACGCCCGGTTGCCCCGATGCAGGCTGGGGTAGTCACTCTTAGCACTACCCCTACATATTTTTACAACTGATGCGAGGATTGCTATATTTTGAAAAAAATAGATGGCGATTTGCCATTGGGATGGAGTTTTTGAGAGCGTAGTTTTTGGGCAATTCTTGTTGGTAAAAATTCGCCCCGAAAATTATCGATTGGATATTAAGCTGTTGCACATTTAAATTGTATATTCAGGGCGGGCTGGACGCCCAACCCTTACTCCCCACAAGACTTTGATTTTTTTGGACATACAATTTAAAGGCCGCAACAGCTTAGTGTTTTTTGCTATTACCTACTTAATCCTTAATTTTTTGTAAAAACGTAACAGTTGCCAAATCTGCCAACTCGCCCAGACTGGGAGCAATGCTAAGATTAACCAAAAGGTGGGTTTAGCGATCGCCCCCAAGATGGGGGAATCAAACCAAGATGGCAATTTGACATTCGGTATATTTTGGGCAGTTTTTAGTTTTATCAAAGGAACTTTCGGACATAGCTTTACTTCACTGAATCGATTTTGCCCTGTGGATTTGGGCTTTTTTTATTCGATCGTCTTACTGCACATTTTGTACAGCTTTTAAGTTGGTACTAACTAAGGAATGAGAATTAAATAACTTCCACTCTTGAAAGTGGGATGGGCGTCCCGCCCGTCCACTCATGACGGGCGGGACGCCCATCCCACAATAACAATTAAAATTGTAAGTTATTTAATTCGCGATCCTAACTGACTGCTCGATCACAATTTCCATGCAAAACCAAGTTCGATCGGTTGGGCGATCGAACTTGGTTTCCATAGCACACATATTAGGTTTTTGTCAATACATAGAGATCAGTTTTGGGATGCTTAACTGAGTGATAGGAAATTTTATAAAGATTTACAAAAAAAACGTGTCAGAATGAAGACAATAAGGTAATGGGTAAAAGACAAGGAGGCACTGATGGTAGCGCTGACTGAACGAGTCCAACGCAGATTGACGGTGGAAAAAGTCGAAATTGCCTCTGACACAACGGCAATTCGATGCCTGGATTGGGATAGAGACCGCTTTGACATCGAATTCGGACTCAAAAACGGTACAACATACAACTCATTCATCATTCGCGGTGAAAAAACGGCCCTCGTGGATACCTCGCACGAGAAGTTTCGCCAGCAATACATGGAAACTCTAACGGGCGAAATTGACCCCAAAGAGATTGACTATCTAATTATCAGCCACACCGAACCAGACCACAGCGGTTTAGTCAAAGACGTGCTGGCGCTGGCACCCCAAGCGATTGTCGTGGGGGCGAAAGTAGCAATTCAATTTTTAGAAAACCTTGTACACCAACCATTTGAGCGATTGGTGGTCAAAAACGGGGACAAACTAGATTTAGGAAACGGCCACATTATCGAATTCGTATCGGCGCCGAACTTGCACTGGCCTGATACTATTTTCAGCTACGACAGCAAAACTCAAGTGCTGTTTACCTGCGACGCTTTCGGGATGCACTACTGTTCCGACAGCACCTTCGATGACGATTTAGCAGCAATTGAGGAAGATTACCACTTTTATTATGAGTGTTTGATGGGTCCCAATGCTCGATCGGTACTCGCTGCGATGAAGCGGATGGCAGAATTGGGAGAAATCGGTACAGTTGCGACCGGTCACGGGCCGCTGCTGCGGCACAATGTGGTGGAACTTACCGGACGCTACAAAAAGTGGAGCCAAGCGCAAGCTAAGGCAGAAACCACTGTAGCGGTATTTTACACCTCCGACTACGGATTTAGCGATCGACTCAGCCAAGCGATCGCCCACGGTATCACCAAAACAGGTGTCGCTGTGGAAATGATGGATTTGAGAATCGCCGACTTACAAGAAGTTGCGGAACTTGTCAGTAATGCTGCCGGTATCGTAATTTGTTCGCCACCGAGTGGCGGTACTGCTGCTGTAAATGCCGAAGCCGCAATCAACACAATTTTAGTTGCAGCTAACAACAAACAATCTTTCGGTTTGTGTGAATCCGGCGGCGGCGATGACGCATCGATTTACCCGCTGCGAAACAAGTTCAAAGAGTTGGGTTTAAAAGAAGCATTTCCCAACATTTTAATTAAAGAATCACCGACTGAAGCGAGTTATCAACTTTGCGACGAAGCCGGCACTGACTTAGGACAGTGGCTGACGCGGGACAAAGCAGTCAAACAGATGAAATCCCTCGACAGCGACCTCGATAAAGCTTTGGGAAGAATCAGCGGCGGACTGTACATCATTACCGCTCAAAAAGGCGAGGTTAGCGGTGCGATGCTAGCTTCTTGGGTAACGCAAGCCAGCTTTAAACCGCTGGGTTTAACAATAGCAGTTGCGAAGGATCGGGCGATCGAATCGATGATGCGCGCGGGAGATAAATTTGTTCTCAACGTGCTGGAAGAAGGCAATTATCAAACTTTGATGAGGCACTTTTTAAAGCGTTTTGCTCCTGGTGCCGATCGATTTGCCGGAGTTAAAACTCAACCAGCAACCAACGGTTCTCCAATTCTGACAGATGCTTTAGCTTACATGGAATGCGAAGTAGTCAGCCGGATGGAACTTTCGGATCATCATATCGTATATGCGATCGTTGATAGCGGCCGCGTATCCAATCCCGATGCACTGCCTGCTGTTCACCACCGCAAAGTGGGAAATCACTATTAGGAAGTCAGTTGACGGTTGACAGTTGTCAGTTGATAGTTGACAGTTGACTGTTGTCAGGTGCAAAGGGGAAATTCAACGATATATTGATTGACTGTCTGAGTCAACATACCCCAAACGTATTAGTAAGGTGCGTCAGCCGATGTTTTATTCGACTTCATCATCGACTATCTACTGACGCACCCTACAATTACAGTCCAGGACACAACTGGCTAGCCAAAAACTCTCAACTTTGGGTGCTTGTGGCGCACCTTACCGGCTTCTGGGTGTTGGGTGCGCCACCAGCAGCAAACCGGGCAAACCGTTGTCATTTAGACTTCATTTTAATAGGGGAATTGCCAATGCCTGCCAATCTTTTAGAAGACCGAGATTACACAATTATTATTGCCAGAAGCGATGCCAGCAGAGACCCTCACCATCCTTGGTACGAGGATTGGGTAGAAGCACAGGCATCTCTGATCGACTTAGCAAAAAAATGTCAGCAATTTGACAGCGACGGCATCACCGTTTACGAAGCTTCTACTCCTATGTGGAAGTATCAAAATTCCAATGTTGCGCGGTTAGCTCAAATTTTGCAGCGACAAAATACGGAACCGGATTCAGAAAACCCCACTGCAATTAATTTGGAAGAAGCTCTGAAAGCAACTTTTAGTGATTATTTTGCAAGCAAACCAAATGCCAAAGGGAAAAACGGAACAATAATTGTTGCAGTTTTAGATCAAAAACCCGAAAATACCGCTGCTGTTGCCGAAATTCTTGTAAGTGCGGCAAATAAAATAGATAAAGATGAAGAAATTGGAGTGAGCTTTATCCAAATTGGCGACGATTTGAAAACCAGGGAATTTCTGATTGACCTGGATACCAATTTACAGGGTAGAGGTGCAAGGTTTGACATTGTAGATACCAAGTTTTGGCACGAAATCAAAAGAAGTTCTGTAGTTCAGTTTCTCATAGGTGCAATAAATGACTAATACTTTGACTCCTAGACTCGCATCGGATGCCAAACCCCGCGATGTGCAGTTTATCCCGATCGCACTCGATACTTTTATTGTGCGATCGCGCACTTGGGACAGACTCAAATTTGAAGTCGAGTATTCGCTGCAAAAGGGGACGACAGCCAATAGCTATATTATTCAAGCTGACAAAACTGCTTTGTTCGATCCGCCGGGGGAATCTTTTACTCAAAATTACATCGATTTTTTACAGCAACGGGTGGACTTGACCAAGCTGGATTACATAATTTTGGGGCATTTCAATGCTAACAGATCAGTAACAATTAAAGCTCTGTTAGAATTAGCTCCTGAAGCAGCTTTGGTTTGCACGAATCCAGCAGCAATTAGTTTGCGCGCCGCTTTCCCCGACCAAGAATTAAACATTATGGTCGTTCGGGGAGAGGAAACTCTCAACTTAGGAAAAGGTCACGCCTTAAAATTCATCGCGACTCCGACTCCCCGCTGGCCTGACCAACTTTGCACCTACGATCCGCACACTCGAATCGTGTTCACTGACAAACTATTTGGAGCTCACGTTTGCGGCGACCAAGTATTTGATGAAGGGTGGAGCGTTTACAGCGAAGATCGGCGCTATTATTACGATTCCCTGCACGCATCTCAGGCAAAACAAGTGCTGACGGCAATGGATAAATTCGCCGATTTACCCGCAGCATTTTATGCTCCCGGTCACGGCCCGATCGTCCGTTACGGCCTTAATGAACTGAGCAATTTGTATCGGGAATGGAGCCAGCAACAAAATTCAAAAGACTTGACAGTTGCTTTGATTTATGCTTCGGCTTACGGAAATACGGCTACTTTAGCGCAGGCGATCGCCAAAGGAATTACGAAAGCCGGCGTGGCGGTGGAAAGTATTAACTGCGAATTTGCCGAACCGGGAGAAATTCAAGAGGCGATCGAAAAATGCGCGGGATTTATCATCGGAACTCCCACGCTAGCAGGACACGCTCCGACGCAAATTCAAACTGCTTTGGGAATTGTTTTATCTACAGCAACTAAGAGCAAACTAGCGGGGGTTTTCGGTTCTTTTGGCTGGAGTGGAGAGGCGATCGACTTAGTGGAAAATAAGCTGAAAGATGCCGGCTATCGAATTGGATTTGAGCCGATTCGAGCCAAATTTAAGCCGACGGCGGCGACGATTCACGAGTGTAAAGAAGCGGGAACGGATTTTGCTCAAGCTTTGATTCGATCGCAAAAATTGCGGGCACCGAAACCGCAGTTAGCAGCAGGGAGCGATCGCACTGAACAAGCAGTAGGGAGATTGGTTGGTTCGCTGTGCGTACTCTCGGCGAAGCGGGGGGAAGTCGCCAGTGCGATGCTGGCTTCGTGGGTGTCGCAAGCAACATTTAATCCGCCCGGTGTGACGATTGCGGTGGCGAAAGATCGATCGATCGAAGCTTTGATGTACGCCGGAGATAAGTTTGTGCTGAATATCTTAGCCGAAGGGCGACAGTTGCGGAAGTATTTCATGAAAAACTTTGCTCCGGGAGAAGACAGATTTGCGGGAGTCGAAACAATGGAAGCTAGCAACGGCTGTCCGGTGTTGACTGATGCTCTAGCTTATCTGGAATGCCAAGTGATAAGTCGGATGGAATGTGGCGATCACTGGGTAGTATATGCAGCGGTTGAAAACGGTCATTTGCTCAATAATGACGGCGTAACAGCGGTGCATTACCGGAAATCTGGGAGTCATTATTAAAGTGAAGTAATCTTGATAAATCCTCGCTTTTCCACAAGTCCGCCGGGGGTTTAAACCCCCGGCTAATAGCAAAAGTCCTCTTTAGAGGACTGATGATTTTAATAGTTAATCGGTAGGGTGCGTCGCTCCGAGATATTGGATAAAACTTGAAGATTGACGGGTGGCGACGCACCTTACACGGGCGATCGCTTTTCTTGTGTGTACTACATATACATGGAATATGCTGTATTTGCTAAAGATGGTGTTGAAGAAATCCTAAATCTTCAACCCAAAGGCTCGCAAGCCAAAGCCTATCAAGTCCGGCAAATTCGTGAGGTAATTCTCAAACACCAACTAGGAGGTGAAAACGATGCTTCGCTATGAAATTATCCTCTACTGGAGTCAATCGATTTTAGATTTTAGATTTTAGATTTTAGATTGACCCCACGGATAAATGCGGGGGCTTGAGGATTTTAGATTTTCGATTTTGGATTGATTCCACGGATAAATCCGGGGGCTTGTACCATCAAGAAATTCCTGGTCAAGAAGACCAAGCATTTATTGCCGAAGTGCCGGAATTACCCGGATGCGCTGCGGATGGCGAAACTTATCAAGAAGCACTACAAAATATCGAGATTGTTATGCAGGAGTGGATTGAGACGGCTCAGGAATTGGGGCGTTCTATTCCTCAACCGAAAGGTCGCTTGATTTCGGCTTAGTTTAATAGGAATTTAACTCGTTACCAGGAATAGCTTGGGAACGAGTAATCAAGAAGGTAGCTTACTTTTCCTCACCAGTCTTTTCCGGCCACAGATAAATAGCGCCAGAAATCAAAGTTAAAGCCACAGAAACCCAAAAAGCAATTAATGCGGGAAAATTCCACGCTTCCGACAGAGGAGCAATTAAAAGTGCGATCGCCACAATCTGACTCACCGTCTTCAACTTCCCCCAAATATTAGCTCCCGAAATCGTAGTTTTATTAACACGCCACCCCGCAATTGTCAACTCCCGACCAAAAATCAAAAACACTCCCCAAGCCGGGATTTTCCCCAACTCAATCAACACTAAAAGCGGCGCGAGAACCAACAATTTATCCACCAAAGGATCGAGAAACTTACCCAAATCGGTAATTTGATTCAGCTTCCTAGCCAAATAGCCGTCCAGCCAATCAGTAGCCGCAGCTACCACAAAAATCGCGGTGCAAATCCAGCGGCTTTGAGCGCTTGGGTCGTACAAACCGTAGAGCAGAAAAGGCACTCCCAGTAAGCGAGAAAAAGTAATCAAATTAGGCAAATTCATCATAAAACGAAGGAAGAAGGAAGAAGGAAGAAGGAAGAAGGCTGAAGGAAGAGGGAAGAGGGCTGAGGGAAGAGGGAAGAGGGAAGAAGGAAAAAGGAAGAAGGCTGAGGAAAAAAATTAAGGGCAACCTTGTAAAAAGATTGCCCTTAATTTAACATTTTTTGTAGCTGTTTAACTTTTAGAAAAACAGATTTTAGCTCTATATTCATCGCATCGCAGCTCATAACAAACAAACACACAACCCAAAACAGTTTACCTAACACGCGCCGTCTTTGCTCAACACAACCGAAATTGTTTTGCAAATCAGAGTGATGTCGTAGACAACAGACCACTTGCGCTGATAGTCGAGATCCATGCGGACAATCTCGTCAAAGTCTTTAACTCTAGACCGTCCGTTGACTTGCCACTCCCCAGTCAGACCGGGTTTGACATTTAAACGTTGCCAGTGGAACTCGTCATAGGCAGCCACTTCATCGGGAGTTGGCGGTCGAGTTCCCACTAAACTCATGTCGCCAACTAACACATTCCAGAATTGAGGTAACTCGTCCAAACTCGTGTTCCGCAAGAAGCGGCCGACGCGGGTAATTCGCGGGTCATTTTCATTCTTAAAAATGTGACCCTTGGCTTGGTTGCTAACTAAATGTTTGAGATTTTCTGCACCGACAACCATCGATCGAAATTTCCATATTCTGAAATGTCGCCCTTTGAAGCTGCAGCGGACTTGACTGTACAGCAGCGGGCCCGGATTGTCCAACAGCATCGCCACAGCCACCGGCACCGCCACCACAGCAGCAATTGCCAGTCCCAGCAGCGCACCCAAAATATCGATCGACCGTTTTACCTTGCTCGTTACGGATCGGTGAGCGTGTTGTTTTGATACACAGACATTGTAAGTAGATTCTGGAAAACATAACGACATCATTTCTGATAATAATGATTTCGACGAGGCACCCATCGGAAATTTCATATCATTTGTCTCAACTTTAACGATCTCTTACGTCCATCTTATTAGCCATCCCAAATCTGCTGAACCTGAAATACTCAGCTTTGCACAATCTTTAAAAAGCAATCACACTTTTATAAAGTTTCTATGTATTTTTTATAAAAACGTATAAAGTTTCTGTAAACTTACGTAAATTTACAGAAAAAAGTTAGTCCGGGACGCAAAAAAACCTGGTTTCGGCTAGGACTCTTCCCGGAAGACAGGGAGGATTCTACTGAGAAACCGGGTTTTTTGCCGTTTAGCGATAAATATCGGTGCGAACATCCCAAGCAAGTGTTAGCGGTTCTAACAATTTTTGCTGGCTGCTAGAGGCGAGTTTGCCTAAATATTTGCGAACAACAAAGGCGTGTTCGAGATTCAAACGATAACCGCGTGAGACATCTTCAAAGAAAAGCGGCTCAGCCCAAATTTCTTCCCAATCAGGATTTTGCCTTGACTCCTCGGCAAGCAGGATGAAATCTTCCTCCGCAGGCACAAGTCCCGCCGGCAAATTTCCTTCCAAAATCCGCAAAATCCGGGGTTCGCAGGTGCGGGTATTCACGCCTTGGCCCTCCAACAACTGCAAAATTTCCTGAAAGCTCAAAGTTTCCCCGCCCAAAACCTTCATTAATTCCCACAGCAGAAAAAAGTCGCTGTACTGCTGCTGCGACACATCCAAAATGTGAGGATAGAGAGCCAAACTCGCTAACCCGCAGGCAACTCGACCAATTTTTTGGGAACTTGTACTTTGAGATACAGAATTTAATGCAGAATTGTGAATCTCAAAAATATCTCGATCGCCCTGCAATTCCTGGTCTTGAACCACGATCGCATTCGGCAACTTCTGCCGCAACCAGCGGGCAATCGCAGGCCAAGCACCCATACCCCCCGCACAAATCGCCTGATTAATCCCCGCCGGCGACATTCCCGCGCGGCTGAGCAAAGCATTCAATTCACGGTTCAACTGCTGCACAAAAGGCACTAAAACCAGACTTTCTACATCTTTGCGCTTCACATCCCAATGCTGCTGACCAATATCCAAAGCAAAACTTTTTTGATGTTGCAAAGTAACTTTTATTTGTCTTGCTGCCTCTAACAATTGCAGGCCAAAAGCAGAACCTTGTAACCGCTGCTGCAATTGATAGCGACTCGGCAAATCGGGATGGCCAGGACGTGGCAAATCGATCGACATTCCCCAAGTTTCATTTTTAGCCAACAACTGACAGATAATATCCTGATCGAAAGCATCGCCAGCCGCATCAAAACTGTGGCAAGTAAAATCAGCACGAGTTAAATCTTGAAGATTAGACGGCAACTCAACTAAAGCTAATTCCACCGTCGCCGCCCCCGCATTCAAAATCAAAGTTCCCCCGCTAAAAGACGAAGCATTCACAGTCAGCGGTGCAGCTTCTTCAGTGCCCTTAGCAGAATCCACGGCTGACGACTCGACTTCCATGCGATTTTTCACAGGAGTTACAGCAGCAAGCAAAGTGGCGATCGCATCTTCCACCACAAAAATTTGCGAACCAGAAGCCACCAGAGACGCACCCAAAACCGCCTCCCGCAGATTAAACCGATAAACATCCGACCAGCCGGCCGGAGTCCCCAAAATTACACCCTGCAAGTCTAAAAGCGCCGCATCAAGAGTTTCTGGCGTCAGTCCCGAAGCCCTACAAATTAAATTAGAAACTGGCAATCCTGCAAAATTCGCCCTTGGTGCAGAATCCAAAATTTCCCCCGATTCGGCAAATTTTTGTCCCCGCAAACTCGGATTCAAAGTAGCCAGCAGCGCCCGCACACATTGCAGCGGCAAGGCGATCGAAAAAGCCTGCAAGGGATCCCACTGCAACAGCGGTTCGTACATCCCAGCAGCCTCCCGCTGATAAGGAATGCCCACCTTTAAAGGCAATTTAAAATTTTCCAGTAAAAATTCTCCTGCAGGCAAAGCCTGGGGTCGGAATCCCACCGACTTGACTGTCACCTCTGACCCTGGGCTACCTGGGGATGTTTGGGTCAGCACCGCAGCCGAGGGAATCCGACAACTGGCGTCTGCTGGCCAAGCCTCAGCCTGCGATGCTTCCCAGTAAATCGGGTGCAATTCGCCACTGGTGCGATCGAGTAAAGCCGCAGACAGGCCGCTGGAACCAAAATCAATGCCCAAATACCAGCTAGAATTCCGGCGTTGTCGGGATGGGGCGATCGCACCTGCTGCAGAATGCCCAGCCGCCTCTTGCTGCTGTGTTTCGGCAAACTCGCTAAAATCGGTTTTCCCCTCAACAACTCCTGCTTTACTCTCTGTCGAAATTAGGTTTTTTTTTTGACTTTCTGGAGGACTCGATCGCAGTTCGTTAGTTTCGGCAGTTTCTGGAGGGGGAGAATCAGTCAAAGGTCGATCGGTTTCGGTCAAACTAGCCAAAATCTCGTCTAGCGTCAAATTCGAGTCGTCTTCCTCAGCCAACAAATCATCCTCAAGTTCGTCTTCCAAAACAAAAGGTTGATCATCCGAGGATAGTTCCAAAACATCGGAGAACAAATCCTCCAGCGTGCCGAGTTCTTCCTCTGCCACCTCGGCAAAGGGATTGTTTGCAATGCCTTCGGGGGAACTCGCCGATAAATCCAAGCTGTTAGCGACTGAGAAATTCGATCGCCGGGAGCTAGTATTTTCCACTTCCTCCAGATTGTAGAGGTCTGCCTCCAAAAGTTCCAGAGTGTTGTTGTCCAAATTTAGAGCTCGATCGAGGTCATCTTCTAATTCCTCTATCGGCAGCAAATCCTCGTCCGGCGAAGCTTGGATGTACTCCTCATCGAGTCGCTGCGACGAAGTGCCGGACTCGCCAGTTTGAACCTCACCGATACTTGGCACATGAGACTCGGCACTGGGGAGGTTTGGGCTAATTTCGGCTGGCGTTCTCAACGGCAAAGGTGGCGATTCAGGCATCGCAGCGTCGAACTGCTCGCCTTGGTTTTGACCCGTTTCTAGATTTTCTCGATCGTCCCCGTCAATTTTCACCTCAGCAGTTGAGGCTGGTGCTTCTGACACTTCAGCTACTGTTTCCACTTGCGGTTCAAATAAATCTGCACTATCTAAAGTTAGAGACTCTACAGAATTCCCCATTACAAAGTCTGAATTTTCATCTCCTAAAATCTCTTCCAAAGATTCGCCTTCATCCAGCAGATTTACAAACAAATCTTCGGTCATTTTTAGCGATTCGGCAGTTTCCAGATCCGTCGTCGCTCGGTATTCTAAGCCTTCTGTTTTTGTCTTGATTTCAGTATTTTCTACCAGGAAACTTTCGACTTGTAATTCTACTTCAGGAACCGCTTCTCCCGCGAACAAACTTGCATACAAATCCTCAATCTCTTCGTCTGTTTCTGTAAACCTATTGTCCGATTCTTCCCCCGTATCTAGAGTTGAATTTTGAGATATTTCGGGTGTATAACCCAACAAATTATCTTCCAACTCCGGGAGCATAATTGGGGCTTGAATGCGATCGCGTTCGCGCCTCAACTGTTTGAATTGCGGAGAAATTTCTGTACCGGCGTAGGGAAATCTGTCTTCTTCTCCGAATTCGCCGCTGCGAATGGACTGCACCGAGTTTCCCGTCTGAGTCTCTGGGGCTGAGTGTTCGATCGCAGTATTTGAAAGGGCTGGAGCGACAGGAGATCGATCGGCGGCCGTTGGGGTAACGGTTTCGAGATTATTTGCTAAATCGATCGGCTGTTGAACGTAGGAAGAAGCTTCTCGCCCCAACTGTGCAGCTAAGTGGTTGACCAAAGCCGCGAACATCGCCTCGCTCTGCTGGTTCAAACCGTACATATTTTCGAGTTCTTGTCTCAAGGAAGCTTGATAGCTTTGCAGATTTGCTTGCAAAGCCTCGAACACGATAGCCATCCTCGAATCGAGGCTCATCAGCAGACTGTCAGCATGAGATTGGAAAAGTTGCATTTGCTCCAACCTCTGAGCCGGCGTCAGCAGCGGGTGTTCTTCTGAGGTTTGTCGGTGAAGTGTTACGTCAATAGCCGATTCTTCATCAGGCGCACTGCCCAAAGAGTATGGTGCTGAGATACTTTGCAATAACTGATTTTCTAGGGAATTTAGAATTTGGGAGAAATCGCTAGTCAAGGTTTCTTCCAAGCGGGCACTCAGTACCTGCAAAAATTCAGCAATGATTTGCTGTTGGTTGGCTTGTTGCTGAGCTAGGGATTGTTGCTGCTGCCGTTTTGCTTCTAGCTGTTTGATTTCTTGAATGAGAGCTTGCTGCTCTTGCCGCAGAGCTTCTATGTCTTCTTGGAGCGGCCCTGTCAGGCTGGAACGCAGGTGGCTGATTTCTCCGGTTACTGCCAGCATGATTTGCTCTGCTGCTGAGGGGCCAGGGGGGGGCAGAGGCACTTTGGGTACTGGAACTGGTTCGGGGCGGACATTTTGGCGGGCCGCGGCCTTTGGGGCCGTTAGCTTTGAGTCTGAGGAAACCAGATAAGCGCGAACTCGCTCTAAAAGTTGGCGCTGGTGGACAGTATCAAGAGAACCCGTCCAAGGCAAGCGGGGTGCGGGCTTGCTGAGTACCTCGTCTATCTCAGCAATCAGTGCTTGAATTTTGTACTTCTGAGAATTCAAGGGCGGAACCTCTGGGAATGCGGCTTGGGAGAAACTTTACCGACAAAAGACTGAAGTCAATCGATTTTAGATTTTAGATTTTAGATTTTAGATTGAAGCATTGACTTGCGCGAGATAAATACGTTCGGCAAGTTTCTCGGATACAGGTTTTTTATTTCTGGACGGATGAATCCGGGGGCTTGTATCCTGGATGCTTTCGCTCAATAATTCACTAATATTTTCTGACAACAGTTAATTAACCTTTTGTCTTCGGATAACTTCTATTGCCTATCATAGGTTAACCGGTACTTCCGCACCAAATGCCCGCTTCTATCAATTGCAAGTGCTTTCAAATTCTGCGACTCAGGGGCGAGTTTCCTGACCCGGAGGCTGATTCCTGCTCGGAATAGCTGTGATCCCGACCAACTTTTGCCTTCACCCGCTTGAACAAAGAGCCCCACACTGTCACCGCGAGTTTCGTTAGGATGTCTGCGCGCCACTGTCTCTTCATTTTTCACCGACTTGGAAAAAACCTCAAACAATTTGCGATTTGGGATACCGAGATTCGGGATTATCCCCGTATACTGGATTTGAGTAACCTTTAATTATAGCCTATTATCTGTATTCATGGCTAGATACTAATGGTACAATAATCTTGGGTAGCAGAAAATTTTGCTGGGAAGTGGGAGGGTTTCGCTCGCCAAGAGCGCCAGTATTTAGGCTTGCAATGGCTGTGGATTTTGCCGATCGTGCTGACATTGGCCAGATTCTAGGCAGTTGCTCGGATTTGGGATCTGTCTGCCGTGGCACCCCTTGCGATCGTGGATTCTGCCTTCTCGAAAGCAAGGCCGAGTGACAACAAATCTCTCAGCAGTGTTAAGCTTGTCTTCGCGAAGTGCTTTCAAAGGTAATTCGATCGGCTCAGTCGTTTGCCACATAGCTAAAATTTTGTTAATAAAATTTGCTCAGTGGTATGTATCTAAAAAATTATGGTATATTCTTTAGTTTCTAGCTCCCAATCAGAGCTTGAGGCTATTAATTACCATATTGAGCCTTTGACCGCAAAACTTTAGAGGTAAAATTGCCGATTTTAGATCCTTGTTTCTCAAATCTGGAATCTCAAATCGAATGACTCGGCTGCAAGCTATTTGTAACTGCCCAGCGCAGCTCAAGCGCATAAATTAAAATGATGGCCTCATGGAAGACCGCTTTAACACCCGAGACCCGAATTCTAATATAAATCAATTGATAGTTTCTACTCCTTTTTTTGCAGGATTACCCGATCCTGTAATCGAGAGAGCAACTGTCCACATCGTTACCCGAAGTCATCCGTCAAATCAAGTGATTTTACTCGAAAATGACTGGGGAACATCAGTGTATTTTATATTGGATGGTTGGGTGAAAATTCGCACCTACAACCTAGACGGAAAAGAAGTAACACTGAATATTTTAGGGAAAGGAGAATTATTCGGGGAAATGGCCGCGATCGAAGAAGCACCGCGATCGACAGATGTGATCACCCTAGCCCCGACACTGATCGGCAATATGCCATCTCAGGATTTTGTGCAGCTCATTCATACCGAGCCTCTAGCAGGCATTCGCCTAGCTCAACTGATGGCGCGTCGCCTGCGACAAGTCAACCGCCGCCTGCGTTTACGAGAGTCCGACAGTACCTCGCGAGTAGCAGATATTCTCTTATTTTTGGCCGAAGGGCAAGGCAAAAAAATCCTGGAAACAGGAGGTACAGAAATACCGAACCTGCCACACAGAGAATTAAGCAGCCTCAGCGGGCTGGCTCGCGAAACAGTAACGCGAGTGCTCAGCAAGCTGGAAAAAAAAGGAACTATTCAGCGCGAACGTGACGTTTTGTGCATTCCCGACCTGCACGCCTTAGAGCGTCTGTTAGTCTAGAAGTATCAGAGTTTGCTTTTATTGAATCTAATTCAAAAGCACTCTCTGTTAACTAAGTGATATTAATGATTTCCTGCAGGAGGTAAAGCTGTGAGTTTTAAGAAAATTTTCGCCGCCTTAGATGATTCTGAACTGGGCCACCGTGTTTTCACGCAAGCTTTAGAATTAGCTCTGAACGATCGCGCCCAGGTGATGCTATTTAACTGCGTTACTGTCAGCACGCTGGGGGAGACGGCAGTGCCAATTCCGGTAGATTTGGGCATGAATGTCGAGTTAATGGATCAAGCTTATCAAGCTCAACGTTTGCGGCTGGAAAGCGACGTAAAACACGCTTCGGGTTTGCTAAAAAATTACTGCGACGCTGCAGCAAAAAAAGGATTGCAGGTAGAATTTGACTGCAAAAAGGACGGCGATCCGGGGCATTGTATCTGTGAAGCAGCCGAAAATTGGGGCGCAGATTTAATAGTATTGGGGAGGCGCGGCCGCACGGGGTTCGCAGAAGCTTTCCTCGGCAGTGTCAGCAATTATGTCGTTCACCACGCATCTTGTTCGGTTTTGGTAATCCAGGAAGGCAAAATTGAAAAATAATGCTGCTGAAAATGTTTGCTGAAAAAATCGATCGAAAATACAGCACTTTCCAGGTAAGTGAAGTACAGAGAAACCGGGTTTCTTGAATAAAACCGATTTCTGGCGAGAAATCCAGAAGAAACCCGGTTTCTGGGGTGTACTTTATAAACCTGGAATCCGCTGTAAGACTTCCGCTCCTGGCTGATTCCCGGTTTCTGCGAGCAATATTAAATTTGGCGGCGAGGCATCCAAACACTGAAACCGGGAATCAGCCGTATCGGGGGCCAGTCCCGTAAAATCTAAAATCTAAAATCTAAAATCGGATGAGTGATTTTTTGTCAGCAGATGCTGCGTCTAATTCGGGTAGTTCACCCAGTACAAATAACGAGCCCCAAACCGCCGATATTTCAGCAATGACTGGCGATCGCCCAAATCCCGATCCGGGGAAGCACATCTCTGGGGAAGCGCCTTTAAGGCTGGTAGAAACGGCTTTTTTGGCAAGTACCGCTAGCTTAATTTGGCTGGTAAATTATTACTTTCCGCTGGGGCCTTTGCTGCGGGTTTTTTTTCCGATACCCATCGCCCTGGTTTACTTGCGCTGGGGCAACCGAGCAGCTTGGATGGCAGCTTTGGTATCGGGTTTGCTGCTGTCGGTACTCATGGGCCCGACGCGGAGCATTTTATACGTGATGCCTTTTGGAATTATGGGAGTTGCGCTGGGAGGACTTTGGAGGCGCAAAGCGAGTTGGTCACTCTCTATTAGTGTGGGCGCTCTCATTGGTACTGTCGGCTTCTTTTTTCGGTTTTGGCTGCTGTCAGCGTTGGTGGGTCAGGATCTATGGGTTTACGTAACGGCCCAGGTAACAGAGATGGTGGAATGGGTGTTTGTGAAGCTGGGCTGGCTTAATGTACCGAGTTTGAACACAATTGGGGCGATCGCCGCCGGGATGATTTTGGTTAACAATATTGTCTATTTATTTGTAGTGCATTTAGTAGCTTTGCTGCTATTAGATCGTTTGGGAAACCCAATTCCGCGCCCACCAAGCTGGGTGGAAGTTTTGATCGATTATAACGATCAAGCATGAAAACCCCGTGACTTTAGTCCGGGGAAGAAAAACAGAAGGAGGCTAAAGCCTCCCATTTCCTTTGTTAGAACCAAGTTTTTACGACTAACTTTATAGTATACGAAACTTACGTGTAAAGCTTTGTGAACAACTCAAGCGATATTAAGCCGATGTTGTTAGCATAAGCATATCGTGATGAGGTCGAAGTCATGCTAGTTTTTGAATTCAAAGCATACGGAAAAAAGCAGCAATTTGCCGCTGTAGACGAAGCAATTAGAACAGTACAATTCATCCGTAACAAAGCATTGCGCTTTTGGATGGAAAACCAAAAAGTCAACAAGTATGACTTGAATAAGTACAGTGCTGTTTTAGCTAAAGAATGGACGTTTTGCGATGAACTCAACAGCATGGCTCGACAATCAAGCGCAGAAAGAGCGTGGTCGGCAATCGCCCGATTTTACGACAACTGTAAAAATAAAATTACCGGGAAAAAGGGTTTTCCGCAGTTTCAGAAAGACAATCGGTCGGTCGAATATAAAACGACCGGGTGGCGGATGGCAACTGACCGAAAATCTATCACTTTTACCGATAAAAAAGGCATCGGAAAACTTAAGCTGAAAGGGACGCGCGACTTACATTTTTATCAGCTTACCCAGATTAAGCGAGTACGCTTAGTCAAACGAGCCGATGGATACTACATCCAGTTTTGCGTTCAAGTTGACCGTTCCGAGAAGATTGAAGTTACAGGTAATGCTATTGGATTAGACGTGGGGCTCAAAGAGTTCTACACAGACTCTAATGGTGTTACAGTCGAAAATCCGCGTTTTCTGGGCAAAGGAGAGCGCCGACTAAAGAAAGCCCAAAGGCGGCTTTCAAAGCGAGTCAAAGGTTCAGAAAATAGAAAAAAAGCTAGGGTAATTCTAGGAAAACGCCACCTCAAAATAAGTAGACAGCGTAAAGATTTTGCTGTGAAATTAGCAAGATGCGTCATCCAGTCAAACGACTGTGTAGTCTATGAAGATTTGAGAATCAAAAACATGGTGAAGAATCACTGCTTAGCTAAATCGATTAACGACGCATCTTGGTATATGTTTCGAGTGTGGATGGAATATTTCGGTAAAGTATTCGGAAGGATTACAATTGCCGTGCCAGCCCACGGGACGAGTCAAGAATGTTCTAGCTGCGGAACCATGGTTAAGAAAAGTCTATCAACGCGAACTCACGCTTGTCGGTGTGGATGTGTATTAGATCGCGATCACAACGCAGGTAGAAATATCCTAAGTCGGGGATTAAGTACGGCGGGGCACGTCGGAACTTGGATCTTAGATCCGAACGCTTGTGGAGAGTTGACCGCTACCGATGTTGAAGTAATTCTGCATCGGCAAGTTGATTCTGCGAATCAAGAATCCCCTCGGCTTTAGCCAGGGGAGTGTCAAGAAGAGTAGTTATTGGGCCTGGGGCATGCGGCATGGGGCATCGGGCATTGCTAATTGCTAATGGCTACTAAATAACTAATGACTAATAACTAATAGACCTCTCCTGCAAAGCAAGTCTTGAACAGGCAAGATGCCTGTTCCACAATAATTATTGCAGAGGTCTAATGACTGCTGACTAATGACTACTGACTACTGACTAATGACTAATTTATGATTGGTATTTATACAGAAATTGAACAGGGGCAGCGATGGCTCGATCGCTATCGAGGACGAAAACCGATATTTGCCTGCGTGTTAGGATTTACCGCGACAGGCTTAATTCCGGGGATTTCAGCAGCAGGAGCAACCCCGCACGATCGACAATTTACTTGTTTAGCCGATGCAGAATTTTTGTATAACGGCCCCCAACCGTCGCCCCAATATCCTTTGCCGCCCCTAGAAGCGGGTGCCTCGCCGGTACTGATATCTCGCGCTGTAGTCGAAGCTTTGGAACTTCCGCTTTACCTATTTAATGCTGGTTTGCCCCTCCCACCTCCCGTACCTGCAATTGACTTGGGCGGCACTCCGGCAAAGTGTCTGATTTCTGGGAATGCTTTAGAACTCGAAACAGTCAAACATTTGCTCGAACAAGGATTAATTTGGGGAGCTAAATTGGCTGCTCAAACTAATGGTAGCTATTTAATTTTAGGGGAGTGCGTAGTTGGGGGAACGACTACTGCTTTGGGCGTGTTAATGGGTTTGGGTATTGCAGCGGCGGGCAAAGTTAATAGTTCTCATCCTCGCTGCAATCACGCTCAAAAATTGGCTGCAGTGACAGCGGGACTCAATAATGCCGAGTGGGAAATGGGCGGACAAAACAGCACTCCCTTGGAATTGGTAGCGGCGGTAGGCGATCCGATGCAAATAGCGGTGGCGGGAATGGCGATCGCCGCGAGTCGGACTTGCGGGGTGCTTCTGGCCGGGGGCACGCAAATGCTGGCAGTGTACGCTTTGATGGAAGCCTTAGCCCGTGAATATGCTCTGCTATGGAGTCCCGAACAAGTCGCGGTGGGGACTACGCGCTGGGTGGCCGAAGACCCTACAGGAGACACTGTAGGACTTGCGAATGATATCGGCGGTGTGCCTCTGTTGGCGGCGCAGCTAAGTTTTGCTGGATCTCGCTACGGGCAACTGCAAGCTTACGATCGCGGCTATGTTAAAGAAGGGGTCGGTGCGGGATCGTGTGCGATCGCCAGTGGCTTGACTGCAAATTGGACTCCAACTCAACTCCTCCACGCTGTTGAAGCTTTAGCCTCGCGGTGTGAAGTTAAAAATTAAGTACGTAGTTATAGCAATCGATCCCGGATTTGCGAACTTCTCTCTTTCTGCTCTTTGTGCTCTTTGTGCTCTTTGTGCTCTTTGTGCTCTCTCTCTGCGCCCTCTGTGCCCTCTGCGGTTCATCAAAAAAAATCTTGTTCACCAAACAAAGAGGATTGCTATTTCTATACCAAATCTCGCCTTAATATGCTATTTCCATCCTACTTGTGCGAGACCAAAAACTCCCTACAATCACTCTATAAGTAGACGAGCATAAATCGACGCAAATTGTATTTTTTCTGAAATTAATACCCGATACCCGGTAGCAATATTTAATTAGGCCCGCCTAGATGTTGCGAGTGCATTCTTTTGGAGAGCAACTGTTCTTCCAAGGCGGCAATTCGATTGTAAGCTGCTGTTAGCTGAGCTGTTAAGCGCTGGATTTGAATCTCAGCGCTCAGCTCTTTTTCCAGGCTTTGAGAATTTTTGTCGAAGTAGCTGTCATCTAACAGTATGTCTTTGTGTTCGAGGAGGCCGTCGAGACTGCTGTAGCTTTGATAGGGGGAGGTTTGATCATTTCCTAGCGTTCCAGAGCGATCGTTTCTCTGTTGCTGAGTCAGCTTCGTCTCCTTGGCCGACTCCAAGAGCTTTTCATTGAGGTTTTCTATGAGTTTGTAGAGGGCCTCGACTTGTTGGCTCAATACTGTAACTTGCTGGCGGAGCGCTTCCATACAATTATCCTTTGGCTCGTAACTTAATATCTTTACATTTTAGGTAAATCTTTACATAACTTGGATTTATCACTAAATTATTTAATTTTTGACGTAATTGTTGTGTTTCTAATTCTGACGGTAGATTTAGGGAGCCAGCCTGAAGATAATCGCTCGCCATTCGTGAGTCGATTGTAGATTTTAGATTTTAGGTTTTACATAGTCTTGGACACAGGAACCGGGTTGGTTAACCTCCATACTTCGTTCAAACCTTGAATCAGAGATAAAACGTCGGGTTTCTGAGAGTCGGATGGCAGAGCGTCCTATTAGATTGACTTCGCTCTCGCTAGTGCTTTCAGGATTTAGATAAATTGGTTTTTAGTTTTTTTAGTTATTAATCTGTCGCCGATATAAAAATACTTTTTCACTTCGGTTGTGTAAAAAGCGTCATCTAACGGCAGATGGCAGCGCTCTCGTTGTTTCGTTATATTAAAAAATGTAACACAGATGCAGTCGATCGACCGGGCTGACGAGCAAAACTGGCTCAAAGTAACTTGCAGCACAGAAATTAGGCGTTAAGTTGACGGAGTTTTCGGCATCGGAAAGCTCGATCGACAATGTAGAAGGTAAAATCAGGGCAAGAGCCAATCGATTGCGCGATTTTAGATTTTAGATTTTAGATTTTAGATTTTAGATTTTAGATTTTAGATTTTAGATTTTAGAATTGATCCCATGGATAAATTCGGGGGATTGTATCCTGGATGCTTTCGGTCAAACAGACTCTCTTGGCAGCAGAACCGAGTACAATGGCTCTGTGTTTGAAAAAGAAATAAGACAAATCGGCGCCCACTACCGGACTCGACAAACAATTATTTCCCCGGCTGTAGAACACAAAACGATGGGTCAATATTTAGAAAAGCGGATTGACAGGTGAAACGAAGGTCTTTGCTATTGGGGGCCGCCACCCTAACTTTAAGTCAATTGGCGGCAGGGTGCGACTCGAAGCCGATTCTCAAAATTCGATCGCTCAAAAACGGTATTCCGGCCCAACTGGTAAGCAAATTTAGCCGCGATGTACAACCGTCTCCGCTTTTGCAGGTAACGCAAGAAGCACAATTAAAAGAATTATTCGCCCTGTTGCAGGAGTGGAAACGGGTTCCCGAATCCAAAAATCAAGCTAACTTGGTGATGTTGGGAGATTACTGGCTGACTTTGGCAATTAGGCAAAAATTGATTAAGCCGATCGATCCTGGTAAGTTTGCTAATTGGTCACAATTGCCCGAAAGATGGCAAAAACTCGTCAGGCGCAACGATGAGGGTAAATTAGATCCTCAAGGTAAAGTGTGGGCTGCACCTTACCGCTGGGGAAGTACGGTAATTGCCTATCGAACCGACAAATTTAAGGCTTTGGGGTGGACTCCGACAGATTGGAAAGACTTGTGGCGAGTCGAATTGCGCGATCGAATTTCTCTGCCAGACAGTGCCAGAGAAGTTATCGGTTTAACATTAAAAAAACTAGGGAAATCTTACAATACGCAGCAATTAGATCAAGTCCCAAATCTCAAAAAAGAACTCGCAAATTTGCACCAACAAGTTAAACTTTATAGTTCGGACGCTTACCTGCAACCATTAATTTTAGGCGATACTTGGTTGGCAGTAGGTTCCTCTGGGGACTTGCTGCCGCTGCTGCAAACTCAAAAGGATATTGCTTTAGTAATTCCAGTTTCGGGAACTGCACTGTGGACAGATTTGTGGGTACAACCAGCATCAGGGAATCCAGTTTCTTTAGTGGAGAAATGGATTGATTTTTGCTTGCAGCCTCGGGTTGCTCCTCAATTATCTTTGCTGGCTAAGGCTAGTTCGCCGATAATTGTCGGCATGAAACCCGAAGATTTACCGGAAGCTGTTCGCACTAATTCTGTGTTGTTGCCGGATGCTAAGATTCTTGCTGCTAGCGACTTTCTGCTGCCGTTTGGGGATGCGGGCATTTCGCTGTATCGATCGCTCTGGCAAGAAATTCGGCAAGTAGTGAGAAGTTAAATTACAGTCATCCCGCGAGCCCGCCAGGGGTTGAAACCCCTGTCTAATAGCTAAAGTCCTCTCAAAGAGGACTGAAGAACTCATTAGTCGTCTTCAGACGACTTTAGCTTTGAGGCAGGGGTTTCAACCCTTGCCGGACTATGGGTTTGACCTTAAGTTGACACTCCCAAAGGCACGGCGCCGTGTCCTAACTCTTGTAAGGACACTAATCTAAAAGCCTTTCACCCCTCCTCGAAGACCTGGATTTGACAGAGATTCTAAATCAATCCGACAGTTAAGCCGATCGCCCTTGCACGAATAAACTGCCAAAGCAGTGCCTTGACGGTTGCAAACTCGCACATTGTAACCATAATCGCTGGCGACAGTGCCGAAGCGGTTGACAAACTGATAGCGTTCCATATAATCGAGCAAACTCCAAAGTTGGCGATTGACTATGATAATTACCCAAGTATTGCCGGGATCGACAAACCAGCGATCGAGCAATTTGCCGCCATAGAGTTTTTGAGCTAACCACAGACTCGGCACGCTTTTTTCCGTTTGCGAAAGCGGGGGCGACGGGAAATTAGCAGCGCTGCCAGTCGGGCAGACCGGCTCCTGGGCAAAAGCCGCAGATTGCTCGCATAGCAAGGCTCCGAGGCACGCATAACAGGCGATCGGGAACAAAAATAAACTTTTTGTCAAAATGCTATTCTTGCGGGTATCAACATCGTATTTCATAATTATTGTTTTCTTTTTTATATATTTCCCGTAGGGGCGGGTTTTACCAACCATTTATGTCGGCAAGTCGCCATCTAGAAAACCCGCCCCCGCACAGCAGATAATCTACATCAACCTTACCTTTTACGATATGCAAAAGATGTAAATTGCGATTTTGTGTTGCGGAGGGGCGGGTTTATTAGTATTGTTTGTTTTTGGCTTTTATTGTTAGTAAAACCCGCCCCTACAATATTAAAATTCCGATCGCCTAAACAATGAAGCAGGCAGACAAGCAGTAAAAGTAGAACCGCAATCTAACTCGCTAGAAACTTCAATATCGCCACCCATCATCTGACAGAAACGCTGGCTGATAGTCAGTCCCAAACCAGTACCCCCGTACTTGCGAGTAGTTGAATCGTCAGCTTGAGTAAAAGGTTGGAACAGTCGCTCTTGCTGTTCTTGTGTCATGCCGATGCCCGTGTCCGTCACTCGGAAAATTAAAAAGTCTGCATCCAAAATTAACATTTGAGCAACTCTGGGTTGATACTTATTTTTTAATTCTTCGCTGGTAATTCTTTCGACAGTAAGTACGATCGCCCCATTAGCAGAAAATTTAGCAGCATTGCTGAGCAAATTCAGCATTACCTGCCGCACTTTCATCAAATCGCCGTGCATCGCGCCGATATTGTCAGAACTCAATACTTCCAAAGTATTGCCGTTTTTATCCATTAGCGGTTTGATAGTTGTTGCCACCTCCTCGATTAAGCCGCCGACATCGAAGCTTTCGAGGTAAATCTCCATCTTGTCAGCTTCAATTTTGGAAATGTCGAGAATGTCGTCAATTAGGCGCAGCAAATGTTTCCCAGCAGTGCGAATTTTGTCTAAATCCGAGACAACCTCTAAGTTGCCCAACTCTTCGGCATCTTCCACCAGCATATCGCTGTAGCCGATAATCGCGTTGAGGGGAGTGCGTAACTCGTGGCTCATGTTTGCCAGAAAAGCACTCTTGGCGCGGTTGGCGAGTTCTGCGGCTTCTTTAGCCAACTGCCATGCTTCCTCAGCGTCTTTGCGTTCGGTGATATCCCGCAGTGTCGCCACCACCGCTTCGACGCTGCCGTCTGTCGCACAAAGCGGGCTGAGAATGTACTCGTAGTCGCGGGTTCCCCAGCTTGCCGTGGGGACAATTACTTCGCCTTTCACGGGCTCGGCTGTGGCAAATAGGCCGTCGCATTCTTGGTGAACCCGCTGCATAATTGTTGGCGACCAGCCTAATTCCTGCCAGGTTTTGCCAATCATTTCTCTGGGGTTCATGCCGGCAGCTTGAGCGGCGGTGCGGCTGACATAGGTGTATTTTCCCGATCGATCCACTAGAAAAATTAGGTCAAGAGAAGCGCCGAGAATGCCGTCAACTGTTCTGGCGTGTCGGGCTACCTGAGCGGTCATTTGTCTGACTGTGATGGCGCCGCGGACTCTGGCTGCGAGTTCAAACTGCAAGAGTTCGTTGGCTTGTTTGAGGAATAGAGTGCGCTGTTCGACTTCTATTTCTAGTTCTGCTTTGGCTTTTTCTAGGGTGAGTTCGGCAAGTTTGCGATCGCTCACATCTGTAGAAATTGTACCGACTGCATAAGCTTTACCTTCGGAGTTGCAGAGGGGAAATTTCAGAGAAATATAAGTGTGCGGGCCGTCGTCTTGAGGGATGATTTCTTCGATGGTTAGAGGCGAGGAGGATTCGAGAACTTTCAGGTCGTTTTCTCGCAAGGCTGCTGAAGAGTCTAGGGGAAAAATATCGCCATCAGTTTTACCTGTTATTTGCTCTTTGGTGATGTCGAACAAATTGTCAAAATGGCGGTTGGTGAGCAGGTATTTTCCGTCAAGGTCTTTGATGTAAATTACTGCTGTTGAGTTGTCTAAAATCGCTTGCAGCAGTGCTTCGCTCTTTCGCAGGGCTTTTTGAGTGTTTTGGCGATCGAGTATTTCTGGCTGCAATTCCCAGTTGAGGCGATTTAAGTCTTGCCAAGCTTCCTGGACTTGATTTAAGGCGATCGCGCTTTTTTCTAATTCTGTATTTTCTGTATTTACCTGCCGCGACTGGTTTGAGACGGAGTTTTCGGGCAATTCTAGGGGTTGGAAAGCGAGCGGGATGTGGGGATTTGCGATTTGGCGATCGTCAGCCAATTTTTTATATCGAAAATCGACCGCTAATTTACCATCTAAACTCGATTTTTTGGGAAATAAATCTGGAAATTCGCCGAAATTTAAATTGTCATAAATGAGATCAAACTTCCGGGATCGCTGCGGTTCGGCGCTGGAGTTAAATGCCCAATTCCCCTCTGCTGTTGATAAATCTGAGTTAGCGGGTTTGGCAATTCGGCGGGTGACGGCAACTCCCAAGGCGAACGGGATAACGGCAGCCGCAGACATTGCCAGCAGCCAGTTATTGCCCCCCCAAGTTTCTATTGATGTTTTGGGGATGAATCGCACTAAAATTGCGGCTGGTTTTCCGGCTAAATTGCCAAGGGATTTGGCAGCTACAGCATAAGTTTGACTGCCTGTTTGTACGTTTCCGGCGACTGGTTTGCCGCCTGCTGCGAGTGCAGATGTCAGCAGCGATTTCTCTGCCAGCAAGTCTGGTAACTGTTGGTTTTTGGTAACTGCTTGCGAACTTGCCAAAACAAATTTGCCGTCAGCCAGCGGTGCGTAGATAGCCTGATATCCCCCGCCCTGTAAATTGAGGGTTTCGGTGCTAGCAACTGCCGAAGTTGGGCTGATAATTTCTCCTAAAACTAAGGCAGCAATCACGGTCTGATTTTTGGGATCTTTTATGGGAATTGCTGCGTAGTGGAGGAGAACAGGGCGAGATCCCTTTCCGGGCGGCAAAGATCCCAATTGTTCCTGAACTTCCGATTTAGCAATGATTTCGGTGGCGGTAATTGGCTCTTTTGTAGCGAATACTCGATCGACTATTTTTTGCAGGTTAAAACTTTTTCCCTTCTGGTTAGAGTTGACGCTAACCACTATCTGCCTGTTTTTTCCAACTAATGCCGCGCTGTCTATTTCCCCTGTTGTGACTTGATTTTCTATAATTTGCTTGACAGATTTTTGCAAATCTGATACTTTTTTACCGCTGTTGTAAGCTAAGGCTATTTGGGCGATCGTTTTGCTGTCAGAGGAGTTTTGCAAACGGTCGGCGGCGCGATCGAGTTTGAGATTGTAGTTAATTTCACTAAGGCTCAGTTCTGATTTAGCTTGATTTTGCAGTTGATTGCTTCCAACTGCCGATGTTAGCCAAAGTGCTGCAGCCGTTAGTCCGACGGGCAAGATTGTTTGTAAAGTCAGCAGTCCGATTAGCTGTTTTCTGGTAACAGATAAGTTGTAGGTACACGGCTTGAAAGCTGCTTTCAATCTTCTTTCGGAAGTCGCAACTTTAGTTTGCTGCAGACAATTTTGCTGGCTGTCGTTTAACTGAGTATGAGCCATAGTAGTAGATGCGGGATCGGTTATAGATGACAGGCGATCAATTTTAGATTTTAGATTTTAGATTTTAGATTTTAGATTTTAGACTTCGGCGTGAGTGCTCAGTTGAACGATTTTAGATTTTATATCGAGTTCGGTTAATCACTCATCATAAAATTGTTGCCTCTCGCCGCCAACCCAGCAAGAAAATGACTGGGGTATTCTCAAATAAATCGGTTTCTAGCTGTTGAATCAGATGGTGTTATTTAGTTGTTTTTACATATAATAGTCGGCTCCTATTTAAAGTGTGTTGGGAGCATCCAAATGAGTGCTTTCACAGGAGTGTTCGCGGTTAGATGTAGGCTTTGCTGTGCAAGATACTCGCTCCTCAAAAACGCTTTTTGCAAAATCGGGATGCTCCTCCATACAGTCGTAAAACGAAGTAGTTGATCGATCGACTGTATCGTAAATTTAGTTAAACAGAGATGTTGCACCATTTTCAATAAGGTTTTTATGGGCGGGCTCTCCTGCCCAACCCCTACTCCCCACAAGAAATTAATTCTTTGTGGAACAGGGATCTTGCCTGTTCTGGAGAATGGTGCAAGATGTCAGTTTAAACCAAAGTTTAGCGTAATTATTGCAACACTTAGATACGCTCGATCGACCTTTTCCCTGCTTCACACATTTTTTTCAATCCCACAACCGCCTGCCTGCTTTGCCACCGAGTCGCTGGTGAGTATCTTTGAGCAAGGTTGGGATGTCTAACTCTTCGGGACACCGGGGCAAACATTCGCCGCAATCGGTGCAGCGGTTGCCTTTGCTGCCGGGAAACCAGTGTCCGGCATTTTCAAACATGGCATAGCGGTATTTGCCAAAGTCAGTCATGTCGCACCCGACGGCGAGATTGCGGAGTCGCAATACTTCGGGAATGTTGATGTTTTCCGGGCAAGGCAAACAGGCATAGCACTGGCTGCATTTGTCGGTTTTCAAAGTGTCTGCAATAACCGATTCTAGCCGATCGAACGCAGCGATTTCGGCGTTGGTGAGGGGAAAGTCGCGATCGCAATATTTCAGGGGTTGCTCTAATTCTGTGGCATTTGCAGGGCCCACACTCAAAGTCCCAATCCTAGTATCGCTAAGTAAAAATCGATAGTTCAACTCTAAAGGCGAGAAAGGCGAGCACAATTGTGCGAGAGTTTCCGGGGGCGTGTAGAGTTGCCCTCCTTTATCGGCTGGGGAAATGATGAAAACGCCCATATCTTTGTCTTTGGCGAGTTCAATTGCCGGGGCGTTGCGCTGAAAAAAATAGTAATAATGCAGGTTGACAAATTCAAACAAATCTGTATTGATTGCAGCCAAAATCAGATCCAGAGGCCCGTGAGTCGAAAAGCCGACGTGCCGAATGCGACCATCGGCGAGGGCTTTGCGTACCGCTTGCATACAGCCTGTGGCCGATCGCACCATCGCCAAATGTTCCCAAGTATTCAAACCGTGAATTGCCAGACAATCGATATAGTCTAAATTCAGGCGTTTGAGGGATGCGTCGATGCAGCGTTCCATTGCTGCTGCATCCTCGGTTGGGGAAATTTTTGTAGTGATGTGGAGGCGCGATCGATCGACAGACAAGCCAGCCGAAAGGGCCGCGCCAAGATAGTCCTCGCTGCAACCGTAACCTGCAGCCGTTTCCAGGTGATTGATTCCCTGAGACACAGCCTCTTGTACAGTCTGACAGGCAGTTTCCTCAGAAGCCAAATAGCGCATGGTTCCCAAGGAAAATACAGACAGGTGCAACTCCGTTTTGCCAAACCGTCGATAGCGCATAAAGTTTAGGAAGTTTCGCCTGGGCTGAAGCCGCTTCTCTTAATCAAATCCTCTGGACGGAGGTTTGAGATAAATTCCCGGAAGGCCCGGCGTTCGGCCTCATCAGCATCTCGATCGACAGGTATCGAAGCATCGGCGACGACTTCTTCCATCACCCAGATGGGGCTATTCGTTCGCAAGGCTAGGGCGATCGCGTCGCTAGGTCGGGCATCGATCTCTTTTTTAACTTCTCCCTGACGGACGATCAGCACGGCATAGAACGTGTTATCTTGCAGCGAGTGAATAACTATGCGCTCCAAGGTAAGACTCCATGCCTCTAAAAAATTGACCATCAGATCGTGAGTTAAGGGCCGAGGAGGTTTGTGGCCTTCGATCGCGCTAATAATAGCCTTTGCTTGCTCCTGACCGATATAAATAGGCAAAGCCCGTCGCTCAGTAGCGTCTCTCAATAGGACAATAGGACTGCGCGTGGCTGCATCTAAGGCAATTCCAGCGACTTTCATTTCAATCATAAAAATACTCGGTAAGTGGGAAACTCAGAGACTTTAGTCCTGAGAGGGAAACAACATGGGCGGTTTCAACACATTCGACTACGCGAGAGTGACCACCACCTTGAATCCCCTTTCCCCTTTCGGGGGTAGAGGGGTATGGTTGCCCCTCTTTGGAGATATGGTTGTCTCCGGCTCCCTTTCGGGGTAATGTTCGCTTGTCGGTCAATGTTATGAGAGCTTGTTAGACTTGCAACACTGTCTCTGTTACCTTAAGACTGTTTAATTGCAAATGACAGAGCGGAAAACTAGCGTCGCATTCAAGGAGTGTCGTGACTCAAATAACGTAGCCAGTTAAGGCTGAGGCCCGTCAGCACAGCTTGCTTCGATTGCTCTTACAAGCTCAGTCCCTGGTTTTAGGGCTGGGTTACTGACAGAATTAAGAAACTGCAAGGCGGTAGAAAACTCGGACATAAAGATGACCTAAATCCAGTATGACTCGATCTTCGCCTGAATCTGCAACTGATCTGGGACTATCGATTTTAGATTTTAGATTTTAGATTTTCGATTGACTCCGGGGGACAGGGGGACGGCAAAACCTCCTGCGTCTGGTTTGTGACTGTGGTTTGATGTAAATAGGCGATCGACTAAGGAAAAATACTTATGTTTACAGGACTAATTCAATCTCTCGGAAAGCTGAAGTCGTTAGGCAACGATTATTTCCAAATTTCCTGTACCTCAAACAACTCCTACCTAATTTTACAAGATTTGGCCATTGGGGACAGCGTAGCCGTGGATGGAGTCTGTTTGACGGTAGTGGAAGTTCTGCCTGCGACGGGTTTTGTCGCCGTCGCTTCCCCAGAAACCCTCCGGCGCACAACTCTGGGATCATTCCCCGATGCTTTGGTGAACCTAGAAACCTCCCTGCGCGCCGGTAGCAAATTGGGGGGACATTTTGTGACGGGGCACGTAGATGCGATCGGCACTTTAGCGACATCCACCCAAACCGCCAACGCTTGGGATATGCGGTTTACTGCCCCACCTGTAGCAAATTCGGGATGGCAACGTCAAATCGCACCTTACATCGTTTCCAAGGGCAGCATCGCCGTCAACGGCATCAGCTTAACCGTGGCAGATTGCGATGCTGACGGTAATTGGTTTGAAGTTGCTGTCATTCCCCACAGTTTTGGTGAGACAAACCTCAGCTATTTGCAACCAGGAAGTTTAGTAAACTTAGAAGCAGATATTCTGGGCAAATATGTCGCCAAATTTCTCCGCAGCGGCTCAAAATCCCATCCCGAACCTTGGGAAGAAGATTCCGCAATCAACAGTTTAGGAACAATTACACCCGAATTCTTAGCAGAACACGGATTTATGTAATCAATGAAACAATAAAAATCATTGCTGAACGAAGTAGCTGTGGGCAGACTAGCATCTTTTTATCATTTAGAATATAACTTTTAGTTGTAGTATATCACCATTCTCTTGCTTTGCACAACTCATTGATACGTGCTATATACCATTGACGTTGAACAGAGAAGGCGGTACAATTTTTATTAGGGGTTTCTCGGCTATCTCTTCCAGCGACTGTGTAAGTCCTGACTGCGACGAGTGTAAGGTAGATATGCCAATCTACAAAGAAAAAAAAATGAAAAATCTTGTTAAAAAGCAATGCAGCCAGATTCTCAAAAATCTCCCACTTTACCTCTCGTCTCAGTCATTATCCCTGCATACAACGCTGAGCCATTTATTGAAGAAACTCTGAAATCAGTTTTAGCTCAAACTTATCCAGCAATTGAAGTTTTAGTAGTCGATGACGGTTCCCAAGATCGAACTCCTGAAATTGTCGAAAAATTTGGCCAAAAAGATTCTCGCGTCCAGCTTCTGAAACAGCCAAATTCTGGAGTCGCTGTTGCTCGAAACTTAGGAATTCAGAAATCCAGAGGAGAATATATTGCCCCCATTGATGCCGATGATATTTGGTATCCTGAAAACATAGAAAAACAAGTTGAATCTATGTTGGAGGGAGGGGAAGAAGTAGGGGTAGTCTATTCGTGGACAGTGGACTTAGATGAAAAAGGATTGCTAACAGGAGGATTCCGGTCTTTTAGAATTGAAGGTGACGTGTACGCCACCCTAATCTGCCACAACTTTATAGGAAACGCGAGTGCTTCTATGATCCGTCGCAGTTGTTTGGAAAAGGTGGGGGTTTATGACAAGACATTGAAGGAAAGGAATGCTCAAGGCTGTGAAGACTGGGACTTATACCTGCGGATAGCAGAGCTTTATCAATTTCGAGCCGTGCCGGAATTTTCCATTGGCTATCGCAGAATGTATAACACTATGTCTACCAACTATACGGCAATGGCGAATTCTCAATCTTTGATGCTGCAAGCGGCCAAGCAACGGCATCCCGAAATTCCCGATTTCCTGCACCGATTATCTACCAGTAATTTTTTGCTGTACTTAGCGAACCAAAGCAGCCGCAACGGCCGCGATCGCACCGCGCTCTTTTGGTTATTCCAAGCTTTAAAAACTGAGTGCATCTCACCCTTATTACGTTCTGGCTTTTACATAGTATTGGGAAAGAGCCTTCTAAACCTATTATCCCAGTCTGGGAAACATCAGGATGCTCTAGATGCACCTGTGAGAGTAGAAGATACGCCATACTCTGAGAACCCACCGATGGGCCGGGAGGTGTTGGTAGAGCTCCGGCGCAAAAAGATCGAATTCATGGTAACGATAGGGAACATTTTTCACCAGTCAATTTCCCTCCTTGTCCAGCGAAATCAACCAAATATTGACACGCTCCCTTAAGTAAAAATTAGCGCCACGCCACCGACAAAGGCAGAGTTGTCTTATGAAAAAAGAAATTCAGGCTATTAGAACTCTGCTACCCCTCCTCAAGCTTTATCCTTGGGCTATCCCGGCAATGATTTCCTTGGGTATGCTTGCTTCCCTTTCCGACGGCTTTGGCATTAGCTTATTCATTCCCTTTTTGCAAACTTTACAGCAAGAACAAGCTCAGGCTATAACTGGCAATTCTTTCATTGATTCTCTGAACCAGATATTCGCTGGTGTCCCTGCTGGCTACCGCGCCTTAATCATTCCATCTTGTATTTTAGTCAGCATCCTCATCAAAAACCTGATTGTCTATAGTAATTCTCTGCTTTTTGCTTGGTTAAATTCGCGAATTAGCAACCGATTGCGCTGCCAAATTTTTAACCAAACTTTAACCGTTAGCTACTCTTTCTTAGAGCGCAGCGAATCGGGAAAGATTATGAATATTTTGGCAACAGAGAGTTGGCAGACTAGCAAAGCTTTGAGTTTGTTTGTTAACTTGATTACGTCTGCTTGTACGATTACTGTCCTAGCGACGCTGTTACTGCTCATCTCTTGGCAACTCACCTTAATTATCAGTATAGCGCTCTTCCTCATCTCACAGTTCATCCAGTTTGTGACGCGGCGAGTCAAACATCTGGCACAGCAAGCAGTAGACGCCAATTCTCAGCTCGCTGTCCGAATGTGGGAGGGATTAGGGGGGATGAAAACCATCCGCTCCTTTGGACGGGAATCTTACGAGCAAGAACGCTTCGATCGCGCTTCCCTGCAGGTGCGAAACACCTTTTTGCAACTCGATATGCTGGGAGGGCTCATCAATCCGCTCTATGAAGTTTTTTCCGCACTCCTCCTGCTAGCAATTTTGGCGATCGCCCTCCTGCAAAACCAGTCAGCTATGCCAACGCTGCTGACTTTTTTATTCATCCTCTACCGCTTGCAACCGCAGGTGCAACAACTAGATATCGCGAGGTTAGGTTTAGTCTCTACCGCCTGTTCTGCTGAAGTGGTAATGTCTTTTTTAGACACTTCGGATAAACCTTACATCCGCTCTGGTACAGTTCCCTTTGACAAGCTGAAGCAGGCGATCTATTTTGAGTCAGTTTCCTTAACTTACAATCCTGAAGATCGGCCGGCAATAGAGGCTGTCTCCGTCGAGTTCAAACGCGGCCAAACGACTGCTTTAGTGGGGCCATCGGGTGCGGGAAAATCTACGATCATCAGCCTCCTCTGCCGCTTTTATGAGCCAACGTCAGGAGGAATTTATGTTGACGACTGCTCATTAAAAGAACTTAATTTAATGGACTGGCGGAAACGAATTGCGATTGTCAGCCAAGATGTCCATATCTTTAGCGGGACGGTGAGGGATAATATCGCCTATGGGCGTTTAGAAGCAACCGAGGCAGAAATTTTTGAGGCGGCAAAACTTGCCAATGCTCACGATTTTATCAGCCAACTGCCGGAAGGGTATGACACGAAAGTGGGCGATCGCGGCGTTCGCCTTTCTGGCGGGCAAAGGCAGCGCATTGCCCTCGCTCGGGCGATTGTCCGCAACCCAGATATTCTAATTCTGGATGAAGCAACGAATGCTCTGGATAGTATTGCCGAAAACTTGATTCAGGATGCCCTCAATACGCTCAGCCAGGATCGTACCGTCATTGTCATTGCTCACCGCTTATCGACGATAGAAAATGCGGATAAAATTATTGTGATGGAAAATGGCAGGGCGATCGAACAAGGCAACCTCCAGTATTTGCTGAAACTCGACGGCCTCTTCGCCAAGCTTTATCACTTGCAACACCGTAACGTACAAAACTAAGTAAAAAACTAAGAGTAAGTTGGTGAATTATTTATGCCTTATCCCATCCTTGACATTGAAGTGACACAGCCCCTCCCAAATCTGATAATTTCTGAGGAGGATACAGGAATTGCCTTAGTTGTGCGGCGCAAAGATAAAGCTGTTGGTTTGATCATGCAGCCTCTTCCTCCCAAGACCGTCCTTTCTCCTGAAGATTTAGCTAAAATCATTGAACGGGAGGTTGGCATTAAGTTACTTCAGGAATCGATTAGAGAAGAGCTAACTCCTGCCGAAAATGGCGATCCCTTTCCGCCGCTGACAGTAGCAATTTGTACGAAAGATCGGCCGGACAACTTGGCGCGGTGCCTGCAACATTTACTCAAGTTGCAAACACCTATTTTGGGTGAAAAGCTTTACTTTGAAGTGTTAGTAATTGATAATGCACCTTCAGATGAAAGAACGAAGGAATTGGTAGACTCTCTACCAGGAGTTCGCTATGGCCGGGAACCAAAACCCGGTTTAGACTTCGCTCGCAATCGCGCCTTGCAGGAAGCAACGGGCGAACTATTAGCCTTTCTTGACGATGATGTCACGCCCGATCGCCAATGGCTCAAAGGCTTGAGGGAAGCTTGGGCAGAAAATCCTGATGCTGGCGGTTTTACAGGGTTAGTGCTGCCTTATGAGTTAGTGACTGAAGCCCAAATTTTATTTGAAAGCAGAGGAGGCTTTCGACGCGGTTTTGAAAAAATTCGTTATGGTCAAATCTTGCCCTATAATCCCTTATACCCCTGTGGGGCTGGCATATTTGGAGCTGGTTGCAATATGGCATTTCGCCGAGATGTTCTACTGAAATTAGGGGGATTTGATGATGCACTCGATACAGGTGCGCCTCTCCCCGGCGGTGGCGATTTAGATATGTTTTATCGAGTTGTTCGCGCTGGCTATCCCCTCGTCTATGAGCCTCGCTATCTGGTGTTTCACCAACACCGTCGGGAATATGAAAAATTGCGCCGCCAGTATTGGACGTGGGGTTTAGGTTTTATGGCTTTTGTCGTAAAATCTTATCAGACCGATCCGAGCCAACGCTCGAAATTGCGCTGGCTTGTAGCCTGGTGGTTTGCCAATCAGTTAAATCAGTTGCAACAAAGTGTCAGAGGATGCCATGTATTGCCTCCGCCCATGATTCTAGCCGAGTTGTGGGGCGGTGTTGTAGGTCTGTTTGGGGAATATCCCCGCTCTTTAAAACTAATTGAAAAAATTAGGCAGCAATTTGCCTAAAATTAGGAGAGTTTTTTCAGAGATATGTTTCATATTGAATGCAGGGAAGAATAGTTAAATATGAGTAAGCTTCCGCCGATCGATATCGTAATTTGTACTTATAACAATGCTCCCCTTTTAGACAAAGCTCTCTCAGCTATTTCCCAACAAATAGTTTCACCCAACCTAGAGTGGAGGGTTTTAGTAGTTGACAATAATTGCACCGATAATACGCAGAAAATTGTCGAAAAATATCGAGTGATGGGGCAAATTCCCCAGCTTTCTACAGTATCAGAAACACAGCAAGGATTAACCTATGCCCGCCACTGTGGCGTTAAAAATACAACTGCTGATTGGATTGCTTTTGTAGATGACGATTGCTTCCTGGCAGAAAATTGGGTGGAACAAGCTGTTAGATTTGCAGCGGCTCATCCCGACTGCGGCGCTTTTGGCGGTCGAGTAATTTTAGATTGGGAAACTCTACCAGCCAAATATGTATTGAATTATGGGTACTCCTTCGCACAACAAGAACACGGTACAGAACCCCAAAAAAAATCTTGTTTAGTGGGAGCAGGATTAGTTCTGAATAGAGCAGCCCTCGCTCATACTGGCTGGATAGATAAACCGTTACTTCAAGATCGCATCGGAACTAAGCTCATATCAGGGGGAGATGTGGAAATCGCTTTGCGGATTTACGGAGCAGGATACGACCTGTGGTACACTCCCGACTGTCAGTTAAGACACTTTATTCCGGCTAGGCGTACTTCTCAAAAATACTTGATCGACATTAACTATGGTCTAGGAACCTCTCAAGTTTTGGGGGATTCTCTTCTCTGGTCTGGTTCTTATCGAGATTGGCTGTTGAAATTTATTATCGATGCGGTGAAAGCTTCCCAAAATGTCCTGATTCAATCTTTAAGAGCAGCTTTGGGGCGGATGAATCCAGCGGAAGTGGAGATAAATGGGAGTTTTGTCCGTGGTAAGTGGGCCGGAATTAGCCGTGTGGTTCGCATGAGCCCAGAAGAACGCAGCTTGATATTGGGGCGTGCAAAATTAGCTGGCTAAACAGCTCATAAATAATATTTCTTGAGGTAATTTCTGTGAGCAAGCCTTGGAAAGTTCTCAATGTCGAATTGAGCGAAAATATTCCTGAATTGCCCTTGATTTCCAACTACGCCGGAATATATGTAGTGTTTTGGTGGCATAATATCCCCCTTGGCGAACGGGAGATTTTAGAGGATCAGTTGCCAATCTCGGCTTCACAACTAGCGAATCTAGCGGCGCTGGCGATCGCGCCTGCAGTCGGTAGCCACCTGCTAGAGCAAGGTTTTAAAGCGCCTTTGCCTGAAGTTTACAAAAAAAATCGGGCGTGGCACCAGCCCCCTGAGTTTGATGCCCTGACTGCCTTAGAGCAACCCCTGGCCAAGCTGCAGGAACGCTTGAACCAGACTAGCAGCGCATCTGTTTCTGTCGTAATCGGCACTCGAAATCGGCCAGAACAATTGGCGCGATGTTTGCAATCCCTGCAAAATTTATCCCAACCTGCTCATGAGCTTATCGTGATTGATAATGCTCCGAGTTCAGACGCCACCCGCCAACTGGTGGCTGAGATCCCTGGAGTCAAATATGTATTAGAACCTCGCCCTGGTTTAAGCGTCGCCCGCAATACTGGCATCCGCCACTGTACAGGCGACATTATTGCGTTTACCGATGACGATGTGATCGTTCACCGTGACTGGGTGGCCAGGATTGCACAAAGCTTCCGCGAACCCAAGATCATCGCTGTAACCGGCCTCGTCCTGCCTGCTGAACTCGAAACAGAAGCCCAATTAATATTCCAAAAAGGTGATACGGGCTTTGGTTGGGGATACCGATCTCTGACTTTTGACGCTGAATTTTTTAAGGATACGAAACACCTAGGCGCTCCCGTTTGGCGCATTGGTGCAGGAGCAAATATGGCTTTTCGGCGTGAAGCTTTTGAGTTACTAGGAGACTTTGACGAACGCTTGGGTGCAGGGGCATCTGGGTGCAGTGAAGATTCAGAGCTATGGTATAGAGTGCTGGCGGAAGGGTGGATTTGCTACTACGATCCGACCCCTGTTGTTTATCACTATCACCGGGGCGATCTCGATAGCTTGAAACATCAGATGTACCAATATATGCGGGGTCACATCGCGGCCCTTTTGATTCAGTTTGGGCGCTACAAGCACTGGGGGAACTTGCTTCGCTTATTCATCATTTTACCTCTCTATTATGTGAAACGATTTTTAATCGGTCTTTTGACCGGATTTAAAGGGATTAATAGAACGCTATTGGCAGAGGTATTAGGTTGCTTTGCGGGAGTCAGCTTTTACCTCAAAAATCGTGTAAAGAAGGATCAATAGTTTTTCCAATTAGAGGAAGATTATGGCAACAGTTGTTGAGACCAAAAAATTTGAGACGCATAAAGAAAAGCTGGGCAATTTCTTAGCCCGCAACCCTTTCGGTCAGCCCTTGACCCTGGGATTCTTTTACCGAGAAAAGATGCGGGCAATTCACCGCATTTCCCCAGATATGCCCTTTAAAGAAATTTTAGAAGTAGGAGGAGGTCAAGGAGGCTTAACGTCTTTACTTTATCCGCAAGCGCAAATTACTAACATTGACCTCGATCCTAAATATGCAAATGTTCCTTGCAACCTGCAGGAAAAAGTACGCTTCATCTGTGGCGACGCGACCAATTTACCGTTTGAAAATGAGTCCTTTGATGCAGTGACGATGTTCGACGTTCTCGAACACATTCCCGACCACCAAAAAGCTGTATCTGAAGCGCTGCGAGTGCTTAAACCCAAGGGTTTTTTATTAGTGAGCAGTCCCAATGAGAACTGGCGCTTTCCCTACTACGGCGTGATGAAACCGCTCTGTCCGCCTGAAGCAGAGGTGATGGCAGAATGGGGTCACGTTCGGCGCGGCTATAGGATCGATCAACTGAGGGATTTAATCGGTTTGCCTTACCAGAGTTCTGCTACTTTTATCAATCCCCTGACAGTAGTCTGCCATGATTTTGCTTTCTCTCGCTTGCCTGCCCTCATACGCTTATTATTCTGTACTGCCCTGAGTCCTGTAACCTGGGTAAGCTATTGGCTGCATAAACCTGATTCCCTGGGAACGGAAACAGCATCAGCTTGGCAGAAGCCATAAAATTTATGAATTTCCAACCAGAACCAACGATCGCCCTCCTGCACTGGGGCGATTTAATCGAAGATTTTTTAGATACCATCGGGGTTTCCTTTGAAGCTTTCTGCAACGAAATGACGGGGGGCTGGATGTTTGGCTACATTGAGGCGCTGCGGCGGGCAGGGGTGCGGACAGTGTTATTCTGCATCTCTGGTAGCGTGGCTGAACCCGTGCGCTACACCCACAAAGACACAGGAGCAACAATCTGCACCCTGCCGGCACCTCAACTTTACCAAGCTGTCCGCCGCCAGATGGTTAACCCTCAAGGGTGGACGGTTCAGGATATGTTTGGAGAGGTTCGAGGCCTGGGCCGTCTGATGTTGGCAGGAGTGAAAAGCGTTACTCCTTACCTGGCTACACCGCTGGGGTTGCTGGCTGCAGAATTGCGACGGGAAAACTGCCAAGCGATTCTCTGCCAAGAATACGAGTACCCGCGCTTCGACGCTTGCACTTGGTTGGGGTGGCGGATGGGGCTGCCTGTTTTTGCGACGTTTCAGGGGGGCGATTTTCAGGTTAGTCCTTGGGAAGGTTTGTCGCGCCCGATCGCCCTCAAAGCGAGCGCGGGTTTAATTATTGCTTCGCAAACCGAGGTACAGCGCGTGCAAAGTCGCTATGGCGTGCCGACAGCCAAGATTGCCCGCATTTTTAACCCGCTGGATTTGGAACTGTGGCAACCAATGGATCGCGCTGAAGCTAGGCAACTGCTGGGTTTTCCCGGTGACGCTGAAATTGTCGCCTGTCACGGGCGGATTGAGATTCGCCGCAAGGGGTTAGATATATTGCTGGAAGCTTGGGAACGGATCTGCCGCGATCGCCCCAACCGAGATTTGCGGCTGTTGCTGGTGGGGACTGGTAGCGACGCGGAGGAATTGAGCCAGCGAATCGCTCAGATGCAGCTTTCGGGCATTGTTTGGGTGAATGAATATGTGCGCGATCGCGCTTTGATGCGACAGTACCTCTCGGCTGCTGACGTTTATACTTTGCCTTCTCGGCATGAGGGGTTTCCGGTTGCACCGCTGGAGGCGATGGCTTGCGGGTTGCCCGTTGTGGCTGCTGACGCCCCTGGAGTGCCTGATATTTTCGAGGGGGGCGAAGCTGACGGCGGGATCGTTGTGCCCCGTGAGGATGCAACCGCTTTGGCAGGGGGGATCGGTCGGGTTTTAGACGATCGGGCGTGGGGGCGGGAGTTGGGTAAGCGCGCTCGCATTCGGGTGGAAACTCATTTTTCTCTGGAGGCGATCGGTGTGCAACTGCGCCAGTTTTTGTGCGATCGCTCTTTAGCGCACATTCGGCATATCTGACTCGCAGCACTGGGAATGCTTGAAAAATCCCAGCCCTAAAAATTTATCTCCGCCTAATTTTTCTGGTTTTATTATCATTTTTTTTGCCAATTATCGGAGACCTAATAAATTTAACTTTACGAATTTTTTTAATATATTCATTGTTTCAACTAAGGAATGAGAATTAAATAACTTCCACAATGAAAGTGGGATGGGCGTCCCGCCCGTCCACTCATGACGGGCGGGACGCCCATCCCACAATAACAATTAAAATTGTAAGTTATTTAATTCGCAATCCTTAGCAATTTATTCTGGGAGGGTGACAAAGATGTCTAGGAACTAGAACGACTCAGGGTTTCTCCCTGTATACGCTGTTGATAAAAGCTAATTTTATTACGAGCTAACTTCATTAATTCTTGCACAGGTTCAGAAGATTGTTCCAGATAATTTACCCGCTGCCCTCCATCTCAACCAACGCCAAATGTACTCCCTATAAGGTATTTTTGGCTCGGTTATTTACGGCGAGATACATATTTTTGCACCTGCATTTTCTGAATATTAGTGCCTTCAAATCCAGCATTTTGAGAACTGAAAAATTCCGCGCGATCGCTAATAGCATTATAGTAGCTGTAAAGGTAATCGCTCAGTTGCTGGCTGCCAGTCGAATAGAGGTTATTCGGCAGCGCGTTTACCGTTATACCTCCGATTAAGCAGTGTGGTGTTTCCACAAATCGATTTTCCCGATTCTGCAGCCCTGTAGCCACTAAACCGTATTGAATTATAACTGCTATATTTTAATTTTTCAAACGATACAACACCGACTCAGTATTAAAATTTTTTCCGAAAACTGGTTCCAGCGGGCCTTCGGCACTTGTCAGCCAAGATAGAGCTTTTCTGGTAGCTGCGTCTGTCCCAGTCAGGGGCCCGAATCCTACAGTCCTAATTTTATTTCGCCGTAGATTGTCAATCCATGCCGAAAGTCGATCGGCTCTAAACGGCACATATAAAACTTGTCTGTCCAAATTTCTCCCGTAAAACAGGTAACTGCGCGAACTTAAAAAGAAGCCTATTCTTTCATCAGGTACTGTATTTTTATCAATATATTCGTAAATTCCGCGATACAGTTCGGTGCGTGCAAAATCTCGCTTTTCCCTCCAATGACCAATTACTATCAATCCTATACAGACACCAATTATCACTATGTAAATCGATTTTTTTCGGGTAGAAAATAGATGATTCAGCCATCCTAAGCCAGGATTGATTTTCAACCATATCGCAGCCAGCGTCACTGACACAAAATAAAATATCGGATATGGTAATATATATGGCCAACTGGGGCCTAATATTTTCCATATAGTATTAAGAGCTTCTCTTGGGTTAGACTTCAAATTATCAATCAACAAACTCCCCCAAACAATACTATCTCCGGTGAAAGAAGAATTTTTAATAAAATCAAAAATTGTGTTGCTAGTAATTCCGAACAAACCACTAAAGAAAACCACTACCAGAACAACTAGATTTGCAGTTTTCAAGAGAGTTGCTGTAGCTGCTGCTGCGACGGCGAGTACGCTTAAAAAGGGAAATCCGTATCTGAGGTTAAAACCGAGTAAAGGGCTGAGTTGACCGATCGACTCTCCGGCAGTACCGGACGTGTAAGGTGTAATTAGATACAGAATTCCTGTGCTGGCGAGAAGTATAATTAAAATAATATTATTTTGATTAATTATTCTGGTTTTACCCTGGATAAAAGCCAGAGGCGCTGCCAATACCTGAAGCGCGATCGCCAGAAAGGGCAGTTGCAATCTAATGATAATTTGTACGCCGACAGTTTTCCAGTGGGAAATATTGCTGGGATTAAATTGAGCTGCTAAAGTGCTTTGCCAAATCTTTAGAAGTGGCGAAGCGGGCTGCTTCTGTACCGGAGGTATGGGTGCAGTTATGGGAGACGGGAAGGAAACAGGATCTAAGGGAATTTTAATATCGCCGACTTCGCCGACAGGATAATTGATTTGCAGCAAGTTTCTCGCATACCAAAAACATCCTAAAAGCAAGCAACAAGCTAGGCCGCCAAGTAACACTGGTTTGAGAAAGTGGCGAATTCTAAAATGAGCTGGTGTAGATTTTTTATTAACCGCGAATCTTTTAATTTCTAATATTGCTAATCCTCCTAAAAGTGAGGCGGCATAGATTATTCCCGTGATTTTTATTCCGGCTAGCATTCCTGCGTTTGCCAAAAATAGCGAGAGTTCGGATTGCGATCGGCTGCTATGATAGGATAAACCTAGATACAAGCCGACTGTAAATATTGCAGCTAGCGGTAAATCGGGCTGAATGGTGTTAACTTGGTTGAGCATCATCGGTACTGTCAATACTAAAGATGCTGCTGCCATACCGTGAATTCGGGTTGCTCCAAATTTTATGCTTAATAGATAGACGGCAATTCCCTCAAGTACCCACGCAATTACCAGGGGGAAAGCTGCTAGAAAATCTTCTCCGAAGGGAAGCACACACAAAGCAGATAAAACGTGCCAATTGTAGGGATATACTCGTGCTTGCTCTTGTTCAAAAATCCAATTTCCGGTGGCATCTAATAATGTAAATGAATGGGTTTGATACCATCGGGCGATCGCAGGCAGGTGAAACCACAATGAATCATAATTGGTTATGGGTTTGGTTGCGATAGTTTCCAACAGCACAAATCCAGCCAAAGCGGTGGCAACAATAATTAGTGATTCTGAGAGAGTCCGAGGTTGATTGAGTTGGGGAATCTGCCACTCGGAGAAGGTAAAAGTTTTGTGATTTTTGGTATAAATCAGGATGAAGCCGATCGCACAAATCAGAATTTCTGCTATAATCACCGCAGCAATATTTAGTCGATCGGCACTTCCTAAAATCAAGCCGATACAAACTTGGGCAATACTCCATCCCGTCAGGAGTACGAGGAGAAAATGGGGAAATGAATAGTTATTGTTTTCTTTCTGATTCTCAAAGGCAAGAGACAAGCTTAAGGGAATCGGCCCGACTACAATAATCAGAAATAAAATTAATTCCCACAAATGCTGCGCTATTAGCATAAGCTGCAAGTTACCATTTTTTATGAGTTTTTCCTCGTTACCCGACTCTTTCGGGTAACGAGGAAAAACAACGAGTTAGCGTGCTGGTTGCACAAAACATTAATTTTCTTGTGGGGAGTAGGGGTTTGGCTTTTCGACCGTTCCACAAGAAAATTAATCTAGCCAATCCCCAATTTTTACCTGTTAGCTTGCTTCTGAGTTTTGGGTTTGACGGCTTCGGTATCTTTGGGCTTAGAAATGTCAGCTTTTAACAGTTCCGGGAATGGCGGCTGGAGGTTGTGAACTTCGATGTCCATTCCCAGTGGCAGAGGTGGCAACTGGGGCAGATCGTTTTCCCAATCCTTGAGTGAGTTAGCGGTTTGTATTTCCACCATTTTCGGGATTTGCGGTACTTTGGCGGTTTCCAAACTGCCGATCATTTTTGCCAGAGCGAATTCTAGCTGAGATCCCGGGTCGATCGCCACCCAACCCCGATCGGTCATTTGCCGAACCTCGAAGTGAAGGTGAGGCCCTGTAGACATTCCCGTACTGCCGACGCGGCCGATCGTCTCTCCCTGTTTCACGAACTCTCCCGGTTTCACAAACAGTTCCGAAAGGTGGGCGTAGAGAGTTTCCTGAGACTTTTTGTTGTGGTTGAGAACCACCGTCAAACCGTAGCCACCCAACCAATCGGCGATCGCCACTTGACCCGCATAGGCCGCCAGTACGGGCGTTCCCATCGGGGCCCCCAAGTCTGTTCCGGTGTGAAACCTGCCGTAGCCCAGAACTGGATGAGTCCGCCACCCAAAGGGCGAAGTAATTGCCGAAGCAATAGATAGCGGGAACAGCAAGCTGGTGTTGCCATTGCCGGGGACGCCTGGGGGACGCGGCGTGAGATTGTAGTAAGCAAAACCGGTATTGCTGCCACTGCTGACACTAACGGCACCGACTTGAACCGGCCCAAGTCCCATGCTGGGCGCTGGAGCGCCGCCGCCGTAAGATGCAGATCCGGCATAATACCCAGTGTCTGCGGAGTATCCAGTGTCTGCGGAGTAGCCGATGTTAGCCGAGTATCCAGTGTTTGCCGAGTAGCCGGTGTCTGCGGAGTATCCTGCGTCTGCGGAGTATCCTGCGTTCGGCGAGTAGCGCGGGGGTGCGTAACCAGATGCCGGTGGGTTTGAATCCCTCCAAACCTGGCTGCCTATTTGTTGAACGGCTTGACCGAGTTTACTGACAGGATTTCCGCTACTATTTCCGGCAACAGTTCCCCGAACATCGCTCGGAAGGCTTTCTGGCAGATTTCGAGGAGGAGGGGCTGCAATATAGCCGTCGTCTGCGATCGGAGGTTCCTCTCTGTAGTTGGGTTCTCCGGCATCTGCCGTCACCGGCTCGGAAACAGGAGGAGGCGCGCACAAACCGCCTTCTCCTTCGCAGCCGGTCGATCGCTCTGCAAACTCTATTCTCGTTGGCGCTTCGTACTCTTGGTATTCTTCGTACTCGCTGGTAGCGCCAATGCTGTAGTCTGTTTGGTCGATTTCAGCGTGGGCTGGGTTAACTGGCGCTTCAAAAGGTGGCTCCTGGGCCGTCGCTTCTGGCAGGGGAATCAGGGCGGGCTCTGGCAGATAATATTGGGTAGGAGGTGGTTCGCTGGCGTACTCCGGCTCCCAGGCAGGTTCGGGATCGAAAGGCTCGGACGGTGGAACTTCTGCCTGCGGTTCAGGGTATGGTTCTGGTTCCACTTGGCTGTATGCGGGTTCCGGGGGCGGGAGAGGAGCTTCAAATAATGGCTGGAGGTCTGCTGCGCCGGGGACGGCTTGTTCTGCGGGCGGAGTTTCGGCTTGGGCCCAAACTAAGCCTTTGCTGAGCAGTCCCAGACTGGCAAGACAACCCAGTCCCACCAGCAGTGAGCGATCGGACAAAAGGCGCGATCGAGTCCGGGCGCCTGTAGGGTTCTTTTTTTGCTGTTTGGTTTTCAAATGGGCTGTTATTTGCTTGTCTGGAACTGGTTTCACGATTTTTTTTCCCAACTCAACAGGGGGCACAAGGATCTCGAAGTCAGGATCGAATGTATGGCAATCCTTGTCTTTATATACAGGCCTAACTGATTTTACCGGGCTTGAGGCAATTTTTTCTGCACATCGAACAAGCTCAAATGCTTTACGCATTCAGTCGCGATCGATATCCGGTTTTTTTGAACCGATGGCACTTGCCTAGAAGTCTGTGACGGCCACACTGTTGACATCCACCCAGGCGTAAACGCACGGGGATTCCCAAACCTCACGATTCAGGTTTCTGCTTCTGTCCCTTACGGGGTTTCGCACCAGCCTTAACAGATTTACTCTGTTCTGGTCTTACAGTCGCTCCACAGACTGACACGGCAAGCCCTGCCGCCAAAATATTTTTTGCCGCATTAATATCTCGGTCATGGCGCGTCCCGCAATTAGGACAATCCCATTCCCGGATATTCAACGGCATCTTGTTAACGATGTGTCCGCAATTACCACACCGTTTTGAACTCGGAAACCATCGGTCAATCTTAATTAAAGTACGATCGTACCAATCGCACTTGTAGTCAAGTTGTCTGACTACTTCCCCCCAACTTGCATCACTTATAGAAGCGGCAAGTTTGGGGTTTTTAACCATATTCTTCACAGCTAAGTTTTCTACGGCGATGGTTTGGTTTTCACGCACCAACCGCGTCGTTAACTTGTGAAGATTATCTTTCCTTGCATCAGTAATTTCTTGATGCACTTTCGCTACTTTAAGCCGTGCTTTGTGACGGTTTTTTGACCCTTTTTGTTTGCGACTTAAAGATTTTTGCGATCTTCTAAGTTTGCGATATTTTGCCTTGAATCCTTTGGGATTGGCAATCTTTTCGCCAGTGCTTAGAGTGAGCAAGCTTGTAACTCCCAGGTCGATACCGACTTGATTATCTGTTCTAGGTAATGCTTCAATTTCAACCTCTACCAGCAGAGAAACTGACCACCTACCTGATGGTGCAAGCTTTACTGTAATTGTTGATGGTCGGCAACCATCAGGTAGTGTCCGGCTCCAGCGAATGGGTAACGCTTCTGTGCTTTTTGCTAGGTAGACTTGTCCATCTTTGAACTTAAATGCTGACTTGGTAAATTCTGCACTACCACCGTTGCGTTTCTTTTTGAAGTTAGGATATTGTGCCCGCCCATCAAAAAAGTTGGTATAAGCCGTTTGTAAATGTCTCAAGCATTGCTGTAATGGCACACAGCTAACTTGGTTCAGAAAATCTAGTTCTTCGGTTTTCTTCCATTCGGTTAACATTGAAGAAGTCTCAGCATAGCCTACCCGTTTGTGTTCTGCGTACCAAGCTTCCGTTCTTGTGGCTAAAGCACGGTTGTAGACCAAACGAACACAACCCAAAGTACGTCGCAACAAACTTTCTTGTTCCGGCGTTGGGTAGAATCGATAGCTGAAGGCTTTTTGTGTCATGCTGACCTTAAGTACGCTATTTCACATAATAGCACGTCTTGTGTGAAATGGTAGAGCTTAACAAAAATTCATGTAAAGCCTTCCTAAAAGGACGGGGTTTGGGCCCTCCGCTTCGCTCCGCCCATTTTTTTGATGATTCGCTTGAGTAAGGATAGATTTCATGACTTTAGCTGGCGATCGCTTGACAAATTTTCCTGGCTCTGAGTGCGCCGGAGGACCTGACGGTATCAGTTGGGACTGGCAGAGTTTTGAAGGCTTGCCCTATCTGACTTGCAGCTTGCTTTCTCGCTGGTCTCACGGCTTTTTTACTCGCGATTTCTCGCCCCAGGGGCCGATCGATCTGACGGAAGTTCTCGAACCTGGAGCTAAGGTTTACCGACTCCAACAGGTACACGGCAATGCGGTACTCAAAACGAGTGAGTTGTCACCCGTTGTGGCTCCGGGCCCGGAAACCGCTGCCCCAAGCTATGCTGAGGCTGATGGCTTGGTTGCCCATCAAGAATTGGAGGCGCTGTGGGTTTGCTCGGCTGACTGTGTGCCGGTGCTGATTGCTGACGATCGCACGGGACTGGTTGCGGCAGTTCACGCGGGTTGGCGCGGGACTGCTGCTAAGATATTACCAGAGGCGATCGCTCAACTTGTGGCACAAGGCAGTCAACTAGAAAATCTGAAGATTGCTATGGGGCCGGCGATCGCTGGAGAGGTTTACCAGGTATCTGTGGAAGTAGCAGCGGAACTGGGAGCCACCATTGCTCCTAAGAGTGCCGTTAGTGCGACAGCAGACGGCATCTGCGAGTTTTTGCATCAACTGCCGCAAACGCCTGTCTTAGCCGATCCAGAACCGGGAAAAGTACGCTTGGATGTTCGCCTCTGCAATGCTCTGCAATTGCAGCAGTTGGGAATCGATCTTTCTCAAGTGGCGATCGCTCCTTTCTGTACTTATTCTGACTCGGCTCGCTTTTTTTCCTATCGCCGCGATCGACTTAAAAAAGTCCAGTGGTCGGGAATTGTGAGCGCCTGCAGGACAAGTCCCTTCTGAGGGCATTTGGCAGAAGGTAAAATTTTAGACGGCCAAGATAAAAATAACAATCTTTGGATTCATTATTTTTTATTTACGAATGCCAAATGCCTTCTAGTTTCAACCTTCGTAAGGTTTGCTGGTTCCTGTTTTAAAGCACTAAAAACTAGCAGCAAAACTTTTGGGAAAGCGGCAGAGCTCCCGCCCCGCTTTCCTCTCTTGTTAAGATTACTCTATAACGAGAGTCTTCAGCGGGTTATTACAATGAGTGAGCCAACTCCCTATCAACTTCTTGAAGTCGATGAAGATGCTTCCTTTGATGAAGTGCAAGAGGCCCGCACGCGCCTAGGCGAGCAGTACAGCGGTGACAAGAAACGTTTGGAATTGATCGAAGCTGCTTACGATGCGATCCTCATGGATCGCCTGCGGCAGCGACAGGAAGGGAAAATTAAAGTGCCCGAACGCATCCGCTTTCCCGAACGGCTGACTCCCCCACCCCCAAGCTTTACTCCGTCTCCTCCGAGTGGCAGCCCAGCTTGGTTGCAGCGGTTAATCGATACTCCTAGTCGATCGGACATTTTGTGGCCGGCTGGGGTGTATGTGGGGTTAGGCGGACTGAGTATTTATCCGGCGGCTAATGATGGTTTACTACAGTTGACTCTGGCTCTTGGGGTCGGCTCTTGTCTTTATTTTATTAATCGCAAGGAACAAAAATTTGGTCGCGCCGTGCTGCTGACTGTGGCTGGCTTGGTTATAGGCTTGTTGCTGGGAGGCTTTTTGGGTTCTTTGGTCAGTCCGGCATTTATAACAACAGAGAAATTTATCGCTGTGTTTACGTTTTTAATTCTGTGGCTGGTCAGCAGTTTTCTGCGATAGTCAGCAGTCATTAGTCAGCAGTCATTAGTCAGCAGTTATTAGTCAGCAACCAACAACTAATAACTGTGAAATCAAGACCTCTGAAAAATAACATCAGCTAACAATTAATAACTAATGACTAATGACTAATGACTAATGACTAATGACTAATTTTTGCCACCTAAGATAATCTCAACTGCTTCGCTCAAATTGTTAGCAATTAAATCCGGTTGGTGCATTTCTAGTTGGGTGCGATCGCGAATTCCGCACAAAACACCAATTACCTTGACACCGTGCGTTTTGGCTGCTACAATATCTGCCTCCGTATCGCCAACCATCCAAGTGTCAGAAGCCGGCGGGAGTTCGGCGAGAGCTCTTGCCATCAACAGGGGCTTATCTTTGACATCCCCGGTTTTAACGTAATCGTTGGGGAGGCAATAGCGGCGGTTTTCGGGGAAAAATTGCCCTAAATTGCAGCGGTTGAAGGCTTCATCTAGTTCCCTAACGCGGCGCATGGTCATCACGGCTAAGTCTACTCGAGCGCGCTGCACCTTTTCGAGAGTTTCGACAGCGCCGGGAGCTGGTCGATCGTAAATCATGTAGGGTAGGGTGTGGACGGTTTGACGGCGTTTCTGGGCAAAATCGGGGGCTTGGGCAGCGTCTAATCCTGAGAGGATGGCGATTTCGGTTTCGGGAACCCGCGCGCGCTTCATGTCCCAAAACTCTGCCTTGGGGAGTTCGCGCACTGCTTGACCCTCACGTTGAGTCTCGGCGAGACACTTCTGGTAAACTCGGTAGTAGCGATCGGACACGTCCATAATCGGGCCGTCAAAGTCGGTAATAAGTCTCAGCATTTAGCAGAGTATTTTTAAGCTTTGTATACAAATCCTTCGATACTATATCATTTAAAGGTAACACTTTCTTTACAAAAATTGACACAAATACCTAGGGGAGGTAAAGTCTATAGGAATGGTGCTAATTAAAGCAAACATTTGAATTAAACTGTGCTGTTCATCAACTTGAGCGGTTGTCAGCCACATCGGGTAATTTAAAATTAAAGTGTGCCGGATAAATAGTGTAAACCGCTACATATTGTTCATAAATTTCTACCTCAATTGAGGCTGATTTTGACGACACTTTCTGAAAAAAAAGTGGATAAAATTAATATTTTGCCTCATTTTAAAAATAGGCAAAAAACTGCTTGGAGAATCTAAAGTGTACTGTTTGGATAAATTAGCCAGCGGTAACAGGTGATGACATCTGCCAGTATAAAAATTTCCCTGAGAAATCGCAGCCAAACAACAACTAACTTTACCGGCTAACCTTGGAGAGTGATGCTCTACAATAACGAAATACTTCCAACATTAAGTGTAGAGAGCAGCCTCAGAAGTATGAATATTCTTCTTTATAAGCTGTTATCCTTACGCAGGATGGAATACCTCGCAGTCGATCGGGAACTTAAGATTAAAGAAATATCTTTAAAAGTGCAAGATTTTGCCTACATTCATGAGGAAGCAGCCGAAGGAAAAGACGTGCGCGATAGTTTTCCTGAACTGATCGGAATTGAAGGAATCCTAGAAGGCATTATTGAAGAACGAGAGCAAGACTTTCAGTTAAAATCAATTAACAGAGTTCTCAAAGACGGATCTTATTTGTATCTAAATTTGTACATATTTGGTTATAAGGCACAAGCCAATGCTGACAGATTGATTATTTTATGCGAAGATGTGACAGATAGCATTGCAGCTCAGCAAAGCATGGTTCAGGCTGCCAACGAAAACAGTATGAAAGTCGATTACTTAGCTGCGACTGGCGATTATATTGACAAAATTATTAATTCCCTAGGCGATGTTTTGTTCGTAACCGGAACATCGGGAAAAATCAAAAAAGTGAATCAAGCTGCACAGAAATTATTTGGATATACCGAATCGGAATTAATCGGCCAATCCATATCCCTGATTACGGCAGAGGAGGAATTGTTACGCAAAGTCAGCCAGCTACCTCCTGCACTTAAAAGCCAATATTGGCCTCAAGTAAAAGTAGCTTGCCAAACGAAAATAGGTTTAAAGCTGATTGTTGCATTTTCATGCTCTACTTTCGAGACAAGCCCAGGAAGCAAGGATGGAGATAGCGGGCTTATACAAGATTTTGTTTATATCGGCAAAGACATTACCAAGCAACAACGCATAAAAAAGTGTCAAGAAGCACAGTATGCTGTGACTCATATCCTGTCAGAATCGAGTTCTCTAGATAGCGCAACTCCGAAAATTTTGCAAGCTATTTGCCAAAGTTTTGGGTGGGATTTTGGCGAACTTTGGACGCCGACAGAGGCGGAGAAAGAAACTAGATTGGGTGAGGAAATAAAATCTGAAACAGATCCGCTTTGGTGCCTGCCGCTTTGCTGTCCGATCGAGGAAACTCCTTGTTGGCGGCGGGTGGCAGTTTGGCAGGCAGCGGAGGAAGTTAGGGAGTTTGCCGAAAACGATCGGCAGATTACTTTGGCTGCGGGTGAGGGTTTGCCCGGAGCGGTTTCCAGAAGCGGTTCTACGCAGTGGATTACTGATCTTGTGGGCGATCCCACTTTCGTGCGATCGCGCTTGGCAGAGGAAGCGGGATTGCGATCGGGATTCGGTTTCCCCATTCACGCTAGGAGCCAAGTTGTAGGAGTAATGACTTTTTTTTGCCGGGAAGAACTGCCACCGGATCAAGATTTACTTCAGATCATAGCTGTAGTAAGTTCTCAATTAGGAGAATTTGTCAAGCGCAAATATGCAGAGCAAGAATTGCAAGAAGCTGAAGCTTCAATCCGATTTTTGTACGAACAAGAAAAACGCCAAAGTGAAGAATTAGCTCGGCAAAATGTAGCTTTAGAACAAGCAAAATTAGAATTACAAGCAGCTAACATGGAATTGCAGCGGCTCGCTTCGGTGGATGGATTGACTCAAATTCCCAACCGTCGCTGTTTTGATAAAAAATTGGAGTTAGAATGGCAGTTGATGAAGCGAGAAAAAGATTCGCTATCTTTAATTTTGTGCGATATCGATTTTTTCAAACTTTACAACGATCGTTACGGGCATCAAGGAGGCGACGAATGTTTAAAACAAGTAGCCGACATTTTAGCTAGCAACGCTCAGCGGGCTGGAGATTTAGCCGCCCGCTACGGTGGCGAAGAATTTGCGGTAATTTTGTCGCGAACTGATGTGCAAGGAGCAAAGCAGGTAGCTGAAGCAATTCGCAGGGATTTGAAAGCAGCGGCAATTGTTCATGCTGCTTCCAAGGTAAGTGAGTTTATAACTCTCAGTATGGGAATCGCTACTACTGTACCTGCTGCTGGTTCATCGATCGAGGAGTTGATTGGACAAGCCGATCGAGCGCTGTATCGAGCTAAACTAGAAGGGCGCGATCGTATAGTTGCCCTAGACTTGAAAATAGAATTTCAGGGCCCGAAAGGAGTATGTTCTGATGATTGTGAGAGAAGCTAACATCGCTGACGCACCTGCAATCGCACGGGTGAATCTAGATACTTGGCGCACAGCTTACCGGGAAATTGTACCAGCAGATTACCTCGCCCACTTATCCTATGAAAAGCGAGAAAGCAATTGGCAAGAAATCCTGGCAAACGTCAAAAATACTGGCGTTTTTGTCTGCGTTGCTGAGAATGAATCGGGAGAAATTGTGGGTTTTGCTGCGGGTGGTGGCGAGCGCACTGGCAAATATGTATATAAAGGAGAATTATTTGCCATCTATATTTTGGAGGAATATCAGCGTCAAGGAATCGGACGGCAACTCGTGAGAACAGTTGCCACAAAATTGGCAGAATTAAGTTTGAACTCGATGCTAGTTTGGGTACTAGGAGACAATTCAGCCTATAGGTTTTATGAATTATTAGGAGGTGAAAAAGTAGACGAAAAGCAAACAACTAGAGCAGGAGTTGCCCTCAAAGAAATTGCCTACGGTTGGAAAGATATCGCAGTGCTGATTAACACGCCTGTATGACCGAAAAAGTGGAATTTTTATCAATCATCTATCAAACTTCCTCTCTTCATTTGTTCGCGTTCAATTGCCTCAAACAAAGCTCGAAAATTCCCCGCCCCAAAACCTCCAGCTTGTACCTGTTTCCCGTTAACTAAACTAACTCGGCGCTCAATAATCTCGAAAAAGAAAGTCGGTTCTGCAAAAATTGGCTGGGTAAATATTTGCAGCAGCATTGCTGCGGGAGTATCTTCTTGCCAATCTGCCAAAACTTGACAAGCTGCAATTGCTGGCCAATCTGCGGGCAAATAGTTTTGCCGCTGCTGCAATTCCGAGTAGTATGTTGGAGGAACCGGCAGAAAAGGCAAACCGCACGATCGCAAATCGGCAACAACCCCCACAATATTATTAGTTTGCAAAGCCATGTGCTGAATACCCGGCCCCCGATTGGCGCTCAAAAACTCTTGAATTTGAGAATTAGCTGATGCCGGTTCATTAATCGGGAATTGCACCCCACCTTCAGCGTGCACCATAACTTGACTCCGCAAAGCCGATTTCTCAGTCTGAATGTCAAAATTTTGCTGCGGTTGAAAACCTAATATTTTTTGATACCAACTAACAGCACTTGATAAATCCCCAGATTCAACATTTAACACTACGTGGTCAATCCGGGTAAACAACGGCAGCTTATCCGAAGCCGATAGCAGTGAATGGCTGCCAATTCGCTCCACCAGCGTATGGCTTAAATCGCCCCAGCCTGCGATTTTTGCCCGCTTAAAATAGCCTCCTGCGTTTAGGTCTTCTTGAATCGGTTCCAGGATTTTAGCGCCTTTGGCACCAGCTCTAGCTACCGCTAATTCGATATTTTTTACCCGAAAACCCACATCGGCAATCCCTGGAGGATGAAACTTCAACCAACTAGCAGCGGGACTAGCGGGTGTCAGGGGCGAAGATAAAACAAAACATACATTGCCACTGCTGACAACTTCAGTGTGAGTGTGGCTGTTAGCATAACCTGCTATGGATTGAAAGCCTAACTGGCCGACAAACCAGTCGCAGGATACTTGAGCGTTTTCAACGTAAAATTGAATGCGATCGAACTCCATAATCAATAATTGAAAATGGAAACTGAAAAATGGAAAATCTGCTGATTTTCAAGGTCAAACTGCCAGGTAGGGACTGAGTAATGGAGATGTTTCATACTTTTTATTGCGCGCCCACTTAATAATAACCTAAAGATTGAATATCCTAGCTCCCTCTGAAGGCAGAAATAAGTCGGCACTTAAAACAAACCCGTTGTCTGCGATAACTTAGGTTTGACCGCTAGACCTTCGCCAATAGGACTAAGGCAAAAAATGGTTTGACGTGCTACTTATATGGGTAAGGTGCGCGGCAGAAGAGCACTCTACATAATTAGGTGCTGTGCAAGTTCTCAAACCTAAAGATATGATAATTTTTCGGGGCTTGAGGCGCCGCTGTCTTCTGCCTTCAAATGACCAAGAATTTCTTCATGTGGTACCCGCCACGTGATTTATCTCGCGCAAATCAATCCCAAATCAAAAATCGAAAATCCTCAAGAAAGAGCATTGATCCGTGGGGTCGCCTCTCAAATCGAAAATCGAAAATCGAAGCTGTCTTCTGCCTTCAAATGACAAGCGAATTTCTTCATGTGGTACCCGCCACGTGATTTATCTCGCGCAAATCAATCCCAAATCGAAAATCGAAAATCCTCAAGAAAGAGCATTGATCCGTGGGGTCGCCTCTCAAATCGAAAATCGAAAATCGAAGCTGTCTTCTGCCTTCAAATGACAAGCGAATTTCAAAGGTGATACCCGCCACGTGATTTATCCGTGGAATCAATCCCAAATCGAAAATCGAAAATCCTCAAGAAAGAGCATTGATCCGTGGGGTCGCCTCTCAAATCGAAAATCGAAAATCGAAAATCGAAAATCGAAAATCGATTGACTCCTCAATAGCTAAAAGAACAAATGACTTTCCGGCTGAATATTAATCTCCATCGGCACAGCTTGCGGGTCAGCCGAAAGAGCAAACATAATCGCATTTGCAGCAGTTTCGGTACTCAGCATTTTTGACCTGTCTACCTTCAAACTGACATTATCCCAAAAGGGAGAATCCACCCCGCCAAAATAGAATAGCGTAAACTTAATGCCGTAGCGCCGCAGCTCATCTGCCATGCACTTGCTGAAACCAACTACCCCAAACTTTGAAGCGCAATAAGCCGTTCCCATCGCCATCGAATGCTTGCCCAAAATCCCGATGACATTGCAAATGTGACCGGATTTGCGCTCTTTCATCACATTCGCCGCTGCTTGAGACGTGTAAAAACTGCCTTTTAAGTTTAAGTCAAGCATTGCATCTAAATCAGCGGGTTCTAACTTGTTCCACTGCTTGAGAATTCCGGCACCGGCGGCGTTTATGAGGGCATCAATTTGTCCAAAATGTTCCAGAGTTGTCTGCATCAACGTCTCGACTTGTGGCAAATCGGTGATATCTGTGGGCACGCACAGTACCTCTGTTGCCGAAAGTTCGCTAGCTAAAGTGTCTAATTTACTGCTGTCTCTGGCGGCGAGCACTAGCCTCGCACCCGCATCAGCGAGTTTGCGGGCCACTGCTGAACCGATGCCGCCAGTCGCACCCACCACAACCACAACTTTGTCGTGCATATCCCTTTACATTTCTTTACGTCCAGATTGTATGATAACTCAAGTTGCTTGTAATGGGGATGTTGATATAGCAATCCTTGCAGGAGTCGTAAATTTTTGACCCCACCCCAACCCTCCCCTTATCAAGGGGAGGGAGTAAGAAATTCACAAATTATTTAGGATGGCTATATATTTTAATTTTTAATTAATTGAGGGAAACTTGCCAGCCTTTTTCGGCTTTTTTTAGCTGGAGAGAAGCGCAGGATTGCAAAAATTTAGTAAATTTCTTACCCAAATTAAAATCTTTAATTATTTGGGTAATTTGTTTGCCGTATTGTCGGTGAAATTCACTACCAACATTGGAGAGAAATACAGAATTTTCAGGAGAGTTGTCGGTTAAGTCGCCAACGATTTTGACAAGAGCTCTTTCTAAGTCTTCGAGAGAATTAATATCGGTCAAAGTTGCAGGTGCTGGCTGGTGGTTATTCAGATTTTCTTGGTTAAGTATTGGCGGTGGGGGCGATAATCTTACTTCAAAAAGAGTGACATAAGTTTGAGAAGTTTCTGAGGGTTTGTGGAGGACAAAATCGGTGGGATATTTGACAAATATATCCCTGGTTTTAGTACCAAGCAAATGATGGGCAACAACTTGATTGAGGACTAAGCCGTAATTTTCCTTAAATAAAGCTGAAACTGTAGAAAGTTTTATCCACTGAGTTGAGGTACGCTTTTGCTCTTTTTTGATTAATTCTTTGAGCTGAATAACTAATTGTTCTAGGGGGGTTATTTCCGGTGTGGTTACTAGGGAATGGGTTTCCAATTGTCCGGTTTTGCTGTTTAAAACTAGGATTTTATCTATTTGTTTGCGGACTTGAAATACGGTTAGTCCGTGGGCTTGCAGTGTGTTGCTGAGGTGAGTGAGGGCGCGATCGGACGAACAGACAAAAATCTCTTTGGCTGTGGGATAATGTACGAAAATCGATGCGCCGACTGTAGCCATTTTTAAGTCGGCGCTGTCTTTGCCGGGGGGGACGTGAATTAGTTGATAGCCACGCTGGTGAAATTCGGCATCTTTTTTGCCCATGCTGCGCCAGTTGGCAAAGGCAACTTTGATTTGGATGGGATAGTGGCAAATTCCCTCTAGGAATTTTTCGGTTTCGATGGTGAGTTGCAAGTTTTCGACATCTAGCAGCAAGATAGCAATGCCGCTAGGAAGCGGGGCTGGTTGATTGGCTGTTGAAGTTGGAGGTTCTGACGAAACTGAGTTTTGTGATTTAGCTGGTGCTGTTTGAGATTGGGCTAGCTGCTGAATTTTGGCACATAATTTACTGAATTGAGGTGAATTAACGAATTCTGGAATCAGCAGAATTTGTAGGTATTTTTTCGCACTCAGCACCAGGGAATCTGTATCGCTGGCTACTGTGAAACTTTTTGTCAATTTTCCAATCAAAACTGACTGAAAATCAGGTTTGGCCCAGGGGGTTTTCCTGTATTTTTCAGTTATCCATTCGGGATGCTTTTCCTGAATGGTAATTAGGGTTTGAGCTATATAGCGACTGATGGCGCTGAATGCGAGGGATTCTTGAGTCGCAAGCTCGGAGGTTCGATCGGGCATGGCCCTCTACAATGCGGGATGCTGTTTCAATTTATCACAATTCTAGTTTTTCGCCGGGAGTCGGACGATCGCCCGCCAAATTAAACCGGCGACAATTAATGCCAATCCTGTCAGCCAAATTTGCCTCTCCACCCAAAAAGCCAGAAACAGACAATTCCCCAAACCCACCCAAGCCAACCACTGCGGATAAAGTCTTTCGGCGGGGGAAAGTTGCAGGGCGGCGAGGTTGGTGATAGCGTAATATATCAAAATGCTAAAAGCACTGAATGACCAAGTGGTTTTGACATCGCCGACGAGGATTAAAAGTGCGATCGTAACTTCCACAACCACCACAGCCACGTAGGGAGTTGTCCCCTCTGGATTCAGCCGCGCCAAGACTCTGGGCATATCCAAGCGCCGCCCCATCGCCAGCCAGATGCGCGACAGCCCTAAAATTAAGTTCAGCAAGACTCCCAACATAGCGGTAATTGCGCCGACGGCTAGCAGTTGAGAAACTCCCGGAATTCGGAAACTGCGGGCGATGACTTCCAAGGGTGCAGTCGTGCCGCCTGGTTGTAAAGACAATTTATCGGCTCCCCCCGCGCCCGCGACAACTACTGCTACCCCGACGTAAAGCAGCATTGTCAGCACCAAAGTGAAAATTATGGCTTTGGGAATGGTTTCCCTCGGTTCCCGCACTTCCTCGCTCATTGTGGCGATGCGGGCGTAACCGCTATAAGCGACAAACATCAGGGCGGTGGCCTGGAAGATGGAGCCGATCGAGCTATGATTCTGTACGGTGGCCATTTCCCACCTTACCTCTGGCAAACCGACAGCAACAAACACCGCTAAGGATAGGAGTGTAACTGAGACTATGGCAGTATTGGCAATATTCGATCGCCTAATTCCCGTCAATACAATTAAAGTGATGGCGGCGAGGGCGACTAAAGCTGTTAGGATCAGGTAAGTGCGATCGGCTACACCAACTGCATTTAAAAAATACCCCGCAAAACCTAAAGCAGCAGTAGCCGCAGAAGCCGTTTTCGCCAACAAAAACATCCAGCCGGCAGTGAAACCCAGCCAAGGATTGAGATATTTGTAGCCATATTCATAAGTACCGCCGCTAACAGGATGATTTGCTGCTAATTGAGCGCTGTTAAGGCCATTGCAAACAGCAACAAAAGCTGCAATAGCTACAGCCAAAATCACTCCCGGCCCAGCAACTTCCGCCGCAATGCCGATACTCACAAATACTCCGGTACCGAGGATTGAGCCCAGGCCCATGAGAGTTGCGCCGAAAACACCTAACTCTCGCTTCAGAAGTGGTGAAGACATTTTTGCAAAAAACCTTACAAAGTTTTCAAGACGATCGCAAATCGCACATTAGACATCTCCAATAATTCTTGTGGAACAGGCATCCTGCCTGTTCAAAACTGGCTTTTCTGGAGATGCCTATTTAAAAAAACAATTGTCGCTGCCGTTTCTAGTTTAAGCTTTTTCCCGATCAATTTTATAGTCATCAAAAGATTGGTTCAACAGTCCATTATCTCAGTTCGTGGGAAAAATTTAAACTGTTCATAATCTAAATTAATTCAAAATTTAAAGATCGACTGTTATCCTCCTATAGGATTCGCTGCTCATCATACTTAACGCACAGGATCAAATTATATGGCGCTCAATTTGATGAAATTTAAGCTTAACGGCTGGACAATGGCCGGTGCATCGGCATTTGTAGCTGCGGCGATCGGTATGTCAGTCCCAGCGATTCAGGCTCAAGGACAAAGAATAATTAAAATCGACGGTTCCAGCACAGTCTACCCGATTACCGAAGCTGTCGCCGAAGAGTTCCAAAAAACCAACAGAGGCATACAAGTTACCGTGGGCGTCTCCGGTACGGGTGGGGGCTTCAAAAAATTCTGCCGCGGTGAAACTGACATTTCCAACGCTTCCCGACCGATTTTGAAAGCGGAGATACAAGCCTGCGCTCAAGCTGGGATTAGATATATAGAACTCCCCGTGGCTTATGACGCTCTGACAGTGGTGGTTAACAACCAAAATACCTGGGCGCAAAACTTGACAGTTGCCGAACTCAAGAAAATGTGGGAACCCGGAGCTCAGGGTAAAATCAATAACTGGAACCAAATTCGGGCAGGATTTCCCAACGCACCCCTGAAGCTTTTTGGTGCTGGTACGGCTTCTGGAACTTTTGACTATTTTACTGAAGCGATCGTCGGTAAATCTAAATCTAGCCGGGGCGACTACACTGCCAGCGAAGACGACAACGTGTTAGTCAACGGTGTTTCTCGCGACAAAAATGCCATAGGTTACTTTGGCTACGCTTATTACGAAGCAAATAAGGGCAAGCTCAAATCAGTGGCAATTAATGGTGGTAGAGGACCTGTATTGCCTTCTGCACAGACAGTGCAAAATGGCTCTTATCAACCGCTATCCCGTCCTCTGTTCATCTACGTTAATGCCAAGTCGGCAGATAAACCGGAAGTGAAGCAGTTTGTCGAATACTATATCAAGAACGGTGCTAAACTAGCGCGCGATGTCAAGTACGTAGCTCTACCTCCACAGGCTTATACAACTGCTATGGGTCATTTTACCAAGCGTCGTGTAGGTACTATTTTCGGTGGCGAAGAAGCTGTAGGTTTGACGATTGAGGAAATGTTGAAGCGCGAAGCCAGATAGCAAGTTTATCGGTATTTATTTAGTCAGCAGTCATTAGTTACTGGCGTAAATCCCGATCGTGGCGCTGCATTTACTTACAAAAATTATATCAATATTTCGGGGTGCCAATCCGAGAGTCACTACTAATGACCGATCGCTAATGACTAATAACCAATAACTCTTGATAACTAATGGCTCAAAAATCACTGAAATTATCCAAACAAGCCGCGTTTTCCCCAAAGCTAGTGAGGGATTTGCGCGAAGGTGCGATCGCTTTTTTGCTGTTCCTCGCAGCCTTTTCCTCAGTAGTAACTACTTTCGCTATTCTTTACATCCTAGTTTCGGAGTCCTTGGGTTTCTTCCAACAAGTTTCTTTGGTGGAATTTCTCACGAGTACAGAATGGACTCCCCTATTTTCCGAGCCTCGCTACGGGATTTTGCCCCTAGTTTCGGGTACTTTGGTAATTGCGGGAGTTTCAATGATGGTGGCAATTCCTATGGGTACAATCATTGCGATTTACCTGAGCGAATTTGCTGACAGTCGGGTGCGCGAGGTGATGAAGCCAGCGTTGGAATTGCTGGCGGGAGTTCCCACAGTAATCTACGGTTACTTTGCCTTCTTATTTGTAACCCCGATGTTGCAAATAGTGCTGCCGGATTTACCGGGATTCAATATGTTGAGCGCTGGATTGGTGGTGGGTATTATGATTGTACCCTTCATTAGTTCGATCGGCGAAGATGCAATGCGAGCTGTGCCAGTATATCTCAAGGAAGGCGCTTATGCAATGGGAGCAACACGATTTCAAACAGCAACGTCGGTAGTTTTTCCCGCTGCACTTTCGGGAATTTCTGCTTCTTACATTTTGGCAATTTCTCGCGCTGTGGGCCTTACAATGGTCCCCGCGATCGCCTCTGGTTTGCAGCCGAGTTATACCTGGAATCCAATGGAACCCGGTGCTACAATTGCTTCTTATATCGTGCAAGTTAGTCTCGGCGACTTGCCGCACGCCAGCTTAGAGTATCAAACAATTTTTGTGGCGGGGCTTACCCTAGTGTTGATGACTTTGATATTTAACATAATTGGGCATTTTCTGAGCAAGCGTTACAGGGAAATCTACTAATACTAAGTAAGGGTAATACCCATTTTTGGTGAGTTTCCATACAATCAGATCCCCCCTAACCCCCCTTAGTAAGCAGGGTGGATTAATTGTCCCCAAGTAAATTATAATAGTCGAGCGCGATCGGATGATCGTCCGCTCGCGCTCGACTATCCTAAGCCGTGCATCAACAATGAATTTAATTGAAGCAATTAAATCAGTACCTGACCACCGACATCCGAGGGGGATTAGGCATCCCTTATGGCTGATACTCATGATAATTTTATTGGGCAGTTGTACGGGATATT